>JAEULB010000061.1 GCA_016792585.1 Rhodospirillaceae bacterium
CAGCAGCGTCCCGCCCCGGGGAGAGCCAGAAGCCGTGCGTCATACCATCGCCCTTGTCGACGACGACCAGAACATCCTGACGTCCATCTCCATGGCGCTCGAGGCCGAAGGCTTCGACGTCAAGACCTACGGGGATGGCGAATCCGCCCTGAAGGCGCTCTCCCAGCGCCCGGTGGATCTCGCCGTCCTCGACATCAAGATGCCGCGGATGGACGGCATGGAGCTGCTGCAACGCCTGCGCAAGACCTCCTCGCTGCCGGTCATTTTCCTCACGTCCAAAGACGAGGAGATCGACGAGGTGCTGGGCCTTCGCATGGGCGCCGACGACTACATCCGGAAGCCCTTCTCCCAGCGCCTTCTGATCGAGCGGATCCGCGCCCTGCTTCGCCGGAAGGAGGCGAAGACCGACAAGGAGCCGGGCCAGGACCAGGTGTTGACCCGGGGACCCCTGGTCCTCGACCAGCAGCGTCACCAGTGCACCTGGAACGGCCAGCCGGTCGCGCTGACCGTCACCGAGTTCCTGATCCTGAAGGCCCTGGCCCAGCGTCCGGGTCACGTGAAGAGCCGTGACAACCTGATGGACGCCGCCTATGGCGAGTCGGTCTATGTCGACGACCGCACCATCGACAGCCACATCAAGCGGCTGCGCAAGAAGTTCAAGGCGATTGACGACAACTTCCAGCAGGTCGAGACGCTCTACGGCGTCGGCTATCGCTACCGCGACGTTGAATGACGGCTGAGGTCGACCGGAGCGTCGTTGCACCGCCGGCGTTGAAGGCCGCCGAGCCGGCGGCGGCGGCCGTTGCGCCGGTGCGCCATCGCCGGCGTCATCGCCGCTTCTGGTCGCCGCTGACGCTCCGCATCCTCGCGCTCAACATGCTGCCGCTGCTGGTGCTGTTCGCCGGCGCCTCCTATCTCGACCGCTATCAAAAGAGCCTGGTTCAGAGCGAACTGGATGCGCTCCAGATGCAGGCGGGCCTGGTCGCGATCGCGCTCGGCGAGAACGCGATCACCATAGGGCCTGCCGACTACGAGGAGCTGTCGACCGACTCCACCCAGGGGCTGCTTCGCCGTCTCGTCTCCCAGGCCCCCGTGCGTGCCCGCGTCTTTTCGCCGACCGGTGACATCATCGCCGACAGCCGTGTGCTCGCAGGGCCCGGCGGCGTCGTCGAGGTCGAGTTGCTCGCGCCGATCGCCACTCCCGATCCGTTGGATGAGGCGTTGGGGTGGATCTACGACCTGATCTTCGACCGCCTGCCGCGACAGCACGGCTGGCCAGCCTACGAGGAGCAGCCGCGCCAGCGAGCCGAGCACTACGAGGAGGCGCGTGCCGCGGCCCGCGGCGACACCGGCCGCATGGTCCGGCTTGCCGCCAGCGGCGACCTGGTGATCTCGGTCGCCGTGCCGGTGCAGAAGCTGAAGCAGGTGCTGGGCGTGCTGATGCTGTCGACCCAGACCACCTGGATCGACGAGGCGGTGCGCTCGGTCCGCTACGACATTCTCCGCTTCTTCGGCCTGGCGCTGCTGGTGACGGTTCTCGCCTCCCTCTACCTCGCCGGCGTGATCGCCCGGCCGATCCGTCGCTTGGCGCTCGCGGCCGAGCGGGTGCGTGCCGGACATCGCGGCCGCAACGCGATCCCGGACTTCTCGCGTCGCGGTGACGAGATCGGGGACCTCTCGGTATCGCTCCGCGCAATGACCGAGGCATTGTCCAACCGTCTCGACGCGATCGAGCGCTTCGCCGCCGACGTGGCGCACGAGATCAAGAACCCGCTGACGTCGGTCAGGAGCGCGGTCGAGACCGCGAGCCGGTTGACCGATCCAGAGAAGCAGAAGCGCCTGATGGCGATCGTGCTCGAGGACGTTCAGCGCCTCGACCGGCTGATCAGCGACATCTCGCACGCCTCCCGTATCGACGCCGAACTGAGCCGCGCCGAGCTGACGCCCGTCGATATCGGGCGCATGCTGTCGACGCTGGTAGAGATGCATGAAGCGACGCTCGCGGAAGGTGGCGTGCGCCTCACGCTCGCGATCGGCCCGAACCGCGGTCTGACCGCGCCCGGGATCGAGGACCGTCTGGTGCAGGTGATCCGCAACCTGATCACCAACGCGATTTCCTTCAGCCCCTCCGGCGGGACGGTCACCCTCGGCTGCACCAGCGACGCGGACTGGGTGACGATCACGGTCGAGGACGAGGGACCGGGCATCCCCGAGGCCAAGCTCGCGGCGATTTTCGATCGCTTCTACACCGAGCGCCCGAAGGGCGAGCGCTTCGGGACCCATTCCGGCCTGGGCCTCTCGATCTCGCGCCAGATCGTCGAGGCCCACGACGGTACCATCCACGCCGAGAACCGGCGCGACGGCGCCGGCCGGATCGCCGGCGCCCGCTTCGTCGTCCGGCTGCCGCGCCGGTGAGCGAACAGGCGCCGCCGACGATCCACGCGACGGCGGTCGCGCTCGGCGAGCGGGCGGTCCTCCTTCAAGGCCCTCCCGGCAGCGGCAAGTCCGACTTAGCCCTCCGGCTCATCGAGTCCGGCTGGTCCTTGGTCGCCGACGATCGCGTGGTTATCACGCGACGCGGCATGATGTTGTTTGCATCACCTCCGTCGACTCTCGCCGGACTGATCGAAGCGCGTGGAATCGGCATCTGCCGCGTGCCGTTCCGGGCTGAGGCGGAGGTCGTCCTGGCTGTGCAACTCGTCTCCGCTGAAACCGTCGAGCGTCTTCCGCAGGTGCGCTCCAGCACCTTCCTCGGCTTGCCTATCCAATTGATAAATATGGAACCTTTTGAGGCTTCTGCACCTGCGAAGCTGCGCCTTGCTCTGGGGGGAGCCGTAGTCCGATAATGCGGCCCCCATGGCCACAACCACGGTCACGGCCTCTGCCGACGCCCGCATCGAGGCGAGCGACCGGCAGCCGGTGATCCTCGTGACGGGACTTTCAGGCGCCGGACGATCGTCCAGCCTGAAGGCGCTCGAGGACATCGGCTACGAAGCCGTCGACAATTTGCCGATCGCCTTGCTCCCGGCTCTGCTGGCTCCCAGCGCGGCTCAGCGCCGCCCGCTCGCCGTCGGCATCGACGTTCGTGGCCGCGACTTCGCGGTTGATCCGCTGCTGGCTGAAGTCGAGCGGCTGAAGCGGCGGAAGGATCTCGATGTCCGCCTTCTGTTCCTCGACTGCGATGCCGAGGTCCTGGCCCGGCGCTTCACCGAGACCCGGCGACGGCACCCGATCGCGGTCGACCGGCCGCTCGCCGACGGCATCCAGAAGGAACGGACGCTGATGCTTCCGGTCCGCGAGCATGCCGACGAGGTGGTGGACACTTCCGAGCTCGTGGGCGCCGACCTGCGCCGCGTGCTCTGGAGCCGCTTCCAGCTCGGCGCCGACCGCGGCCTTGCGGTGACTGTGACCTCGTTTTCGTTCCGGCACGGTCTGCCGCGCGAGTCCGACCTGGTCTTCGACGTCCGCTTCCTCGAGAACCCGCACTACGACCCGGTCCTGCGGCCGCTCGACGGGCGCGACGCCAGCGTCGCCGACTTCATCGCAACCGACCCGGATTTCCAGCCCTTCTTCGCCTCGGTCACCGGCATGCTGGACCGGCTGATCCCGCGCTACTACCGCGAGGGCAAGAGCTACCTCACCATCGCGTTCGGCTGCACCGGCGGACGTCACCGCTCGGTCTTCCTCGCCGAACGCCTCGGCGCCTGGCTGGCAGGGCGCGGCCAACGGGTGGAGATCCTTCACCGCGACGTCGCCCGCACCGCAGCTTAAGGCCACCACTCAAACAAGATGACGGCATCGGACTCTGTTACATGATCGGTATGGTTCTGGTTACGCATGGTCGTCTCGCGGTCGAGTTGATCTCCACGCTCGAGCACGTCGTCGGTCCGCAGACCCGCATCGCCGCGGTCTGCATCGGGCCGGAGGACGACATGGAGCAGCGGCGGCGCGAGATCCTCGAGCGCATGCGCGAGGTCGAAGAGGGGCAGGGGGTGGTGCTGCTGACCGACATGTTCGGCGGCACGCCGTCGAACCTGGCGATCTCGGTCATGGACCGGGGCAAGGTCGAGGTGGTAGCTGGGGTGAATCTGCCGATGCTGATCAAGCTGGCCAAGGTTCGCGCCGGCCTGCCGCTCGAGGAAGCCGTGGTCTGCGCCCAGGAAGCCGGGCGCAAGTACATCAACGTCGCTTCCAAGCTGCTCGCCGGCGAGAAGGCCAGTTGAGCGACGAAGCCCAGCGCACCGTCGTCATCTGCAACAAGCGGGGCCTGCACGCGCGGGCCGCGGCCCGCTTCGTCAAGCTCGCCGAGACCTTCTCGGCCGAGGTCACCGTGACCCGCCGCGAGCAATCCGTTTCCGGCCGCTCGATCATGGGTTTGATGATGCTCGCCGCCGTTCCCGGCGCCTCCATCGACATCGCCGCCAAGGGAGAGGACGCTCAGACGGCGGTCGCATCGCTGTCCGCGCTGGTCGAACGGAGGTTCGATGAAGACGCGTGAGCCGCGCGCCCGTCGGACGAAGACCGGCGAGCGGACATTCGATGGCCTCGGCGTGGCGCCGGGCATCGCGATCGGCGTCGCGCATCGTTCCGAGACAGGCGTTGTCGCCGTCCCCGACTACGAGATCCCGCCCGAACAGGTTGACACCGAGAAACGCCGCTTCGCCGACGCGGTCGCGCGTGCACAGAAGCAGCTCGCCAAGCTCAAGGCGAAGTCCCAGGCGCTCTCGGCCGAGGCGGCGGAAGAGCTGGGCTACCTGCTGGACGCGCATGCGCAGATGCTGGCGGGATCGCGCCTGGTCCGCGGCGTCGTCAACCGCATCGAGACCCAGCGCCAGAATGCCGAGGCGGCGGTCCGCGCGGTCATCGCCGAGATCACCGAAGGCTTCGCCGAGATCGACGATGCCTATCTTTCCGCTCGCCAGGCCGACGTCCGCGACGTCGGCGAGCGGGTGATCCGCCAGCTCACCAAGACGCCCTATCAGGCGTTCTCGCAGCTGCCGGAAGGAACCGTCGTCGTCGCCGAGGAGCTGAGCCCGGCCGACACCGCGCTGCTCGATCCGAAGCGCATCGCCGGCATCGTGACCGCGCTCGGCGGTGCCGAGAGCCACACCGCGATCATGGCGCGCTCGCTCGGCCTTCCCGCCGTGCTCGGGGCGCCCGAGGCGCTGCGCGCGATCCGGGGCGGCGAGACCGTGATCGTCGAGGGCAGCGAAGGCAACGTCGTCGTGACGCCTCGCGCGGCGACGCTCGCCCGCTACCGGAAGCGGCAGGCGGCATGGGCCAAGGAGCAGGCTAAGCTCGCCGGGCTCAAGGGTCTCGCCTCGGTCACCCGCGACGGCCACCAGATCGGTCTCCAGGCCAATCTCGAGCTGCCGCGCGATCTCGAAGGCGCGCTCGAGGCCGGCGCGCTCGGCATCGGGCTGCTGCGCACCGAATTCCAGTTCATGAACCGGGACGACCTGCCGGACGAGGACGAGCAGTACGAGACGCTCAGGCAGATCGTCGAAGGCATGGCCGGCCGGCCGGTGACGATCCGCACGCTCGACGTCGGCGGCGAGAAGCTGGCGAGGGCGCTGGGGCCCGAGATCGGCGAGCCGACGAACCCAGCGCTCGGCCTTCGCGGAGTCCGTCTCGGTTTGGCGCAGCCGCGCCTGCTCGAGACGCAGATCGCGGCGATCCTGCGCGCCGCGATGCATGGTCCGGTCCGCATCCTGTTGCCGATGGTCGCGACCGTCAGCGAGGTCAGGCGCGTGCGCGCGATGGCCGAGCAGGTGGTGAAGCGACTTAAGCGCCGCGGCCTCGCCATCGGCGACACGCTGCCGCCGATCGGCGTGATGATCGAGGTGCCGGGCGCGGCGCTCTCGGCCGACGCGCTGGCGCTGGCGGCCGAGTTCTTCGCGATCGGCACCAACGATCTCACCATGTACACGCTGGCGATCGACCGCGCCGACGATCAAGTGGCGACACTTTACAATCCGCTGCATCCGGCGGTGCTGCGCCTGCTGCAGTTCTCGATCGAGGCGGCGCTGCGCGCCCATATCCCGGTCTCGGTCTGCGGCGAGATCGCCGGCGATCCCCGCTACATCCCGCTGCTTCTCGGCTTAGGCGTGCGCGAGCTCTCGATGGCGCCGCCGAAGCTGCCGCGGGTGAAGCGGCGCGTGCGTCACCTCAACCTGCTGGCGGCGACGCAACGCGCGCGCGCGATCATGGAGCAGTGGGACGAGCAGCGGATCTCGGAGCTGCTGGACAGCTTCGATGCGGAGCCGGCCTAGACCTTCACGTCCACACGTGAGGGCAGATCGATGACGAAGCCGGTTCGCGGTTCCTCCTGAAAGCGGCCGTAGGCGCGGGCGGCGTCGGCGAAGCTGGGCCGCTTCGGCGACGCCTGATCCTGGTTGAGGAGCTGCGTAACGAACGCCGCGTTGTCGCCGGTAAAAGCCTCGCGCCGTCCCGCATCGGCGCCTGCACGCTCGCTGTCGGCGCTGCGCGTCCGCTCCTGCTCGCGGCGCTCGGCCTGGAAGGCTTGGCTCTGGCGAAGGGCTTCCGGATCGAGGCCCGCCGGTACGCCGGCGTCGACAGGGCGAAGCGGCGCCGGTCGCAGGGCGACGGCGTTGATCGGAACCAGCGAGACCGATGAGATGGACGACGCCATGCGTATCCCTGCCTCCCCCGCAGGGCTACCCCCGACGCTCCCCGAGCGTCGAGCCTAGCACGGACCGATTCCGGAAGGGGTTAACGGACGGGGATCAGATCTTCACGTCGACGGGATCGCGGACGTCGACGAACAGGCTGGAATCGCGTTCCTCGCGGAAACGCTCATAGGCGCGGCTGGCATCGCCGAATGGGTCCGGCTGCTCCTCCACCGGGTCGTCCTGGGCAAAGAGCTGGGCCAGGAACGCCGCGGTTCCGCCCGGGAAGCTCGGCGTCTCGCTCCGCATTTCGAAGGGGCGCTCGCCTGCTTCCTCGCCGGCGCTCGGACGCTCGCCGCTGGTTCCCGCGCTGGCCGAATGGCTCTCGGCGCCTTCGGGACGGAGGCGATATAGCTCATCCTCCCGAAGCGCCTCGGCCTCGGCCTGGGGCTTGTCGCTGCTCCGCGCCCCGGCATCACCGGCACTGACCGGGCGCAAGGCCGTCACCCGCGGCGGCGGGAGCGCCGGATATGACAGCATCGAGGGCATTGCGGTGGCCACGGGGACCTGCCTCCTCGCAGGCTTGTTGACCCCCATGAAACGGTGAACGGGTCTGTCCGGTTCGGCCGACATGGATAACGGCCCGTGATCATCGCGCGACCACGACCGTGACCATTTCGTGTCATGCGGCCACGCCGCCGCTTGCCGATGACATACGGTTCGGACAATGATCCCGGCGATGATGGGCAAGGGGGAACTTGCCGATCCGTTGCTGCGTGCGCTCGTGGCCGCGGGGGATCTGGTCTACGACTGGGACCTCCATGGCGACGAGATCCGCTGGCACGGGCCGGTCGGCGCCGTTCTAGGCGCCTCGACCGCCGGACGCGCCGCGTCCGGCAAGGGCTATGGCGCGCAGGTTCATCCGGACGACCGCAGCGACCGGTTGCTGGCGCTGGCGCGCCATCTCGATCGGGGCGAGTCCTACGACTGCGTCTATCGCGTCGCCGACGGCGTCGGCGGCTATCGCTGGATCAACGATCGCGGCACCGCCGAGCGGAACGGCGGTGGCGCGCCTGCGCGGATGGCGGGTGTCATCCGCACCGTCGACGCCTTCAAGGGCGAGGAAGAGAAGCTTCGCCGGCTCGCCTTCCGCGACGACCTCACCGGGCTTCCGAACCGCCGCCGCCTTCTCCAGCGGCTGGATCGCATGCTGCGGACGATGATCGCCGGCGGTCGCGTCGGCGGTCTCGTGGTGGTCGGCATCGACCAGCTCGGCATGGTCAACAACGTCTTCGGCTACCCGAGCGGCGACGCAGTGCTGGCCGAGGTCGGCAAGCGCCTCGAGGCCGGCGTCGGCAAGGGCGGCGAGGTCGCGCGCATCACCGGCGACCGTTTCGCCGCGGTGCTGGCGGGAGGCGGCGCCGACGAGACCGAGAAGAGCGTCGAGCGGCTGCTGCTCGATCTGCGCAGCCGTACCGTCGACACGCCGGGCGGCGATCTCCGCATCACCGTTTCCGGCGGCTGGGTTTCCATTCCCGCGCAGGCGCGCACGGCGCGCGACGCGCTGGCCAAGGCCGAGAGCGCGATGCTGGAAGCCAAGCGCTCCGGCCGCGATGCGGTGCAGCCCTATCGGGAGTCGCAGGAGCGGCGACGTTCGCAGCGGATCGACCTCGCGGTCGCCGACCTGATCGAGCGCGCGCTGCTGAACAGCCGGATCGATCTCGCCTTCCAGCCGGTCGTCGACTCCGGCGACCATTCGATCAAGCACTACGAGGCGCTGCTTCGGATCGGCGACGACTTCGGCGGCATGCTGAACGCCGGCGCGCTGATCGGCACGGCGGAGTCGATGGGCCTGATGCGCCGCCTGGACAGGGCGGTCCTCGATCTCGCGATCGGCGAGCTGACGCGGCACCCGAAGATCTCGCTCGCGGTCAACGTCTCGGCGGTCAATGCCGGGCGCGGCTCGTGGATAGATCGCGCCGTCGAGCATCTGCAGGGCAAGCGCGAGATCGCCTCACGCCTGCTGGTCGAGATCACCGAGACGGTGGCCCTGGTCGATCCCGACGAGACCGCGCGGTTCGTGGAGATGCTGCATCAGCTCGGTGCCAAGGTGGCGATCGACGACTTCGGCGCCGGCAACACCTCGTTCCGGGCGCTCCGCCGCCTCGGCGTCGACATGGTCAAGATCGACGGCTCGTTCGTCACCGGGATCGCCACCAATCCCGACAACCAGCTCTTCGTGCGCGCCCTGGTCGGGATCGCCCGCGGCTTCGGCCTCACCACCGTCGCCGAGTTCGTCGAGACGGCCGACGAGGCGCGAATCCTCCGCGAAGAAGGCGTGGGCCAGCTTCAGGGTTACCTGTTCGGCCGGCCCGAAATGGCGCGGCCGTGGGCGACGCCCAAGCTCGTCAAGGTTTGAGGATCAGCTCTTCGGCTTGCTGACGCGGGTCAGCTGATCGAGCTGGCGCTGCAGCTGCTCAAGCTGGCTCTTCATCGCGGTCAGCTCGGCATCCGGCGGCGTGGCCGGCTTCGGCGCGTCGGGGCGCGGCGGCGTCTCGCCGCCCGGTCCGCTGAACGGCATCATCATCCGCATGGCGCGCTCGAACATCGCCATGTTCTGCTTGCCCATCTCCTCGAGCTGGCCGAAGGGGAAGAGGCCGCCGAAGGCGTCGGACATGTATTTCCGCACCTGGTCCTGGTTCGATGAGAACCAGCGCATCGAGTAGTCGAGATAGCGAGGGACCACGTACTGCATGTTGTCGCCGTAGAAGCCGATGAGCTGGCGCAGGAACCCGATCGGCAGCAGGTTCTGCCCGCCCTTGCCCTCTTCCTCGACGATGATCTGGGTCAGGACCTGGCGGGTGATGTCCTCGCCGGTCTTGGCGTCGTAGACGACGAAATCGGTATTGTCCTTCACCATCTGGCAGAGATGGTCGAGGGTCACGTAGGACGAGGTCGCCGTGTTGTAGAGCCGGCGATTGGCGTACTTCTTGATCGTGACCGGCTGGGCGGCCTGCGGTTGTCCGGGCGAGGCGTCGGCTTTATCGGCCATGGCGGTCAGCGGTCTCGTTCGGGTGGCGGACGAGCCACCATAACAGAGCGGCGCTAAAATACCGAGGCGGGTATGCTGCACCGCGGCAACCGCTTGGCCCAGAAGGAGGAACCGTTATACTTCCGGCCGATGTCAGACCCCGCCGACCTCGACCAGCTGGCCACGCGCTTCGCCGATCTCTGGCAGGACCAGATGGCGGCGATGGCGGGGGATCCGGAGCTTGCCCGGCTGATGCGGCGCCTGCTCGGCCTCTGGGGTCTGGGCGCCGGAGCGCCGTTCTCGGTCCCGCCCGATCCGGCCAATGGCCATGAGCCAGCCGCCAACGGACATGCCGCGCCGCCTGGGGCCAAGGCCCCTCGGGCTTCATCTGGCGATGCTCGCGCTGTCTTCGTCGAGCTCGGCCGCCGCCTTGACGCTCTGGAGGCAAGGCTGGCTCGACTGGAAGCCGGACGTAAGAAAAGCCGCCCGCGAGCTGTCGCCAAGCCTCGAAAGCGCAAACCCCGCGGATCTCGATAGGGCGCTTCAGCGGGTCCAGGTCAGGCGTCTCAAGGCTTTCGCCGACGGCGTGCTCGCCTATCGGCGGAGCCCGCATCGCCGCAATTTGCCGGAGCCGGCCGTCGTCTGGCGCGAAGGGACGACCCGCCTTCTCGACTATCGTCCTGCCGGCGGCCGGCCGCTGCTGGTCATCCCCTCGCTGGTCAATCGCGCCTACATCCTCGACCTGACGGAGCGCCGGAGCCTGATGCGCTGGCTCGCCAAGCGCGGCTACCGGCCGCTCCTGGTCGACTGGGGCCGCCCCGAGGACGACGAAGGCGACTTCACGCTGACCGACTACGTCGCCGGCCGCCTCGACGGCGTGCTCGATGCCGTGCGCGGCCTCGACGAGCGCCCGCCGACGGTCCTGGGATACTGTATGGGCGGCAATCTGGCGGTCGCGCTGGCGCTGCGCCGCAGGCGCGATATCGGCGGGCTGATCCTGATGGCGACGCCGTGGGACTTCCACGCAGGCCAGCCGCCCGCGATCGCGGCGCTGCCGCTCGTCTCCGCCGGCCTCGGCCTCACGATGGAGATCGCAGGCGAGCTTCCGACCGACATCCTGCAGACGCTCTTCTTCGGCCTCGACCCTTTCCTGGTGATCCGCAAGTTCGAGCGCTTCGCCCGTCTCGATCCCGAGTCCGACAAGGCGCGGGAGTTCATCGAGCTCGAGGACTGGCTCAACGACGGCGTGCCGCTGGTCAGCAAGGTCGCAAAGGAATGTCTCGATGGCTGGTACGTCGCCAACACGCCAGCGAGGAAGCGCTGGCGCATCGCCGGGCGCGCGGTGGACCCGACGAAGCTCGACCTGCCGAGCCTGGTCGTCGTGCCGGCCAAGGACCGGATCGTGCCGCCGGACTCGGCCCTGGCGCTGGGCGCCCTGATCCCGGGCGCCCACATGCTGCGCCCGCCCCAGGGGCATATCGCGATGGCGGTCGGCGCCGGCTGCGAGCGCGATGTCTGGGAGCCGATCGCGGCATGGCTCGAAGGCTCCGAAATATCTTCTAAGTCAATATAATAGCCGAATCGGCCGGAAACCCGTTCCTGCGGCAGGCCGTTCATTGCGTCGGAGGCGGAACCCCCCTATGTTCCGCCGCCGCCGGAGCCGAAATGCACGACACGTCCCTGATCCGCAACTTCTCGATCATCGCCCATATCGACCATGGGAAATCGACCCTGGCCGACCGCCTGATCCAGAAGGGCGGTGCCATCGCCGAGCGCGAGATGAAGGAGCAGATGCTCGACTCGATGGACATCGAGCGCGAGCGCGGCATCACGATCAAGGCGCAGACGGTGCGCCTCTCCTACAAGGCCAAGGACGGCCGCATCTATCAGTTCAACCTGATGGATACGCCCGGCCATGTCGACTTCGCCTACGAAGTCTCGCGCTCGCTCGCCGCCTGCGAGGGCTCGATCCTGGTCGTCGATGCGAGCCAGGGCGTCGAGGCGCAGACGCTCGCCAACGTCTATCAGGCGATCGACGCCAATCACGAGATCATCCCAGTCCTCAACAAGATCGACCTGCCGGCGGCCGATCCCGATCGGATCAAGCAGCAGATCGAGGACGTGATCGGCCTCGATGCATCGAATGCGCTGATGATATCGGCCAAGACCGGCATCGGCATCGACGAGGTGATGGAGGCAATCGCGACTCGCCTGCCACCGCCGCAAGGCGTCGCCGGGGCGACATTGAAGGCCCTCCTGATCGACTCCTGGTACGACCCCTATCTCGGCGTCGTGGCGCTGGTCCGCATCAAGGACGGCGTGCTCAAGAAAGGCATGAAGGTCCGGATGATGGCGACGGGTGCCGCGCACTTCGTCGACCGCGTCGGCTTCTTCACGCCGAAGATGGAGATGACCGACGAACTCGGCCCCGGCGAGGTCGGATTCATCACCGCTGCGATCAAGACCGTCGCCGATTGCAAGGTCGGCGACACGCTGACCGACGACCGCAACCCGACGCTGGAGCCGCTGCCGGGCTTCAAGCCGAGCGTGCCGGTGGTGTGGTGTGGCCTCTTCCCGGTCGATGCTGCCGACTACGAGAATCTCCGGGAGTCGCTCGGCAAGCTGCGCCTCAACGATGCCAGCTTCCACTACGAGCCCGAGACCTCGACGGCGCTCGGTTTCGGCTTCCGCTGCGGCTTCTTGGGGTTGCTGCACCTGGAGATCATCCAGGAACGGCTCGAGCGCGAGTTCAACCTCGACCTGATCACCACTGCGCCGTCGGTCGTCTACAAGATCAACATGACCGACGGCTCGCAGATGGAGCTGCACAATCCGGCGGACATGCCCGACGTGATGAAGATCAAGTCGATCGAGGAGCCCTGGATCAAGGCGACGATCTTCGTGCCGGACGAGTACCTGGGCTCGATCCTGACGCTGTGCACCGACCGGCGCGGCCAGCAGCTCGACCTGACCTATGTCGGCAATCGCGCCATGGCGGTCTACCGGCTGCCGCTGAACGAAGTGGTCTTCGACTTCTACGATCGCCTGAAGAGCGTCAGCCGCGGCTATGCCAGCTTCGACTACCAGGTGGACGGCTATGTCGAGGAAGAGCTGGTCAAGCTGACGATCCTGGTCAATGCCGAGCCGGTCGACGCACTGTCGATGATCGTGCATAGAAGCCAGGCCGAGACGCGTGGACGGGCGCTTTGCGAGCGGCTGAAGGACCTGATCCCGCGCCAGATGTTCAAGATCGCGATCCAGGCGGCGATCGGCGGACGTATCGTCGCTCGCGAAACGATCAGCGCGCTCAGGAAGGACGTGCTGGCGAAGTGCTACGGCGGCGACGTGTCGCGCAAGCGCAAGCTCCTCGACAAGCAGAAGGAGGGCAAGAAGCGCATGCGCCAGTTCGGCAAGGTCGACATCCCGCAATCGGCCTTCATTGCCGCCCTCAAGATGGGCGACAGCTGAACCGAAAGCCGGCGCCCGACGTATCTCCTCCGGGAAATCTCTGGAGGACCGCATGCGCCGTTTCGCTTTTCTCGCATTCCTGCTGATCGGCCTTGCCGGGTGCGGCGGCCCGTCCTCGGATCCCGATGCGGGCCGAACACGCCGGTTCGACCTCGAGCAGTACTTCACCGGCCGGATGAAAGCCTGGGGACTGGTCGAGCCGCGCTTCTCCGGGCCCGTCCGCCAGTTCACCGTCGACATGGAGGGGCGCCGCGAGGGCGACGCGCTCGTCCTCGACGAGCACTTCGTCTATTCCGACGGCGAGAAGCAGTTCCGGCAGTGGCGCATCCGCCGGCTGGCCGACGGCTCGATCCAGGGCGAGGCCGCCGACGTGACCGGCATGGCGCATGGGCGGGAGGAGGGGACGAGCCTGTTCCTCGCCTACGCCCTCAACCTCAAGACCAAGAGCGGCGAGTGGCGGCTGGATGCCGATGACCGGGTGTTCCGGTTCGACGACGAGATGGCGCTGAACCGCCTTCGGCTCAGCAAATGGGGCGTGCAGGTCGCCGAGGTGACGATCGCGTTCCGGAAGCTGCCCTAGCGTCGGGCGAGGAAGGCGATCGCGAACCCGAGGACGCCGAGCACGACGGCGGCCGGCTGCGCCAGGGTCCAGAGACCCATGGGGTCCCAGAGCCAGGGGAACAGGTAGCGCTGGATGAGTTCCTGGGCCGCCCCCAGGCTGTCGGCGTCCAGCCGGCGCCAGAGCTCGCCCATCCCGGTCAGCTTCCGGGAACCCCCAAGCCAGGCCCAGCCGTCGATCGCCAGCATGGCCAGCGCCGCGCCCATCAGGATCCAGCCGATAAGTCGGAACAGGGTACCCATGCGTGAGCATGATAACACTGCAGCGGTTGCGTCGATGCCACACCTTCGCTAGTTTCCGCGCCTCCGGAGAGGTGGCCGAGTGGCTTAAGGCGCACGCTTGGAAAGCGTGTGTACGGGAAACCGTACCGAGGGTTCGAATCCCTCTCTCTCCGCCATTCATTCAGGCTCGAACTCGAAGTCCGGTTATTCATCCCGCAGGTGAGCGGGTTTTCCGGGCATTCGGGACTAAAGCGGACATCTGCAGAGCATCGCTGCTCGTCTCTGAATCGCTACTCGGCCTATTCAGGCCGTCAGTCTCTCGAGCCTTATCCGAATCGTCCGGTTTGCGCGGGTCGGCCTAGCCGCGGCCAAGATGGCGGGTGCGGAGTGTCCTCCAGTCTTAGCCTTATAGGGGCGGAGCTTAGGTGGAGAACTGCGAGAACAACTGACGCTGTTTCTGCCAGTCGATCGGGAACTCGGTGCTGGCAATAGCCGCCAATGTGAGCAGAGACGGCTGGCGTCCCTCTAGGACCGCTTCAGCGAGATCTGGCGCAAGAAATCCGAGCGGCAGGAGTTTTCGCACATAGCGCTCGGTCACATTCTCGGCCTGGGCGATAGCCTCTACGGTGACGGTCTCGCCACTTTCAAGCTGGCCACGCCACCGATGCGCTCGGAGCAGCGCCTGGATCAGGGCCCGATCTTGGCGTGAACCCGCTGGCAGGCCTGCGCCATCAGCTGGGATGATCTGCGAAAGGTGCCCAACCCTTCTTACGTGGATTGGCACGGTCACGTCCCGAGCACTGGATGAGTCTGGGTTGTCCGCGCTGCTGAATCGAATGATCAGGCGCTGGCGCATCAGCGTAACGCGCTCGACCGATGCGAGAAGGTCCTTAGCCTCCGCGCTTGCATCTCCGTGTTGTTCTCGGAGAGCTGTTAGGACCATTCGCTCGATCGTCTCGGCGCCAATCCTGGAGACCTCGCCAGCTTCGCCGTTCTTTCCCCTCAAATGCGCCAGGCTGACGTAGTAGCGATAGCGATGCTTTCCCTTCATCGTATGCCCGGGCGTCATGCGATGGCCGCGACTGTCAAACAGTCTGCCCGCCAGAGGCGCTGCGCTACGGTTGCGCTGACCATCAGGCGTTCCGGATCGCTGCGCGTCGAGTTTCGCTGAGACCCGGTGCCAGAGATCCTTTGGGATGATCGCCTCATGCTGGCCGGGGTAGGGCGTGCCCTTGTGAGTGATCTCGCCTAAGTACAGACGATTGCGGAGGAGATGATACAGGGCGCCGCGAGCGAGGATGGTCGGGCTGGATCCCAGACCTGACCGCAAGGCCCTGGCCTTCCCCCGGATGCCACGCTCTTCGAGGTCGCGAGCCAGATCGTTGATGGAGCCGATCTCCAGGTATCGTCGATAGATCTGCCGAACCCGTTCTGCCTCCTCAGGCACGATCAGGAGCTTCCGGTCCTCTACCCGATATCCAAGAGGGAGGGGGCCTCCCATCCAGATCCCCTTGCGCTTTGAGGCGGCAAATTTGTCCCGGATGCGCTCGCCCGTGACCTCCCGCTCGAACTGGGCGAAGGAGAGGAGGACGTTGAGGGTGAGCCGCCCCATCGAGCTGGTCGTGTTGAAGTTCTGGGTGACGGACACGAACGAGGCGCCCGTCCCGTCCAGGATTTCGATGATCCGGGCGAAGTCGGCGAGGGAGCGGGTGAGGCGGTCGACCTTGTAGACGACGACGATGTCGATCCGCTTCGCCTGGATGTCCGCCAGGAGCCTCTGAAGGCCGGGGCGGTCCATCGAGCCGCCGGAGAAGCCACCGTCGTCGTAGGCCCTTGGGAGGGCTGTCCAGCCCTCGTGTACCTGGCTCCTGATGTAGGCCGCGCAGGCCTCACGCTGGGCGTCGAGGGAGTTGAACTCCTGGTCCAGGCCCTCCTCGGAGGACTTGCGGGTGTAGATGGCGCAGCGGCGGCGGGGCGTTGCGGGGCTGCGGCTCACCGACCGGTACCTCCCTTGAGACCGAAAAACCTCGGCCCGGACCAACGGGTACCGGTGATCTTCCGGGCGATGACCGAGAGACTGGCGTAGCGGTCTCCCTGGTAGATGAACCCATCCGAGACGATCAGTACCCGATGCTTGGTGCCCTGCCACTCCCGAATGAGCTCAGTGCCGCGCGGCATCGCTGGCGCCGGCAAGCCACGCAGATTCGAATGGACCGCTTGCTTCTCGGCCAGGCGGTCGAGACGTTGGGTCACTCTTTTTGATTTCCGGACATCGGCGGCAACTTGGACGCGCCAAGCGAGGGTCAGTCGGAGGTAGAGGCGGTTGCCGCAAGCGGGGAGAGGCTCGCCGAGCTCTCGGATCCAGAGGGCACGGAGCTCGGCGAGATCGGCTCTCTCGATGCGCGAGAGCAGCTCGTTGACCATCAGAGATCAAACGATGCGATAGCGCCGGGGGATGCCGCCGTCTGCGACGGGCTCGACCTTGAGCCCGCGCTTGCTCTTGAGGACGCCGGAGATGACGCCGCGAACGCTGTGTGCCTGCCAGCCGAGCTTCCGCGCGGCGTCGACGATTGTGATCCCTTCGGAGCGTTGCAGCAGGCCGATCAGCTTCTCGGTCTTACCGCGGGCGGGCTTCGCTCGTGAACTCGTCGCCTGAACCGACGCCGTTTTGCGCTTCGTTTTCGCCTGCTTTGTCGTCATCGCCAGGTCCTCCTGTGGCCGCCGAATGGCGGGCCTTGCAAGACCCAACGACGCTTCCTTTCGCGCTCAACGCCAGTTCTTTAATGGAGCTGTTTCCGGGCGAAATAGGCCAGCAACGCGTCGATATTTACGTGAGAGTGGGAAGCACAAATCCTTGTTAAGTCACTGAGATCGCTAAGAGTCTTGGAAAGCGTCACGCCAGTTAACCCGTTAGTTACCCCAGGAATGTATGCTCTCCAATGCCTAGCCCGGTGCGAGCCACTTTCCAAACTCGGTGATGCGCGTGTCAGCAAAGCGATCGAAAGCTTGCTATCGCTGTGAAGCTCCTGGCGAGACACGCGAGCACTTTCCGCCGAAGGCGTTCTTTCCGAAAGGCGCAAATCTTCAGCTCAAGACCGTTCGCTCATGCAAGGAGCACAACAATAGTAAGTCGGAAGACGATATGTACGTTCTGACGCACATATGTTTAAACACTTCGCGCCACGGCAATTTGGCCCAATCTACATTCTTACGCGCCGTTGTTGGACAGCTTGAGAAGGCTCCAAAGTTTGGCGAGATGATTGCTCGCGGATCGAGGTGGCTGGAAGACGGAGAGCGCGAGTATCCAATCGATGTTCGGCGGTTCGACAGCTTCTTTGATGCACTTACCTGCGCTATCTATCTCGACAAGTTCGACGCTCGTTTCGACTCGGACCGGCATACGATGCGTCACGTCTATCTCAATTTCAGAAGCGAAGACGACGCTTCGATGGCGATGGCGAGGCTAGCCGAGAGCAGCATGAGTTGGTTTGCAACGAACCATGCGGACCACATTGAGCACTACGAAGCGGATCGCGTGGATGAGGTTGTCTACGAGAATGACGTGATCGCTCCGGCCGGTACGAAAGCGTCCATAACAATCGGCCATCGCTTCTACGGCAGTTTTCGAGTGATTTCGTTGTTAACGCAAACACTGCCGCCTTCGCTAAGAAGTTACGGCGACTGACCCCACCTGTCGGCGCCAAATTACTCCCCAACTCCAATGTTGTAGGGGCTGGCTGACCGTTGGTGAACGCATCACCCGAAAGCAATGCGTGGCGACTTCCCCCTATACGTTTCCTTGTCGGCGGCTATACTATTTCCGGGGGAGTTGGGTAGATGTCGCGCCAAAGGAAAATGGTGAAGCGGTCGGGGGTGGTTATCACCCTCGCCACACGGGAGGCGTCACTTAAACGGCGCCTGCGTTATCACCTCAAAACGCTGGGGTTCACGAAGAACGAAGAAGGCTTACTGGCTCCGCCCGGAGAAACCAAAGCGGTTATCCGTGCGATTCACGGCGCACAACGCAGCGACCGACTGGCTCAAAGCCAACGCTTTATCACGGAGCGCTTTCCCAGTCTCGTAAAGCACTTCGCGTCCGGGAGCGATATCGACCCAGCGAGGATTTCGCCGGTACTCGAGCGTGTCTATAGCGATACCGACGAGGGCGATCTGTTTCGTCTAGCTTCGCTGACATGGTCGGTTCCCGTTTCTCAGGGATTTGGACGACGGCTTCGCTATCTCGTTTGGGATGAGCACAATGAAAAGCTGATCGGGATCATCGCCATCGGCGATCCCGTTTTTAATCTCTCAGCACGCGACAATCTCATTGGCTGGAACGTCGCCGACCGCGGTGAGCGCCTCGTCAACGTCATGGACGCCTATGTTCTTGGCGCGGTCCCGCCTTACAACGCCCTCCTAGGCGGCAAATTAGTCGCCAGCCTCGTACGTACACGCGACATGTACGACGACTTCTCCAAAGCCTATGGCGGCACCACCGGCATCATTTCGGAGAAAGAGAAACGTGCGCGCCTTCTAGCGGTAACGACCTCGTCCTCCATGGGGCGCTCCTCCGTCTACAATCGATTGAAGTTAGGCGGCGTCGAGTATTTCGAGCCGATCGGCTACACGGGCGGATGGGGGCACTTCCACATCCCTGATAGCCTCTTCTTCGATCTCCGAAGCTATCTGCGCAGCAAAGGCCACACCTACGCTGACACGCACAAGTTTGGCGAAGGCCCAAATTGGAAGCTGAGAACAACACGGGCCGCGCTGGTCGCGCTGGGTTTCAAGGACGACCTGCTTCGACATGGCATTAAGCGCGAGGTGTTCCTCAGCACCCTCGCCAGCAACGCAACTCGGATACTGAAAACCGGAAAAGGCCGCCCCAACCTCAAGTCACTCTTGAGTGCGAAGGAGGTTTCACAGTTGGCCGTAGATCGCTGGATGACACCACGCGCCGAGCGGATGCCGGACTTTAAGCTTTGGCGCGCCCGCAATATTGCCGACCTGTTCGGTGACCAGGGCAAGAAGCTTCTCGCCCTTCTCGCACGGACCGGCTGACCATATCCTCTTTAGATACAGAGTAGCGCTATGGACCTGTCCCTCGAACAATGGCGAGCTCGCCTTGAGGGACACTTCGCGCAGCTGGCCGCGACCAGAGCGAATACCGGTTTCCCGCTTTTCGCGCTGGAACACGGGTTAGCTTCCGAAGAATTTGACGCCTTGCGCAAACTGCTTCTTGCGCACTTCGCAGCTCGGCACTCTCAAAGTGGAAACTGGCTGCTGTGGGTCGTTTACGCTGCTGAACTCGGCTACGGCTACGACGGAGACGAGTATTGGCAGTCTTACGAAGAGGCGACTCCATACTGGCGTGGCCTAACCATCCGAAACAACATCCGCACTTGGTTTGGAAAATTTCAGACCAAGTATGATGGCGTGATCCCGTCAGGAGAATGGGCCGGCGCCTTTCGCATCATAACTTGGCCCATCACTCACGCGATTTTGCCAAAGTATCTCCAGCGGCAGTTGGCGCAAACGCTCTTCGATGTTCGCTACCAGCTATCTCATGCCGACTTTACAGACCCGGGTGCCATTGGAAGGCTGCTCGCTGAAAATGCTTGGGGTGCTTCGTCGAGATTGCAAGAGTTTCTCCAGCAGGAGGTGCTCGCAGGCCGAATTGCCCTCGCCCTCCTAGACGAAAAGCATCTCGCAGGCGCTAGCCCCCTACTACAGAAAACCTTAACTCGGATTGTCTCCGATCTCGAAAACGTAAGAAGCGCCCGAGAGTGGCTACGCGCGGCGCGCACTCACATCAAAGATCGCTTTACGGGTGCTAGCCAAAAGTCAGGCCAAGAAGGAAGTCGTACCGGGTCGTCGCGGCAAGCTGACCGCGACGAGCGAACAATCGGACGCCCAACACTTCTCCTTCGCCGTACCGACAAATCCTCTTGGTCGCCCGTAATCGAGATTCCTAGTCTCGCGCCGTTTGCCAAATCGCATCCGAACCGTCTCGCGTTCTTGAGAGGCACGAGATGCCGAATAGAGAACACCGGCGATACCTGGCTCCCGGCCGGTTGGCTCCTCGGTGCGCCCCAACGTCGAGTTCTCAAGACATGGCCGAAAGCAGGCAATCCTCTCGTTCGCTTTGAGAAGAAGGGTGGCATTGACGTTCTGCCCGTAGAAGAAGTGCGCTTCTCTTCAGGGCCGACATGGCTTTGCCGGGTAGCCGAAGATGGCATCGCACGAGAAGTCTTATCTCGCATCGTCCGGCCGAAGCAGCGCTATGTTTTGTTGAGTCAGTCCATGCCCTCGACTGTGCCGGCCTGGGCCTCGAGCGTTTCCGTCGCTTGCGCAGGCGTCGCCGCCCTTGCTCTGGACACGCCTCCGGCCTTTACCGCTGCGGATTTAGACTGGCTGCACCGGACGCAACTTCAACCCGCTAGGACGATACGCATTTGGCCGGCAGGGCTTCTTGCCCGAAGTTGGGATGGCGAAGGTCACAGCGAGTGGCTTACGTCCGAAACGCCTTGCTTCGGCATCACGCACGATCACCCGGTCGATGAGTATTTCGTTAGCCTAGACGGCGCCCACTTCCAGAAGATTGCTGCGGGCGGCGTCGGCCATCCTGTGTTTATTCGACTGTCGGCGCTGCCCGTGGGTCGCCACCTGCTCCGCGTTGTCGCGCGTAAATCCGATGCAACTGCGCAGTTGGCGAACACCGAAGGCGTCGTCACTCTCGATGTTAGAGAACCGACACCTTGGCGGGCCGGCGGGACGTCCTATGCGGGCTTGGCCGTAATGCTGACTCCGCACGATCCCAGCCTAGACCTTCTTCTTGAAGGCAACATGGGCCTGGAGGTCGACGGTCCAGAGGGCCGTCACATCACCTGCTCGCTGAGCTTTGCCCGCGCAAACGGATCTTCGATCTTCTCGCAAGAGGTCGGCACCTTCGAGCTGCCTCTGAAGTCGTATGCATGGCAATCAAAGCTGCAATCGTTCGTGAATGACAGGACTAAAGCTTGGGCGTTTGCCGAGGCGGCATCGGTAGAGTTTGTCATTCAAGCCGACGATCTCGGCGTGTTCACGCGGGTATTCGAGCGCGTAAGCACGCCGCTCCGCTGGATATGCCGCAGTGATCCGAAGCCGCTTGTACGCATGGTGGACGACACCGGCACCGAGACTGAGGCTGAATGCACCTTTCACAGATTTCAGACTCCGACCGTCAATGCGCCCCTTGCGGCTACCGATGCTGCGTCTGGCGTGAGGGTCGAACCTACAGGTGGCTTGTTTACGGCGCGCCAGTCTGGTCAGGCGGCGTCGATTGTCGTCAGCACCCCACTCGAACGCGGATCTCTGTCGGAAATCATCCAAAAGCCGACTCTTGGTCCAAGCGATCAGGAAACATCAATGGGGGCGTTGCTCCGCCTTATTCAAATGTGGACGGAAGCTAGAACGATTGGCCCGCTTGGCAATATCCGGCGAACCTACGTCGTCAAAGCGCTTCTAGATAGCTTCTTCACACGGCTATGCGGACCGGCATGGGCAGGCATGGAGTCTGCCTATCGAGAGGCTCCAAGCGAGGCAACGCTACAGCGCCTTAAGATAGCCGTCAGTGCTAACAGAGGATTCGCGGTGATGCTTCATCGCGAATACCGGAAGCTAGACGAGGACGCACGCGCCGGTCTCGCTTGGCTCGTGGATCTCGCAAAGAAGTACAAGGTCTGCACGGATGCCTCAATCGTGGAGCTGGCGATCAAGATTGCTAGCGACCCTCATGCTTTATCGCATTTGAGTGATCTTGAGATCGATAATGAGATCAGCCGCCTCGCCTCGCACGGAGACATGATCAAGGGAGCGCGCCTCCTCGCGCTGCTCGCCGCCAACGAGAACCCGGACCCAACGGCCCGTGTGCTGTCACTCCCTCGGTGGGCGCTATGATTACCGAAGTCGTACCGCAGCAGGTTCTTCACACCGCAATAACGACGCTCGGCCTCAGCACGCCCGTAACGGAAGCACTTGACGATTCCTTCCTTGCCGCTCAGTTGCGGCGCGCGGCAGGCATCTTGTGTCCCTGCCCTAGAGCGACCTTAGTCACTGCGGTTACAAATTCTCTCGCGGGCTTGGTTGCGAAGGACGACGGCCTCGCGGACAGGCTAGTCAGTTTGATCGACCATCTAACCGTCGTTGGCGATCTTCTGGAACTTAGCCAGGTCACAATAGACAATCCCAACGCAAAGGCGACTTGGGCTTTTCCCGCCCCGCCCAGGTTCGTGAAGCGTCGGAGCGGTTCGATTTTCATTCTCGGCATTACACCCGACGAGGCCACGCCGCTTCCGTTGCCTTTATCGCGGCGCGTCGTTCATGAGGGACTGGTCCGCACGATCATTCCGGAAGGCTCCGAGGATCTTCGCGAAACACTGAGCGCGTTGGGGTTGCGAGAGGTTCCGGAGACGAATTGGCTTCGATCTCCCAAACCCCAAAAGGCTGCGGATTACCTACGGGACATGACCGAACGGCTGAAGCAGTCAGCCCCAAGCGGCGATATCGAAGGGCTTTTGGTTCTGGATGTCGGCCCCCGAGTCAATCGATACAACGAACGATGGATCAGTGCGTCGCGCCAGAGCGGGCAATACATCGCTCGTCGCCCGCAAATGTACGGAGCGCCACTCTGGGGATTCGTGGACCTGGCGGAAGGTCGCCCTAGGTACCTCTTAGATTTCCCCATCAAGGGCTTTAGGTGGCGCGGATGCGACGCCGCTTGGCACCTCCAAATGGCGATCGACTACACGCGCGGCTTTCCGCAGCTCTATCGGACACGGCCGGCACCAGGCGGCGCAGTCCTAGACTTCTTTTCGCCGCTGCCCCAATGGGCTGAGCGCAGGCTGGCTTTGCTCGGCCGTCCCGCGCCGAGAGAGAAGTGCCTGTTCTCCTACTGGATGCCGGGCAGCGAACTCGAAGCGGAAGAAGCGTTCCTGAAAGAACGCCTTTGGCTAACGCGGCTCAACAGCGACGCCGGATAGGGGGAACAATGCAAACGATTGGCGAGACGATCAAGCAGCTACACACCTCCCTATGCGACTACATCGAAGCCACGTATCACATCAGCGATCCGTCGCTGATTGCGCAGCGGCGCAAGCTCATGGAAGAGCCGCAGGTCATTTCTCAGGTGCCGTATCTAGAGTCTACGCCTCGGTATAAGTCTGACAGAAAGTTTGCCGATATTGGCGGCCTGCCGTCTGCGGCGCTTACAATATTCAAGAAGCTATCTTCGCCGGAAGGCGCACTCGAAGCGATCCTCTACGATCCGCCCTACAAGCATCAGTCGGAGGCCATTCAAAACAGTCTTGTTGAAGGCAAGAACCTGGTCATCATGACGGGCACCGGCTCCGGCAAGACAGAGTCGTTCCTTCTACCGATCATAGGCAAGCTGGCAAGGGAGGCCGAAGCAAATCCCAAGGCGTTCGCTGAGCAATTCGCCGTAAGAGCACTCATCCTTTATCCGATGAACGCGCTCGTGAACGATCAGTTGGGGCGGCTGCGCTCGCTGTTCGGGGATCCTCGCGTCGTTAAGCAGTTCAAGTCATGGGCGGGCCGGCCGCCGCGCTTTGCGAGGTATACCAGCCGCACGCCTTACGCCGGTGTCCGTACGACGAAGGCGGATCAGAGGAAACTGCGGCCGTTCGAAGACTTCTACGTAGAGATTGAACGGCAAGCGCGCGAACCAGCCTCTAAAGAGCAAGCTCAAGCGGTTCAGCTTCTCGCCGATCTCAAGAGCCGTGGCAAGTGGCCGGCTAAATCCGATCTCGTCGCGTGGTACGGCAAGAAGGCGTCTCCTTGGCAGGATCGTAAGACGGGCGAGTTTCTGCGGGCTGTCACGCTGCCCGACGACGTAGAGCTGCTAACACGGCATGAGGTGCAAGACTCTCCGCCTGATCTCCTCGTTACAAACTACTCAATGCTTGAATACATGCTTATGCGTCCGGTCGAGAGAACGATCTTCGATCAGACGCGCGACTGGCTGATCGCGAATCCGAACGAGAAATTTCTAATTGTCCTCGACGAAGCGCATCTCTACCGGGGTGCAGCCGGTGCGGAAGTCGGGCTGTTGCTACGCCGCCTTAGAGATCGGCTCGGCATTCCCCGAGAGCGGTTCCAGGTCATTTGCGCAACAGCCAGCTTTAGTGATCCCGACTATGCGCCTGACTTCGGAGCGCAACTATCCGGCGTTCATCAAGATACCTTTGTCCCCATTGTAGGTGACTACGCCTTCTGGACGATCGCCGCTCCGGGTTCACGACGCGACGCTGAAGTGCTGGCGTCAATTGATCTCGATGCATTTCACGCGAGCGAGGAAGAGGACGAGCGTCTCAAACTCGTCAAGCCGCTACTGGATTATCGGTCGGTGAAAGACCGCAAGGCGCTTGAACAGAGCCTTTTCGCCGCGCTTCGCGATTTCGCACCTCTCGGCCTTCTCGTGAACGGAACGATGAAGCGCGCACGACGGATCGAGGATTTGGGCGAGGAGTTGTTCCCCGACGCCGGCGACATTGCCAATAGGGCCGCGTCGGTCCTCATGGCGTTGGGCAGCATGGCTCGCAAGGATTCCAGAACGCCGGGCCTTCTCCCCTGTCGCATTCACAACTTCTTTCGCGGCCTGCCGGGCCTCTGGGTATGTATGGATCCCGCGTGTACAGAGGTGGCTCCGGATCATCGAAACAATATCAGCGGGAAGATGTTTGGACAGCCGCAGCAGCGCTGCGAATGTGGCGCTCGGGTGCTCGAATTTTACACATGTCGGCACTGCGGAACGGCGTACGCACGGGCCTACACCGACGATGTGGATAATCCGTCAGCCCTTTGGTCGGAACCTGGTCGACGCCTGCGTATGGAAGGAGGCTCGACCGAGCCCCTTCTGCCGATTGACCTACTGCTCGAAGCGCCAACTCCGGATGGCGGCGCCGAAATTGCGGACTACGATCTTGAGACAGGACGCATAAATCCGGACATACCCGGACCGA
>JAEULB010000067.1 GCA_016792585.1 Rhodospirillaceae bacterium
CGCGGATCCGGCGCTGTCGCTTGCCGTCGCCCGCCGGCTCCGCACGGCGGTCGCCAACGATGCCGGCATGGGGCACCTGCTGGCGGCCGGCGACTGCCCGATGGTTTCGCTCTTCGGCCCGACGCCCGCAGCGAAGTTCGCTCCTTTCGCCACGAGGTTGACGCTGATCGAAGCCCAGAGCTTCGGCAGCGACGAGATGACGGCGATCCCCCTCGATGCGGTCGCCGCCGCGGTCGAGCGCCATCTCGCCGGTTGACGATGGCGAAGCCCGGCCGTAGGGTCGGGCCATGGCAACCGGCCTGCGGATTACCCAGCGAATTACGACCCCGATCCTCTGAGGATCGGGCCGTCGCCATTCGTTTGAGGTTTTCCGTTTTTCAGGAGCCGTGCCGTGTCCACTTCCGTCGCCTATGACCGCGCCGCCGCCTCGTCCGAGGCGCCGCTTCCCCACTGCTATTCGGTTCTCGCCCGCGCCGAGGTCTCGGTGCTGCCGCGCGTCCTCGAGCTGTTCGTCAAGCGCGGGATCCTTCCCAGGCGCTGCCACGGCGTCATCTCGGGACCTGGCCATGACGAGCTCGAGATCGACCTCCAGGTCGACGGTCTCGACGCGGATGCCGCCGAGCACATCCAGCGCTGCCTGGCGCAGCTCGTCCATGTCGAGCGTGTGCTGATGTCGCGGGCACATCGCGTCGGCTGATGGCGTTCATCGACCACATCCGGCGCTGCAACGCTCACGCGCCGGACGACTATGTCGCGTGGTCGATCGACGACAAGGTCGCGGGATATGTGCGACACGCGCTGCGGCCGGTTCTGGCCGGCTATGCCGGGCTTTTCGTCGATGACGACGGCCTCAGGCTGGATCCGCGCCACGCCGATCCCGACGCCCGCGCTGCCGTGCTTGCGGAAACGGTGGCAAGGCTCCATCGCGCTGGCATCGTCCACCAGATCCACGGCGAGCAGGTCTCGCTCCTGATCGATGGCCGGCGCGTCGCCGCGCTCGACCGTGACGCGCTCTCGGTCCTCGGCGTCGAGAATGCGGGATGCCACATCAACGGCTTCGTCCGGAAGCCCGACGGAATTCACTATTGGATCGGCCGGCGTTCGCCGACCAAAAGAGCCCATCCGGGTCTCCTCGACAACTTCGTCGCCGGGATCATCCCGGACGGGCTCTCGGCCTCGGAGACCGTCGTCAAGGAATGCGGAGAAGAAGCGGGCGTGCCGCCGGCTCTCGCAAGCCAGGCGAAAGCGGCGGGCACGGTCAGCTACGCGATGGCGACCGAGCCCGGCATGGGCGGCGACGGCCTCAACCGCCACATACTCTACTGCTTCGACCTTGAACTCCCGGCGGACTTCGCGCCTCGCCCGGTGGACGGCGAGGTCGCGGACTTCACGTTGCTACCCGTGGTAGAAGCTGCCGGCATCGTCGAAAGCAGCCAGCGCTTCAAGTTCAACTGCCCGCTGGTGATCATCGATTTTCTGATCCGACACGCACTGATAGCGCCAAGTCACCCGGACTACGTCGCGTTGTGTCGCGGCCTTCGGAGGGGCTTCGAAACAAACCCCTAAAATAAGTATTACTTTGAAAAACCATGTCTGGTTGACTGCCGGGCAGCCGCATGGTTCGATATTACGCCGCCGTGATGGACCGTTCCGGAGAGCCCGGACGACCTGCGAGCGACGCTCGGGCCGAACCGAGAAGCGGGGAAATGGCCAGGCGAAAAAGAGACAGAGGCGTCTCCCTCCTGCCGCCGACGCCTGTCCGGGGTCCGACGATCCGTTTTGCCTGTTCGGTTGTTGACTCTCATCGAGAGGCGGCGGGCGCCCACGCGGCATGCCACCGCGCCTGTGGCTGAGGCGCCGATGGCCAGGATTGTCTTGATCGACGATGACGAGGATGTCCGCCGCACGCTGGTGCGGATGCTGGAGACGGCCGGCCACGAGGTCCACGAGGCGGCCGACGGCGATTCCGGCCTTGAGCTCAGCTTGCGCGTCGATCCCCAGCTGGTGATCACCGACATCCTGATGCCCGAGAAGGAAGGCATCGAGACGATCATGACGCTGAAGCGCGACCATCCCTCGCTCCGCATCATCGCGATCTCCGGCGGCGGGCGCTCTGGCGGCGTAGACTTCCTCGACATGGCCCGATCCCTCGGCGCCGACGAGGCGCTGCAGAAGCCGTTCCGGCGCGCCGAGCTGCTCGATCTCGTGAACCGGCTGGTCGGCTAGCCGGCGGCCATCTCCCGCACCTCGGCCGGGACGCGCCCGGCCAGCCTCAACGAGTGGAGCGTCGGCGCATTGTCGCGCTTGGCGAGCCTACGTCCCTCTGCATCGAGGATCAGCGGATGATGCTCGTAGTCCGGCGTCGGCAGCCGGAACAGCGCCTGCAGCAGGCGATGCACGTCGGTTGCATCCAGCAGGTCCTCGCCGCGCGTGACCAGGGTTACGCCCTGCAGCGCGTCGTCGAGCGTGACCGCGAGATGGTAGCTCGCCGGTGTCTCCTTGCGGCCGAGCACGACGTCGCCGAAGCGCGCGGGCGCGGCGAGGCGATCGCCATGGCGCCGATCGTGCCAGTGCAGCGCACCGACGTCCTCGCAGGCGCGCGCCATGTCGAGCCGCAGCGCATGGGGCTTTCCTTGCGCGATGCGCGCTTCGCGCTCATCTCGGCTCAAGCTCCGGCAGGTGCCCGGATAGAGCGGCCCCTCGGGCCCGTGCGGGG
Organism: Rhodospirillaceae bacterium; assembly: GCA_016792585.1. Classification (GTDB taxonomy): domain Bacteria; phylum Pseudomonadota; class Alphaproteobacteria; order SHVZ01; family SHVZ01; genus SHVZ01. The sequence goes on from JAEULB010000067.1 coordinate 2,717, forward strand.
CCGCGCCCGAGCGTTCGATCTCGGCCCTGATCTCCGCCCGCGTGCAGAAGCACGGATAGACAAGATCCATCGAGGCCAGTCGGTCGAGCCCGGCTCGGTACTCGTCCATGTGTTCCGACTGGCGGCGGATCTCGCCGTCCCAGTCGAGGCCGAGCCAGGCGAGGTCATCGACGATGCCGTCGGCGAACTCGGGTCGGCATCGCGTCCCGTCGATGTCCTCGATGCGGAGGAGGAAGCGTCCGTTCGCCTCGCGCGCCCGGCGATGGGCGAGCAGCGCCGAATGGGCGTGGCCGAGATGGAGGCGACCGGTCGGGCTCGGCGCGAAGCGGGTGACGATCATGGGAGGCTCGGGATCAGGTTGCCGCCCGCAGCGGCGGCCGTCTACAACTCTCGGCCATGCAAGATCCCTTCGCCCTCGACGGCCCGCGCCTGCCGGCGCGCAGCGGCAATCCCGACAGCCTCGTGATCCTTCTCCACGGCCTCGGCTCCGACGGCAACGACCTGATCGGGCTCGCACCCTATTGGGCGCCGCAGCTTCCGAACACCGCCTTCGTCTCGCCGAACGCTCCGTTCCCCTGCGACATGGCCCCCTACGGCTATCAGTGGTTCAGCCTGCTCGACCGTTCGCCGAGCCGGGTTCTCGCCGGCGTGCAGGCTGCGGCGCCGATCCTCGACGCGTTCATCACCCAGGAACTGGAGCGCCACGGCCTGGACGAGTCCCGCCTCGCGCTGGTGGGATTCTCCCAAGGCTGCATGATGTCGCTCTACGTGGCGCCTCGGCGCGAGAAGCCGGTCGCGCAGGTGCTGGGTTACTCGGGCCGGCTGATCGGCGCCGATCTCCTGAAGGCGGATGCGCGCTCCAAGCCGCCGGTCCTGATCGTTCACGGCACCGCCGATCAGGTGGTGCCCTTCGACTCGCTCGCGATCTCGGAAGCCGGCCTCAAAGCCGCCGGCATTCCGGTCGAAACCCTGTCGCGGCCGGGCCTCGCGCACTCGATCGACGAGCGTGGGCTGCAGGAAGGGGCCAAGCGCCTGATTCGCGCCTTCCGTCACGATTCTGCAAACGAGATCAAGCCATAAGAGGATGCGCGCAGGCCTCTATATGTTGTGCCGCAACATGGGATACGGTATGTAGATCGTAGGCGACCCGACGGGGATCGTCCCCGACGGATCGTCCAGCAGGAGGATCGGCGTGGGGCACATATCGCCCGAAAGCTGTCCGGCGCTGGTACTGAACGCCGATTTCCGGCCGCTCAGCTATTTCCCGCTGTCTCTGTGGTCGTGGCAGGACGCGATCAAGGCCGTGTTCATGGGACGGGTGAACATCGTCCATGAATACGATCGGACGGTGCGCTCGCCGAACTTCGAGATGAAGCTGCCCTCGGTCATCTCGCTGAAAGACTACATCGCCTCGGCCAGGCGACCGGCCTTCACTCGCTTCAACGTCTTCCTGCGCGACCGCTTCAGCTGCCAGTACTGCGGCGACGACTTCCCGACCCAGGATCTGACCTTCGACCACGTGATCCCGCGCTCGAAGGGCGGGCGAACGACCTGGATCAACGTCGTCACCGCCTGCTCGGACTGCAACCTGATCAAGGGCAACCGGCTACCGCGCGACGCGAACATGCATCCGCGGACGCGGCCGTTCCAGCCGACGGTCTACCAGCTCCAGGAGAATGGCCGGGCCTTCCCGCCGAACTTCCTGCACGAGAGCTGGCGCGACTTCCTCTACTGGGATTCGGAGCTGGAGAGCGCCTGACGGTCAGTCCGGCTCGTAGGCCGGATGGAACGGCTCGAGCTCGTTCATGGTCTGCCACTCTTCCGGCATCGACTCGAGCGCGCAGTACCGATAGCGCTCGAAGCCGCGGCGACCGTAGACGAAGCGCTCGCGGTCGATGATACGGATCGGCATCGACTGCGTCGACTTCCGGCCGATCGAGCGGTCCTCGCACCTCATCGTCAGCATCAGGGTGGTCTTGCCCGGCGCGAGGCGCGTGATGGCGCAGATGTCCTTGCCGATCTCGAAGCGGCCCGGCATGACGTGCAGCACGTTGGCAAAGGACGCTTGGTCGCAGGGAATGTCTTCGAGCATGTAGAAGCCCGAGCGCAGCGGCAGCTCCGCCGCGATCGCTCCGTCCGAGGCCAGCAGGATGCCGGCCGCGACCAGGGCGCCAACGCGCCGATTCAGATCCGTTCGGAGAGCCAGATCGCGAACCGGGATGCGCCTTTGACCGTCTGGGTCAGCATCGCATAGCCCGGCGCGTCCTCGGCGCCGGATGCGAGCGCCGCGTCGCGATGGGCGACCTCGTCCTTGCGGAAGGCTTCCAGCGTCTCGCCGAGCGGCTTTTCGTCCTCGCCAAGAGCTTTGATCTGGCCGCGATAATGCTCGTCGATCACTTCCTCGACCGCGACCGTGCAGGCCATCGCCGCCTGCTCGCCGAGCAATGCGGTCGCGGCACCCAGCGCATATCCGGCGACGTGCCAGATCGGCAGCAGCGCCGTCGGCCGTGCCCGGCGCTGGACCACCAGCTTCTCGAAGGCCTTCAGGTGCTGGGCTTCCTGATCGGCCATGTGACGGAGCGTCGGCGCGCACGCGCTCTTGCCGAGGACCGCGAGCTGGCCCTCGTAGATCCGGCGCGCGCCGTACTCGCCGGCATGATCGACGCGGAGGATGCGGTCGACCAGATCCCTGCCGATCGGATCGCCGGGAAGACGTGCCCTCATCGCCGCACCAGGGCGGCACCGCCGCGAAGGCCAAGCAGCGCCAGGGCGCCGGAGATCAGGAAGTTCCATCCCGCCATCGAGACACCGAACAACGACCAGGCGATTTCGTCGCATCGGACGACCGGCGCCGCCAGAAGCTGGTCGCGGAGCGCGGACGCCGTGGTCGCTGCGGGTCCGGTGGCCCCGCAGGCCTGGGTTCCTTCCCACCAGCGCCACTCGACGCCGGCGTGATAGGCCCCGATCCCGGCGGTGACCGCGAGCGCCACCGCGGCGATCAGCGTCACCAGGCCGGCCGAGGAAGCTCGGCCCTGGCGGATCAGGAACATCGCGACGAGGCCGGCAGCGATCGCGACCACATGCGGCCAGCGCTGCCAGAGGCAAAGCACGCAGGGCGCCAGCCCGCCCCAGTGCTGGAAGGCGAGCGCGCCCAGGAGAAGGGCCGCCGATCCGTGGGCGAGCAAGGCCGGCGCAGCGCGAGGCGAGAGCAGTTTCATGGTCAGAAAATATAACGCACGACGACGAAGCCGCCGACCAGGACGATCGTGCAGACCAGCACCACCATGCCGAGGCGCTCCTCGACGAAACGCCGGATCGGCGGCCCGAACCACCAGAGCAGCGCCGTCACCGCATAGAAGCGGATGCCGCGCGAGAGGATCGAGGCGGTGGTGAATTCGAGGAGGTCGAAGGAGGCGGCACCGCTGGCGATGGTCACCAGCTTGTAGGGGATCGGCGTCGCGCCCTTGAGCACGATGAGCCACCAGCCATACTCGGCAAAGGCGGCTTCGAAGCTCCGGATCGCATCGGCATAGCCGTAGAAGGTCAGCACCGGCCGGCCGACCGCCTCGAAACCCCAATGGCCGATCGCGTAGCCGGCGAGACCGCCGATCACCGAGGCGACGAGGCAGATCGTGGCATAGAAGAAGGCGCGGTCGCGCCTGGCCAGGATCATCGGGATCAGCAGCACGTCGGGCGGGATCGGGAAGACCGAGCTCTCGGCGAAGGAGACCGCGGCGAGCCACCAGACGGCGCGCGGGTCGGCCGCGAGCGTGAGCAGCCTGTCGTAGAGGGAACGCAGCATCGGCCGCTGTCATAGAGGTGCGCAGCGGCTGCCGCAATCGTCTTGCCGGTTCTTGCCCTGGCCGCAGCCCCGCCCTATGGTCCGCCCCCGAGTGCCCCAGTGGTGGAATGGTAGACGCGGCAGACTCAAAATCTGTTGCCCGCAAGGGCGTGCTGGTTCAAGTCCGGCCTGGGGCACCACTTGCATTTCACCTGTCTGTCGCCAAGTCGCGATCCAAGCAGCTCGGATCGAGAACGCCCCGGCCTTAGGTGACGCTGGCGACCTTGAAGGTCCGCTCGATCCCGTCGTGTTCGGTGATCGACAGGTACTCGCCGGGGCGAAAGACGTGGCTGTCGAGGCGAAAGATCGGCTCGTCGTCGGCATCATCGCCCGGCACGTACGAAAACGCCCAGCGGCGGCCCGCGGCGTGCACCAGAAGCCCGCGTTCGTCTTCCTGATCTCCCCAGAAGCGCCTGACGGTGCAGAGCTCGCGCTCCCTGCGCCACGCCTCGACGTCGAGGTGGCCGTCGCCCGTCAGGGGCGCCTGCAGCACGTAGCCGTGAGACGCGCTTCCTTCGGGAAACTCCTTGCTTCGCGCCAGCTCGAGACGGATCGCATTCATGACGTCGCTCTCCTGCGATGACCACCCGCGAACGATAGCTCCAGGAGCGAGCGACTCCTTGACCTGGGTCAAACCCTCGCGCATCAGGCCCGCGCCTGGAGGCAGAGGCTCCCTTCAAACCAGTCCGGCACCGACTTCCGTGGCGAACGCCTCGACCTGCTTGAGCGCCTTTCCGAGTCGCTTCTGTGCCGGGCGATCCAGGCGCGCGATCTCGACCTTCCCACGGGGAATTCGACCGGTCGCGGCGTCTGCCACCTGCTGCTCGAGCGAGAGGCGCATCAACAGTGCATGGGCTTCCGTTTGCTGGACCAGATCCGCATCCGCGAGATGTCCCGCCTTGGCAAGGAGGCGGAGCCTCTCAGGAGTCGACGTCGACTCGATACCGTGCCGGAGCGCGAGGGCGCGTGCGGCGCCGACGATCGGAAGCAGTCCGTGGAGCTTAAGGTCGAGCCGGCCGGCCTCCCCCTGCAGCTTGCCGAATAGGCTCAATGGCGCCCGCGTTCGCGCGAGATCCACCGCCAGTTGCTGCAGGAACATCGGAGATCCCGTGACCTCGGCAAGCGCGACGCGCCTCAGCCTTTCGGCAAGATCCCGATCCCCGGCGACCACAACGAAGTCAAAAAAGATGTCGGCCGCAAGCACGTCCTTCGGCGATGCGGCGCCGGCCCAACGCCTCACCACGTCGCTCCATCCGCCCAGCGTGTGGCGCCAAGCGCTTTCCCGGGCCATGACACCACCCTGGCAATACGGGATGCCTGCCTGATCCAGAAGATCCGCGACACGCCGGCCGAGCTCGGCGAACCAGGCGTCATCGGCGTCAGTTCCGAGATGAACGAGCGCGTTATCCTGGTCGGGACCAAGCAGGCTCTCGCCGCGCCCGCCGGACCCGAGCACGAGCATCGCCCAAGGTGCGGGCGGCGGGCCGCGACCCGCCGCAGTCATGGCGACGATCGCAATTTGGGTCGCCTTCCTCGTGATATCCCGGAGAACCGCGCTCAACACGGCGGCAATCTCGGGCGCCGCGATGCCCTCTGAAAGTAGCGCCTGGGCAAGTCCCGGGAGCTTGGCCCTTGCGCCGGCAAGGCTCGGGGCATCCGATGCGGCATCGACTTGATCGGCGATGTGGAGCGCGTCGGCGGACCTTTGGCGCAGCAGCGCGCGCGCCGTCACCATGCCGATGGCGCACCCTTTCCCATCGACGACGACCAGATGCCGGAACCCGAGCCGATCGAGCCGACCGATCGCCACATAGACATAGTCGTCCTCGTCGACCGTCGCGACGGGAGAGGAACTGATCGTCGTCACGGCCGCGGACAGCGCTTCGCTCCGGCTGCCTGCCACGGCACGTACCACGTCGCGTTCAGTCAGGATTCCGAGGGGTCGGTCCTGGGAATCGAGCATCACCAAGGAGCTGACCCGCCGCTCGGTCAGGATGGCGGCGGCCTGCGCGACAGTCGATCTCGGCTCGATCGTGACGAGGGGCCGGGCCATGACCTCGCCGACGCGGCGAAGGTAGGGAAAAGCGTCCAATCGACGGAGCGCGGGCTGCTCCCCGAGTGTCGCGCCCGATTGGGGCCGCCGCCAGGACGCCCCCCTCACCGCGTCCCTTCCGAAGCGGATCGCGTCCCCGAGGGTGAACACTCCCCTCTCCAGCAATTTTGGGATCATCCGGAGATAGAGCCGCGCGGCAGTCAGGCCATCTCCAAGCGCCGTATGGCGTCCCTCTGCAACGATGCCGTAGCGACGCGACGCGTCTTGAAGCTCCGGTACTTCGGCCATGCCGTCCAGGGCGACGCAAAGGGTTGCCGTATCGAGGGCAAGAGGACTGCTCCACGGAAGACGATGCCGTCTTGCTTCGGCAGCCAGGATCGACAGATCGAAATCGATGTGGTGACCGACCACGGCCGTTCGCGCCAGGAGGACCTGAAGCCGCGGCCAGATCGCCGAGATCTCCTCGGCCTGTTCGACCATTGCGTCCGTGATGCCGTGAACGGCCGACGCCCCAGGCGGAATCGATCGGCCGGGTCGCACGAGGACATCGAAGGTGCACGATCTGTAGAGATGTCGACCGTGCAGACGCACGGCACCGATGGCGACGATGCGATCTCTTTCGGGTTCCAGCCCTGTCGTCTCGGTGTCGAGCGAAACGAGCGGCAGGTCCGAAAGCAAAGTCGCTTCGGTCGGAGGTGGAGCAAGCGGCGGTTCGCCGTCAGGAAGGATCTCGATTTCCATCCTGCGCCATCCTAGCGCTTCATTGCGAAAGCAGACACTCGTCGCCAGAACTTACCGAAACGAGGAGAGGCTGGAGAGGCGCCAGGCGCCCCACCAGCGAAGCCATGTCTCAGCCCGAAGCTCAGTGCGAAAGGAGAACGGGGATCTTGTCCTGCTCCAGGGCGCTCTCCGTGGCACCGCCAAGGACCCACTCGCGAAATCGGGAATGCCCGTAGGCGCCCATCACCAGAAGATCCGCGCCCGAGGTCTTGGCCTCTTCCAGGAGGATCGCTCCGGCCTCGGCACCCCGAGACAGGCGCTCGCGCGCTTCGACCTTGATGCCATGGCGGCCCAGCATCCGGGCGATGTCGATGCCGATCGCCTCCCGCGGCGGATCGATCGCGACGACATCCACCGACTCCGCCGCCTCGAGCATGGGGAGCGCGTCATGGACGGCGCGCGCGGCTTCGCGGCTGCCGTTCCAGGCGACCAGCAGTCGCCGAGGCGCCTGAGCCTTGGCCGAAGCCGGCATCGCGATGACCGGTGTCGCCGACGCGAAAACCAGGTCGCCGGCGATGTCGGGCGTCGTCACAGTCATGTCGGCGTAGCGAGCGTGAACTGCCGCGATGCCGACCGTGTCACCCTGTTCGCACCGCCACTCGATCTCGGCCCCCGCCTCCCGCGCCGCCGCCTCGACCTTGGCGCGGATCGCCTTCGCCGCTTCCTCCGCTTCCTGCTGCTGGGCCTCGATCACCGCAACCGGAATTTCCCCGCCAATGCCGCTATAGAAGACCAGCGGTGGCGGGATCACGTGAAGGGCTGCCAGATTCGCCCCATGGCGCTTCGCCAGAGAGATGGCCATCTTGAGCGGCCCGTCATCGCCGACCGCCGCAATCACCACCAGTAGACTCTTGATGCTCATGCGAACCTCCTTTTTCGTGGCTGGAGCAAGCCATCGCACGCCCGGTCCCTCCTTGATCTGGGTCAAGCGAAAGGCACACCCCGGTCTCGTTGGAGGGGGCGCCGCCGGGAAAACCGCATCGCCTTGATGTGCCTCAACCCGTCAGGGCGATGCGTGAATCAGGATGACCCTACTTTCGGCCCCGGTACTCTCGAAAATCGCCAATGTCCATCCGCAACCTCGATGCCATCTTCAAGCCGCGCTCGATCGCGATAGTCGGCGCGAGCGCACGTCCAGGATCGGTGGGGCTCGTTCTCACGCAGAATGTCCTGGCGGGAGGCTTTGCCGGGCAGATCCTCGCCGTGAACCCCAAGCACTCGACCGTTGCCGGGCTGAACACCTGTGCAGACGTGTCGCGGCTTCCCGTCACTCCCGACCTCGCCGTCATCTGCACCCCGCCGGCGACGGTCCCGGGGATCGTCGCCGAGTTGGCCCGTCGGGGAACGAAGGGAGTCGTCGTCATCACCGCCGGCTTCAAGGAGCTCGGGAGCGCCGAGGGCCGCCGCCTGGAACAGGCCATCCTGGATGCGGCCCAGCCGTTTCTGATGCGCATCGTCGGGCCGAACTGCGTCGGCGTCATGTCGACGGCCATCGGCCTGAACGCCACCTTCGCCCATATCGGCCCGCGGCGAGGCAACGTCGCCTTCGTGACGCAATCGGGCGCCATGGCCACCACCGTGCTCGACTGGGCCTCGGATCGCGGCATCGGATTCTCATATCTGGCCTCACTGGGCGACATGGCAGATGTCGACTTCGGCGACATGCTCGACTATCTCGCCAACGATCCGGACACGACCGCGATCATGCTCTACATCGAGTCGATCACGAGCAGCCGAAAGTTCATGTCCGCCGCTCGTGCGGCGGCGCGCGTGAAGCCCGTCATCGTGATCAAGGCCGGGCGGCACGAGGCTGCGGCCCGAGCAGCCGCATCCCACACCGGCGCCATGGCGGGAGCCGACGCCGTGTACGACGCCGCTTTCCGCCGGGCGGGGATGCTTCGCGTGCAGACGCTCAGCGAGCTGTTCGATGCTGCCGAGACCCTGGCGACGTCCCTCCCCTTAGCGGGGGACCGTCTTGCGATCCTCACCAATGGCGGCGGCGCCGGCGTGCTCGCGACCGACGCGCTTCTCGACCATGACGGCAGGCTCGCCGATCTGTCGCCAGCGACCGTCACGTCGCTCGACGCGGTCCTGCCGCAGACCTGGTCGCATGGCAATCCCATCGACATCATCGGCGATGCCCCGGGTAGCCGGTACGCGGCAGCGTTGCGGATACTGCAGCAGGCGCCCGAAGTCGACGCCACCCTCGTGCTGAACTGCCCGACGGCAATCAGCTCAGGCGTCGACGCCGCCCGCGCCGTCGCCGAGGTCGCCTCGGGCAGCCGCAAGGCCATCATGACAAGCTGGCTCGGCAGCAGCGCCGCGGTGGACGCGCGGCGGCTGTTCGCGGCCGCGCACATACCGACCTATGAAACTCCGGACGCCGCGATCCGCGGCTTCATGCATCTGGTTCGGTACAATCGAAACCGGACCCAGCTTCTGGAAGTCCCGGACGCCAGCTCGCCGGCACCGTCGGCACGGGTCGAGGCGGCCCGCGCCATCGTCGAGCGAGCCGCGGCCAAGGGTAGTGGCTGGCTCCGGCCAGACGACGTCGCAGATCTCCTTGAGTGTTATGGCATTCGTACGGTGGGGTCGCGGTTCGCATCCGATCCCGAGCGGGCAGCCGAGTCCGCGTCGGCCCTGGGCTTTCCCGTCGCCCTCAAGATCGTTTCGCCGGAAATCACGCATAAGTCGGAGGTCGGCGGCGTCGCGCTGGGCCTCAAGTCGGCGAAGGACGTGCGCTCGGCCGCGGACGCCATGCTCGACCGGGTCCGGCAGGCGATGCCCGGAGCGCATATCGAGGGCTTCATCGTTCAAGAGATGATCCATCGCCCCCTCGCCCATGAGCTGATCCTGGGAATGGCTGTCGACCGGCAGTTCGGCCCGTTCCTGCTGTTCGGTCAGGGCGGCACGGCTGTCGAGGTCATCGGCGACAAGGCCCTTGCCTTGCCTCCGCTCAATCGGACGCTTGCGTGCGACCTGATGGCCCGTACGCGGATTTTCCGGCAGCTCAAGGGTTATCGGGACCGGCCCGCCGCCGACCTCGACGCCATCGCCGACGTGCTCGTTCGGTTGTCGCAGCTCGCTTGCGACCTGGACGAGATCGTCGAGATCGATCTCAATCCATTGCTGGCCGACGACGCAGGGGCAATCGTCGTCGATGCGCGCGTCCGCACGGAGCATCCGGAGTCCGCCCGGGTTCGCGGGTCGCGGCTGGCGATCGTCCCCTACCCCCGCGATCTCGAAGAATCCGTCGAGGTCAGCGGCATCGGCCAGGCGCTGCTCCGGCCGGTCAAGCCGGAGGATGCCGCTGCCATCCTTCGGCTTTTCGACAACCTGTCTCCGGAGGATGTCCACTTCCGCTTCTTCGGGGCCATCAGGACCATGTCTCGGGACCTGATCATACGTCTCACTCAGATCGACTATGACCGTCAGATGGCCTTCGTGCTCGAGGCCGGCGGCGAAATCCTGGGCGTCGCACGTCTCTCCGCGGACCCTGACAATTGCCGGGCGGAGTTTGCCGTGACGGTCCGCAGCGACCTCAAGTCGCGCGGGATGGGCACGCTCCTGATGCGCCGGCTGGTCGACTATGCCAGGCGGCGGGGCATCGAGGAGCTGGTCGGGGAGATCCTGGCGGAGAACGCACGGATGATCAGCCTGGCGCGCGACCTGGGTTTCCGACTCGAGATCAAGACCGGTGCGGCCGGAACCCTTCAAGCGACGCTGCCGCTGCGCGAGGCCCGGCCCGCGGCACCCGACGGTCAGAGCACGTGACGTCGCTTCCCGGCGTTACGGGACGATCATGACGGGGCAGGTCGCGAGCTGCAGCGTCTTCAAGGAGACGCTGCCAAAAACCAGCGATGCGATCTGCCCGCGGCCGCGCCGTCCGACGACGATGAGGTCGGCTTGCCGGCGGTCCGCCGCCTTGACGAGCTCTTCCGCCGGATCGCCGACGGTCGCAACTGTCTCGATGAAGCGCAGGCCGGAGATCGCCGCCCGCTCGCGCGCCCGAAACAGGAATGGCGGACGCGGATCGACATACATCTCTTTGACTTCCTGCAGCGAGATCCGCTCAGCCTTCGCATAGGCCTCGTCCTCGACATCGAGCACGTAGGGCAGGGTCAGAACGGCGACCAAAGTCATCTCCGCCCCGGCATCGGCGGCAAGCCTCGCCGCAACGTCGACCGCCCGGTTCGCCTGTGCGGATCCGTCGACTCCGATCACAATTCGTTTCATCGGGTTCTCCTCGGGCCCGTATCGGCAAGAAGCCGCCAAGGTCGCTCAGGCAAGCAGTAGCGTCTTTGATGTAGCTCAAAGCCGTCCCGAGCCGGTCAAGTCCGGCGGCGCAACGCTTGATGCAGGTCAAACCTCGATCGCGGAATCGGTCGCATTCTGAGCGGCATGGAAGGCCCTTCGGGAAGTGACCCGGTCGACGGGACATCGAGCGGCGGCAATGCGGTTGCCATCGAGATCCGTTTGTCCTCCTTGCAGCACCTCTTCAACTCGCTCGATCCTTCTCCCTTCCACGACAAGGAGTTGGATCGGGAGGCCGAGGAATACATCGTGGGATCGGCCGATGAGTATCCGCTGGCCCGGCCGCTGCGCCTGGTGATGCTGATGCCCGCCGCGAATGTGTCGGCAGCCGACCAAGGGATCGTCCAGCAGGCCGTGGCCAACTATTTCGCCTATCGCGGCCGCGAGACCGATCGCCGGCTGCGCTTTCAACTGCGCGAAGGACGCTTCAGCCTGGCGATCGGGGTGGTGTTCCTGCTCGTCTGCGTCCTGATCCGGCAACTTGCCATGGGGATCGACGGTGCGACCCTCTCGCAGATCGTTGCCGAAGGATTCTTGATCCTCGGCTGGGTCGCCATGTGGCGACCCCTGCAGATCTTCCTTTACGACTGGTGGCCTATCCGACACCAGGCCCGCCTGTACGCGAAGCTCGCGGCAATGCCTGTTGAGATCCGGCGCGAAGGAACGGGCACCAGCTAGCGACTCGTCCGGCGGCCCAGCTCTTGATTCACGTCAAGGCGGCCACCTGCAGGTCGATCAGGATCCGTCTCTCCCCCTCGGTGCGCGCGATGCCTGCACTCCCCTCCGCCTTCAGCTCCGGCCACCACCGGAACATTGCCGCTCTCGGTGCGGCCAGCCTGGCGATGGGCATCTCCTCGTCGATGATCCACGGGGTCTTGCCGCTCTTCCTCACCACGGTTCTCGCGGCGAGCCCGCTCGTTCTCGGGGTCATCGAAGGCGTTGCCGAGGGATCGAGCTCGATCATGAAGATCTTTTCGGGCGCGCTCAGCGACTGGATGCGCCGCCGGAAGGCTCTGGTGCTGATCGGCTACACGATTTCGGCCTGCGTCAAGCCGCTCTTCGCGCTGGCGGATACCGCGACAATCGTGCTCGTAGCGCGACTTGCGGACCGCATAGGCAAAGGCATCAGGGATGCCCCTCGCGATGCCTTCATCGCGGATCTGACTGTCACCGGCGAGCGCGGCGCCAGCTTCGGTCTGCGCCATTCTCTATTCACGATCGGCGCGGTCGTTGGCCCTCTCGCCGCCATGTTGTTGATGTCGGCGAGCGGCGATGGATTCCGCCTGGTCTTCGCCGCGGCGACGGTTCCCGCCTTCATCTCGGTGTTCGTTCTCGCTCGCTTCGTCGAGGAGAACCCCGCGGACCCAGGCGATGGTCTTCGCCGAACGTTTCGACGCGAGGATCTCCTGAGCCTACCGGCGACCTTCTGGTGGACCGTGTCGTTCGCCGTCCTGTTGACCATGGCACGCTTCAGCCCTGCCTTCCTTCTGCTGAAGGCCCATGCCATAGGACTCGATACCGATCTGATCCCGATGGTGTGGGTCCTGGTGTACTCGGTCTATGGGGCCACCGCGTACCCCTTCGGCCGTCTATCCGACCATGTGCGCCCGACGCTCCAGCTTGCCATCGGGATCGCCTGCCTGGCTGCTGCCCAGACCTTGCTCGCCTGTGCGGACTCGCTCGAACTGTTCGCGGCCGGGATCGTGCTATGGGGCCTGCAGATGGGGATTCTGCAGGGCCTCGTCTCTGTCTTGATAGCAAACACCGCGCCGGCGAACCTTCGCGGGACCGCTTTCGGCATCTTCGAGCTCGCGGTAGGCATCGCGACGCTTGCAGCCAATGCTGGCGCTGGACTGCTCTGGACCGCAAGCGGCCCGTCGGCGAGTTTTGCTCTAGGTGGAGCGCTGGCCGTCCTCTGCGGCGGGACTTTGCTCTTCCGCCTGCGATAGCGTCCGGCCTACGGGACGACGATCACGGGGCATTTGGCGAGCTGCATCGTCTTCAGCGAGACGCTTCCGAATACGATGGACTCGAGACTGCCACGACCCCGCCTCCCAACGACGACGAGGTCGGCGTGACGCCGGTCGGCGGCACCGACGATCTCCTCGGCTGGATCGCCGATGACCGCCAGCGCCTCGATCGACTTGACGCCCTTGCCTGCGGCCCTGCCCCGCGCCCGGTAAAGACACGCCGGACGCGGATCGACCAGCAGTCGCTCCAGATCCTGCCTCGCCTGAGGTTCCGCCTGCGGGTATGATTCCAGCTCGTCCTTGACGACGATCGGCAGTACTGATGCCGTCACCAGAATGAGCTCGGCCCCGGTCGCGACGGAAATCGCCGCCGCCGCATCGACCGCCCGGTCTGCGGGTTCCGATCCGTCGACTCCCACCACGATACGCTTCATTGTCGCCTCTCCGATTCCCGAGATGCACCGCCCGATGCGCCTTCCGCCGACGATGGCCTGCCCGGCAGTGGCAGACCTTGACGCAGGTCAACGCCGTAGCAGTCAGGGTCAGCCAAGAAGCGCAATATCAGGGGAGGGCTCGAATGACGGCATCAGCGCAAGATCGCGGCTTCGTTCCAGCGACGCCGGCGTCGGACCTGGAAGCGCTGACGAAGAGGTCCGGCTTCGGTTGCTGATCAGCCAATGATGCGCGAGTTCGTCCTGGAGTTTTCCGGCCGCGTCGGGGCGTTTGTGGGTCGCGCGATCGACACGCTGATCCTCGATCTGGTGCGGCAGTTGCGGTTCTCGTACTACCCGCCGCTGCTGGTCTACCTGGCCGCAGGTATCTCCGGTTTGACCGCCATCGTCGGGACATTCTTCGTCAAGGAGCATTTCGGCTTTTCGGCTTCCCTGCTTGCCGGGTTGGCTTTCTGGGCGGGCGTGCCATGGACCCTGAAGATCCCGCTGGGACATCTGGTCGACCTCGTCTGGCGCTGGAAGGCAGCGCTGATCTACCTCGGCGCCGCCCTCATAGCGCTCAGCATCGGCATCATGTACGGGCTGATCGCGCACCCCGATCGAATGGCGTCCCTGATGGCGCTCGAGACCTGGTACGTCGTAAGCGTGCTGCTGGCGCCCATAGGCTACGTCCTGCAGGACGTCGTCGCGGACGCCATGACCGTCGAAGCCGTCCCTCTGTTCGATCGCGCCGGGAACAAATACCCGGAGGAGACGGTCAGGGGCATGCATACGACCATGCAGACCTTGGGTCGCATCGCCATCATTTCCGGCCTCACTGCGGTCGCCGCGCTGAACATCTGGATGTTCTCCGGCACGGCGGAGATTCCTGAGTCGGAAAAGACGGAGATCTATGCGCAGGTCTACCTGATCGCCTTGGCGATCCCGGTCATTTCGATCTCCGGCGTGATCATGGCCGTCATCGCACGACGCATGCGCGCCGCGGAGCTGAGCCGGCAGGGCCTGGACGGCAGACGGATCGCGGAGATCCTGGATGTTCATGGATCGCCGCCCAAACCCAACTGGTGGATCATCGGCGGCGGCGCCGGGTTTTCCGTGTTCACTCTGGCGGCGGGGCTTGCGCCGATCGCATACGGTCAGGAGATCGTGTTCGCCGGTTCCATGGCGATCGTGCTGTTCCTGATGCACCGCCTTCTCGGCGACCTGCCGGCGGAGCAGCGCGGCGCTTTGGTGGGAACCGCCTTGATCATCTTCGTCTTCCGCGCCGTGCCCGGACCCGGACCTGCCGTCGGGTGGTGGGAAATCGACGTTCTCGGCTTCGACCAGCAGTTCCTGTCGGTCCTCAGCTTCCTCACCGCCGGCCTGACCCTCGCCGGGATGATCGCGCTTCGCCCACTCATGGCGAAACGGTCGATCGCCGAAGTAGTGATCATCCTGACGATCGCGGCTGCGATCCTGTCGCTGCCGAACATCGGGCTCTTCTACGGCATCCAGGAGTGGACCAAGTCGATGACGGGCGGGCTGGTCGACGCCCGGGCCATCGCGATCATGGACACCGCGCTCGAGTCCCCTCTGGGGCAGCTGGCGATGATTCCGATGCTGGCCTGGATCGCCAAGAACGCACCGGAGCAGCTGAAGGCGACGTTCTTCGCCGTCATGGCCTCGTTCACGAATCTGGCTCTGGCGGCAAGCAGCCTCGGCACCAGGTACCTTAACGACATCTTTCCGGTGATGCGGGAGGTACGGGACCGGGCGAGCGATGCCGTCATCGTGCCCGCCGACTACTCGCTCGTCGGATGGCTCCTGGTAACGGTGGCCGTGCTCGCCATCGTCCTGCCGCTTCTCACGATTGCGGCCGTCCAGAGCTCGCCGCTGCGGACGAAGCAGTAGCGCCTAGGCGTCTACGATCGCGGGAGCTTTCGGCGGTTCCGCGCCGCCGTTCGGTTCGGCCGGTACGATGAGCTCGGCGAGATGCCGGAGGTCATCGGGTCCCAGTGTTTCCCGGTCGAGAAGGTCCTGAGCCCCTTTCCCGAGGACTTGGCGGTTACGTTCTACCGTGGCTTTGGCCCTCTCGAACATGCGCCCGATGATCTCCTGCACGGCGCGATCGATGGTGCTCGCGGTCGCCTCGCCATAGGCGCGAGGCTCCCAGTGCGGCCCCTGAGCCCCGAGATAGGGTCCGGGGTCCGCCTCGTAGCTCACCTGGCCCAGGTCGGCGGCCATGCCGAACCTCGTGACCATGCTGCGCGCAAGCAAGGTCGCCTTGGCAAGATCGTCCGCACCGCCGGTCGACATGTCCGGAAACGCGACGGCCTCTGCCGCCCGGCCGCCCAGAAGAACGGTGATCCTGTTCTCGAGTTCGGACCGGGACATGAGGAAACGGTCCTCGGTCGGCCGCTGGATGGTATAGCCGAGCGCGCCGACACCCCGCGGAATGATCGAGACCTTGTGGACCGGGTCGCTCCCAGGCAGCGCCATCGCGACGATCGCATGACCCATTTCGTGATGGGCGATGACCTTCCGCTCATAAGGATTGAGCAGCCGGTTGCGCTTCTCGAGGCCCGCGACAATGCGTTCGACCGCCTGCGTAAAGTCTTCCAGCGTCGTGGTTTCGCCGCCCCGCCGTGTCGCCAGGATCGCGGCCTCGTTGACCAGGTTGGCGAGATCGGCTCCGGTAAAGCCGGGCGTCAGGGCGGCGATCGCGTCCACGTCCAGGCCCGCGGCGAGTGTCACCTTGCGAAGGTGGACCTGGAGAATGTCGGCGCGGCCCTTCTTGTCCGGACGGTCGACCAGGACCTGGCGGTCGAACCTGCCGGCACGCAGGAGGGCCGGATCCAGGATCTCGGGCCGGTTCGTTGCCGCCAGCAGGACGACGCCGCTGCCGGGGTCGAAACCGTCGAGCTCGGCCAGGAGCTGATTGAGCGTCTGCTCCTTCTCGTCGTGACCGCCGAGCGTGAAGGTTCCCCTGGCGCGCCCGAGGGCATCCAGCTCGTCGATGAAGATGATGCAGGGCGCATGAGTCCGGGCCTGCTCGAAGAGGTCCCGGACGCGGGCGGCGCCTACCCCCACCAACATTCCCACTAACTCGGAGCCACTGATCGACAATAACGGAACGCCGGCCTCGCCGGCGACGGCGCGGGCCAGCAGGGTCTTGCCTGTCCCCGGGGGTCCGACCAGAAGCACCCCCTTCGGCAGCCGGGCGCCCAGCCGGCCGAACCGCTTCGGCTCCTTAAGGAAGCCGACTACTTCTTGC
>JAEULB010000087.1 GCA_016792585.1 Rhodospirillaceae bacterium
GCTGGCCCACGAGCTGGGCCACGGCGTGCACCAGGTGCTGGCGGCGAAGCAGGGCCCGCTGATGGCCGACACGCCACTGACTTTGGCCGAGACCGCCTCTGTGTTCGGCGAGATGCTGACCTTCCAGTCGCTGCTCAAGACCGCGCCCGATGCGAGGACGCGCAAGGCGATGCTGGCCGGCAAGGTCGAGGACATGCTGAACACCGTGGTGCGCCAGATCGCGTTCTACGATTTCGAGTCGAAGCTGCACATGGCGCGGCGCGAGGGCGAGCTGACGCCCGACCAGATCGGCGAGCTGTGGATGTCGGTGCAGGGCGAGAGCCTGGGCCCGGCTTTCACCTTCGACGAGGAGTACCGGCACTACTGGTCCTACATCGGCCACTTCATCCACTCGCCGTTCTACGTCTATGCCTACGCCTTCGGCGACTGCCTGGTGAACTCGCTCTACGCCGTCTACCAGGACGCGCATGAGGGCTTCGCCGGCCGGTATCTCGAGATGCTGCGGGCCGGCGGCACGCTCCGTCACAAGGAGCTTCTGGCGCCGTTCGGCCTCGATGCGTCGAAGCCCGAGTTCTGGTCGAAGGGGCTTCGCGTGATCGAAGGCTTCATCGACGAGCTCGAAAAGATGAAGTGACGTGTCGGACGACGAGAACACGCTCGGCGGCCGCATCGCCCGATATGCCCGCGTCGGCACCGCCGTCGGCGGGCTCGCGGCGCGTCTGGCGGGCGGTCGGGTTCTCGGCTTGCCGCTCGACCAGGAGCGCCACGCCGCCCAGCTGAAGGCGGCGCTCGGGGGGCTTAAAGGCCCACTGATGAAGGTGGCGCAGATGATGTCGACGCTGCCGGACGCGCTGCCCGACGCCTATGTGCGCGAGCTGGCCGAGCTTCAGGCGAATGCGCCGGCGATGGGCTGGCCGTTCGTGAAGCGCCGCATGGCGACCGAGCTCGGTCCCGACTGGCAAGGCCGCTTCGACGAGTTCCCGCACCAGGCGGCGGCCGCGGCCTCTCTCGGCCAGGTGCACAAGGCGCGGCTTCCGGGCGGCCGCACCGTCGCCTGCAAGCTGCAGTACCCCGACATGGCCGCGACGGTCGAAGCGGATCTGCGACAGCTCAAGCTGGTCTTCTCGATCTACGAGCGCTTCGACCAGGCGATTGTGACCGGGCGGATCCACCAGGAGATCTCGGATCGCCTGCGCGAGGAGCTCGACTACCGGCGCGAAGCGAAGCACATGCGCCTCTACCGCCACATGCTGGCGGGAGAGGAGGGCATCGCCGTGCCCGAGCCAGTCGAAGACCTTTCGACCGGCCGGCTGCTGACCATGAGCTGGATCGAGGGCGTCAAGCTGACCGAGATCGAGAACGCGCCGGTCGAGGAGCGGAACGCGGTCGCGCTCAGGCTGTTCCGCGCCTGGTACGTGCCGTTCTATCGCTACGGCGTGATCCACGGCGACCCGCATCTCGGCAACTACACGCTGGCCGAGGACCGCACGCTCAACCTGCTCGACTTCGGCTGCATCCGCGTCTTCAAGCCGTCCTTCGTCCGCGGCGTGATCGATCTCTACAAAGCGCTCCGCGACGGCGACGAGGATCTCGCGGTCGAGGCCTACCGGACCTGGGGGTTCGAGACGCTCGATCGCGAGGTGATCGACGTCCTCAACCTCTGGGCCCGCTTCGTCTATGCGCCGCTGATGCAGGACCGGGTCCAGGCGATCCAGGAAGGGGGCGGCACCGCCTATGGCCGCCAGGTCGCGACCAAGGTGCATGCCGAGCTCAGGCGTCTCGGCGGCATCGCCCCGCCGAGAGAGTTCGTGCTGATGGACCGCGCCGCCGTCGGCCTCGGCGCCGTGTTCCTCCGCCTCAGGGCGGAGATCAATTGGTACCGGCTGTTCCAGGACCTGATCGGGGACTTCGACAAAGGGCGGCTTGCCGACCGGCAGGCCAAGGCCTTCGCCGCTGCCAGGCTCGATCCTCCCGGCTGACTGCCTAGAAATCCGGCGATGTGGATATCGTCGCCGAAAAAATAGGCAGTTTTCACTCGTCCATGACGGAAATCCGCGGGATTCCAGGCCGGCGTCGCTGGCACGGAACTTGTTATTTCCCGCTGCACCGCAGCAGGCGTGGCCTGACGCGTCGGCATGACGATGACTACCGGGAGGGTAGAAGCGTGAAGAGAGGGTTCCTGGCCTTGGCCGCGCTGGCGGTACTGGCTCCGACGGCGGCGATGGCGCAAGACGCCGCGCCCAAGATCGATACCGGCGACACCGCCTGGATGCTGACCTCGACCGCGCTCGTCCTGATGATGACCATCCCGGGCCTGGCGCTGTTCTACGGCGGCATGGTCCGCAAGATGAACGTGCTGTCCGCGGTCATGCATTCCTTCGCCACCTGCTGCCTCGTGACCATTCTCTGGATGATCGCCGGGTACAGCCTCGCCTTTACCGAGGGTGGCGCCTATGTCGGCGACCTGAGCCGCGCGCTGCTGCGCGGCATGGGCGTGGACTCGATCCACGGCAATGCGAAGACCATCCCCGAGTCGGTCTTCATGACCTACCAGATGACCTTCGCGATCATCACGCCGGCGCTGATCGCCGGCGCTTTCGTCGATCGCATGAAGTTCTCGGCGATGCTGTGGTTCATGGGCCTCTGGTCGCTGCTGGTGTACTCGCCGGTGGCGCACTGGGTCTGGGGCGGCGGCTTCCTCGGCGCCGCGAACGTGCTCGACTACGCCGGCGGCACCGTCGTCCACATCAACGCCGGTGTCGCCGGCCTGATCCTGGCGATCATGGTCGGCAAGCGCAGAGGCTACCCGAAGGAGCCGTTCACGCCGCACAACCTGATCCTGACGCTGACCGGCGCCTCGCTGCTGTGGGTCGGCTGGTTCGGCTTCAACGCCGGATCCGCGGTCTCGGCCGGCGCGTCCGCCGGCATGGCGATGGCGGTCACGCAGATTGCCGCCGCGGCCGCCGCGCTCTCGTGGATGTTCGTCGAATGGGCGGCCAAGGGTAAGCCCTCGGTGCTCGGCATCGTCTCCGGTGCGATCGCGGGCCTGGTCGCGATCACGCCGGCCTCGGGCTTCGTCGCTCCGGGCGGCGCACTGGTCATCGGCCTCATCGCCGGCGTCGTCTGCTGGTGGGCGGCGACGGCGCTGAAGCGCATGCTGGGCTACGACGACTCCCTCGATGCTTTCGGCGTCCACGGCATCGGCGGCATCGTCGGCGCGATCCTGACCGGCGTCTTCGCCGTCCAGGCGATCGGCGGCGACGGCAAGGCCGGCCTGATCGACGGCAATGCCGGCCAGGTCCTCACCCAGATCTACGGCGTCGCGGTGGTGGTCGCCTACGACGCCATCGTCACCTTCGTCATCGCCAAGATCATCGATCTGGCGATCGGGCTCCGCGTCGATGCTGATACCGAACGGGAGGGGCTCGACCTCAACCTCCACGGCGAGGTCGTGCACTAGGCGATCGGCATCGCGTCTGGGGGGAAGGGGCGCCTTCGGGCGCCCCTTCTCGGTTAGGGCCGCGTTTCGGCCGATTTTCCGTGGACTTCACAAAAGCTTACCGTCCGGGCATTGTTTGCCGCCGCAAACGCCTCCGGGGAGCGTCGATCGCCGATGAAAGTCGCCGTGCTCAAGGAAAGTCGGGCCGACGAGCGACGCGTCGCCGCCTCGCCCGAGACCGTCAGGAAGATGCGGGGGCTGGGCCTCGACGTCGTGGTCGAGAGCGGCGCCGGTGCCGGCGCCTCGATCCCCGACCAGGCCTTCCAGGATGCCGGCGCCGTGCTGGCCTCCGACCGTGCGACCGCGCTCAACGGCGCCGACGTGGTGATCGCGGTGCAACGCCCCGATGCCGCCGACCTTGGCTCGGCCAAGGAAGGGGCCGCGTTGATCGGCCTCTTGGCGCCCTATGCCGACAAGGATCAGCTGAAGTCGATCGCCGAGAAGAAGATCCGTGCCTTCTCGCTCGAGCTGGTGCCGCGCATCACCCGCGCCCAGAGCATGGACGTGCTCTCGTCACAGTCGAATCTCGCCGGCTACCGCGCCGTGCTGGATGCGGCCTACGAGTTCGGCCGCGCCTTCCCGATGATGATGACGGCCGCCGGCACCGTGCCGCCAGCGCGCGTCTGCGTGATCGGCGCCGGCGTCGCCGGCCTTCAGGCGATCGCGACCGCCAAGCGTCTCGGCGCCATCGTCTCCGCCTTTGACGTTCGCGCGGCGGTCAAGGAGCAGGTGCAGTCGCTCGGCGCCACCTTCATCGAGGTCGACGAGGCAGCGTCGAAGGCGGCCGAGACCGCCGGCGGCTACGCCAAGGAAATGACCGAGGAGTACAAGCAGAAGCAGGCGGCGAAGCTGGCCGAGACGCTGAAGAAGCAGGACATCGTGATCTGCACCGCGCTGATCCCGGGCCGGCCGGCACCGGTGATCGTGACCGAGGCGATGGTCAAGGACATGAAGCCGGGCTCGGTGATCGTCGACCTCGCGGTCGAGCAGGGCGGCAACTGTCCGCTCTCCGAGAAGGGCAGGGTGGTGGAGAAGCACGGCGTCAAGCTGGTGGGCCATCTCAACGTGCCGAGCCGGATCGCGGTCGATTCGAGCGCACTCTATGCCCGCAACGTGCTGACTTTCCTGACGCCGCTGATCGACAAGGAAACCAAGGCGCTCAAGATCGACCGCAGCGACGAGATCGTGGCGGCGACGCTGCTGACCGAAGGCGGGGCGGTGGTTCACCCGTCCTTCGCCGGCTGAGGGGGATAGTCCAGATGGACACGACGAAATACGCCGAACGCGCGGCGCAGCTCGCGACCGACGCCAAGGCGCTCGCGACCAAGGCCGAGGGCCTCGCGCACGAGGCGACGGCGCTTGCGATCCAGACCAGCCACTCCGCCGGCATCGACCCGACGGTCTTCGGCCTTACCGTCTTCGTGCTCGCCTGCTTCGTCGGCTACTACGTGGTCTGGCGGGTGACGCCGGCGCTGCACTCGCCGCTGATGAGCGTCACCAACGCCGTCTCCTCGGTGATCGTCGTCGGCGCCCTGATCGCCGCCGGGCCGCAGGGCGTGGACTTCTCCAAGCTGATGGGCTTCCTCGCGGTGATCCTCGCCTCGGTGAACATCTTCGGCGGCTTCATCGTCACGCAGCGCATGCTGCAGATGTTCAAGAAGAAGAGCTAGGGAGCCGCCCGAAATGTCGACCACGCTCGCGGCGCTGCTCTACCTCGCCGCCTCCGTCTGCTTCATCATGGCGCTCCGTGGCCTGTCGTCGCCCGACACCTCGCGCGGCGGCAACCTCTACGGCATGGTCGGCATGGCGATCGCCATCGCCACCACGCTGGCGCTGCCCGGCGTCGTCTCCTACTGGCTGATCGTCGTCGGCATCGCGATCGGCGCCGCCATCGGCGCGGTGACCGCGCTCAAGATCCAGATGACGGCGCTACCGCAGCTGGTCGCGGCCTTCCACAGCCTGGTCGGCCTTGCCGCGGTGCTGGTGGCCGCCGCCGCCTTCTATTCGCCCGAGGCCTACAACATCGGCGCGCCCGGCCAGATCAAGGTCGCGAGCCTGATCGAGATGAGTCTCGGCGTCGCCATCGGCGCCATCACCTTCACCGGCTCGATCATCGCCTTCGGCAAGCTTCAGGGCGTCATTACCGGCAAGCCGCTGGTGTTCCCGCTGCAGCATCCGCTGAACGCGGCGCTGGGGATCCTGCTGGTGGTGCTGATCGTCTGGTTCTGCATGGACCAGACCACGACCGCCTTCTGGCTGATCGTGCTGCTGTCTCTCCTGATCGGCTTCCTCCTGATCCTGCCTATCGGCGGCGCCGACATGCCGGTCGTCGTCTCGATGCTGAACAGCTATTCGGGATGGGCCGCGGCCGGCATCGGCTTCACCCTCGAGAACAGCCTCCTGATCGTCACCGGCGCGCTGGTCGGATCGTCCGGCGCCATCCTCAGCTACATCATGTGCAAGGGGATGAACCGCTCGATCTTCAACGTGATCCTCGGCGGCTTCGGCGGCGAGGTCGCGGGCCCTGCCGGCGGCGGGCCGGGCGGCGACAAGACGGTCAAGTCGGGCTCGGCCGAGGATGCGGCCTTCATCATGAAGAACGCGAGCTCGGTGATCGTGGTGCCGGGCTACGGCATGGCGGTGGCCCAGGCCCAGCACGCGCTCCGCGAGATGGCCGACATCCTGAAGAAGGAAGGCGTCACCGTCCGCTACGCCATTCACCCGGTCGCCGGCCGCATGCCGGGCCACATGAACGTTCTGCTGGCCGAGGCCAACGTACCCTATGACGACGTGGTCGAGCTCGAGGACATCAACCGCGACTTCGCCTCGACCGACGTGGTCTATGTGATTGGCGCCAACGACGTGACCAACCCTGCGGCGAAGACCGATCCCAAGAGCCCGATCTACGGCATGCCGATCCTCGACGTCGAGAAGTCGAAGACGGTGCTGTTCATCAAGCGTTCGATGGCATCGGGCTATGCCGGGGTCGACAACGAGCTCTTCTTC
>JAEULB010000088.1 GCA_016792585.1 Rhodospirillaceae bacterium
GTAGGGCGGGTAGCCTTCGCCCGACATCTTGGCGATGCGGTCGACGGCCCGCTCGAAATGATCGAAACCCAGCAGGAACGGGCTGTTGAAGAGCGGCATACGGCTCACGGCCTCCTCCTTGAGCGAGCGCCAGGGCACCTCCTGGTGCCCCTTGTCCGGCGGCCCTCGAGATAGGCACCGCCGGCACTCTATTTAGGAAGCCGGCAGGCCTAGATCAAGGCAAGGGGTTTCAAGGGCTTGGCGGGCGGCTGGCGCCGGATCCCGGGGGCTCGACACGGGCCCGGGGGTAGCTTAACAAGCGCCCCATGGACCACCTCGACGCGCTCGAAAGCCAAAGCGTCTATATCCTCCGCGAAGCCTTCAACAAGCTCGATCCTCTCGGCCTCCTCTGGTCGCTGGGCAAGGATTCCAACGTCATGGTCTGGCTCTGCCGGAAGGCGTTCTTCGGGCGCGTGCCGTTCCCGGCGCTGTTCTGCGACACCGGGAAAAAGTTCCCGGAGATGTACGCGTTCCGTGATCGATATGCGCAGGAATGGGGCCTCGATCTGATGCAGGAGCCCTGCCCGCCGGTCGAGGAGATGGACCCGACATTGCCGCCGGCCGCGCGCTCCTCGGCCCGCAAGACGTATGCGCTCAAGTCGCTGGTCGGTCGCCTCAAGCTGAAGGCGGTGATCGCCGGCATCCGCCGTGACGAAGATGCGACAAGAGCGAAGGAGCGCTATTTCAGTCCCAGAGGCGAGAACGCCGAATGGGACGTGCGCGAGCAGCCGCCGGAGCTTTGGGATCAATTCAAGACCGACTTCGCGCCGGGCACGCACATCCGCGTGCATCCGCTGCTGCATTGGACCGAGCTCGACGTCTGGCGCTACATCCGCCGCGAGAAGATTCCGGTCGTCGATCTCTACTTCGCCAAGGGCGGCAAGCGCTATCGATCGCTCGGCGACCAGGACATCACGCATCCGATGGTGAGCAACGCCGCAACGCTCGATGCGATCATCGCCGAGCTCGAAGCGACCAAGGCGCCCGAGCGCGCCGGCCGCGCGATGGACCACGAGGCCGAGGACTCCTTCGAGCGGCTTCGCGTCGCCGGGTACATGTGATGGCAGACGGCACGGCACCTCTTCGCGTCGCGCTCGCGGGCCACGTCGATCACGGCAAGTCGACGCTGGTCGGCCGCCTCGTCCACGACACCGGCTCGCTTCCCGAAGGCAAGCTGGAAGCGATCCGCGCTTCGTCCGCCAAGCGCGGCATGCCGTTCGAATGGGCCTTCCTGCTGGATGCGTTCCAGGCCGAACGCGACCAGGGCATCACCATCGACACGACGCAGGTCTGGCTGAAGACGGCGAAGCGCAGCTACACGCTGGTCGACGCGCCGGGGCACAAGGAGTTCCTGCGCAACATGGTGACCGGGGCCGCCGCCGCCGACGGCGCCCTGCTGGTCGTCGATGCGAAGGAAGGGGTGCGCGAGCAGTCGCGCCGGCATGCCTATCTGTTGAGCCTGCTCGGGCTCACGCAGATCCTGGTCGCCGTCAACAAGATGGATCTCGTCGGCTACGCGCAGTCGCGTTTCGCCGAGGTCGCGCGCGAGATCGAATCCTATCTGGAGTCCCTCGGCGTCGCCCCGAAGGCGGTGATCCCGGTCTCCGGCCGCGAGGGCGACAACGTCGCCGACCGGTCGAAGGCGATGCCCTGGTATCACGGGCCGACGATGGTCGAGGCGATCGACGGGTTCAGGCCGTCTCCCTCGCCGGTCGACCAGCCGCTGCGGTTCCCGATCCAGGACGTCTACAAGTTCGACGAGCGTCGCATCCTCGCCGGCCGGATCGAGAGCGGCCGCCTCAAGGTCGGCGACACGCTGGCCTTCGCGCCCGGCGGCCGCAAGGCGAAGGTCGCCTCGATCGAGGCCTGGCCTGAGGATGCAAAGCCGAACGAGGCCGAGGCCGGACGTTCGATCGGCATCACGCTCGACGACCAGATCTTCGTCGAGCGCGGCCAGATCGGGCATCTGGAGGAGTCGGCGCCGGTCGAGACCAACAGCCTCCGTGCCCGTATCGTCTGGCTCGGCCGCCAGCCGCTGGTGCGCGGCAAGCGCTACAAGCTGAAGCTGGCGACGGCCGAGCATGCGGTCGAGGTGCAGACGATAGAGCGCGTGATCGACACCGCCGATCTCGCCAGCCGCGCCGCCGACGCGGTGGCCGCGGGCGAGATCGCCGAGGTCGTGCTGCGTGCCCGCTCGACGCTCGCGGTCGACGATGCGCGCACGATGGCGCGCACCGGCCGCTTCGTCCTGGTCGACGGCTACGATGTCGCCGGCGGCGGTACCGTCACGCTGGACGGCCATGCGCGGGCTCGCCGCGACGTCATCCGCTCGACCAACGTGAAGCGCGAAGAAGGCCGCATCGCACTCGCCGAGCGCTGGCAGGCGAACGGCCACAAGAGCGGCATCCTCTGGCTCACCGGGCTTTCGGGTGCCGGCAAGTCGACGCTCGCGATCGAGCTGGAGCAGCATCTCTTCCGAAAGGGCTGGCACGTCACCGTGCTCGACGGCGACAACATCCGCCACGGCCTCTCCGCCGACCTGGGCTTCTCGCCCGACGACCGGACCGAGAACATCCGCCGGATCGGCGAGGTCGCGGCGCTGTTCGCCCGCGCCGGCATCATCGTCATCACCGCCTTCATCTCGCCCTACCGGGCCGACCGCGACCGGGTGCGGAAGATCGCGCCCGACCTGTTCCACGAGGTCCATGTCTCGGCCGACCTCGCGACCTGCGAGAAGCGCGATCCCAAGGGCCTCTATGCGAAGGCGAGGGCCGGGAAGATTCAGGAATTCACAGGCATTTCAGCCCCTTACGAAGCCCCTGAGTCGCCCGAGCTGGTCGTCGACACGGGCACGCATTCGCTCGAAGCCTGCCTCGGCCAGCTGTCGGACTACGTCGAGCGGTACCTGGGTGCGAAAAGCGGGGGCGCTTAACCTCTGCTTAAGCCGTTTCGTGGTCCTTAGGCGGCCATGACTTCGACGTCCCCTGCGCCGGTGTCCGCCGAGCCGCGCATCCTCATTTTCGGTCCGCCGTCTCTCGCGCGCGAGCTCGAGCAGCTTCTCGCCGGCGAGGACCTCCGCGTCAGCGCCGAGCCGCCAGAGCTCGGGCGCGTCCGCGCCAACGACATGATCGTCCTCGACCTCGCCTATGGCGGCCCGACCGCGCTCGATGCGCTCTCCTACTGGTGGCGGCTGCCGGACGACGAGCGTCCTGCCGTGCTCTCGCTCTATACGGACGCCAGGCACCGGCGGCTGGCGCTGTCGGTCGGCGACGCGATCCGCCTTCCCTACGATCCGGGTGAATTCAAGGACCGGGTGATCGGTCTCTCGCGCTGGCATGCCTCGTGGCGCCGCGCCGTGGTCGCGACCCGAAAGCTCAACGAGGCGCGCGCGCTTCTGCGCGAAGCCGAGGCGCGGATGTCGAGGCTGGAGGCGCGCAACCAGGCGCGCCAGAAGAACGACCGCGAAGTGACCGCCTATCTCGCGCACGAGATCCGCACGCCGCTCAACGCGATCCTCGGCTTCTCCGAGATCCTGAAGGACCAGCGCTTCGGTCCTCTCGGCGATCCGAGGTATCCCGGATACGCCGCCGACATCCACAATTCGGCGACACATCTCGCCGCTGTCTGTGACGACGCGCTCGACTTCGCCAAGGCCGAAGCCGGACGCGAGCCGATCACGATCGAGCCCGTCTCGGTCTCCGACATCTTCGATCGTGCCGTCTCGATGGTGCACGGGCTCGCCGAGTCGAGCGGCGTCCACCTCCGGGTCGAGATCGAGCCTGACTTCCCCGAGCTTCGCACCGACGGATCGAAGCTGCTGCAGGTCGTCCTCAACCTCGCGACCAACGCGATCAAGTTCACGCCCTCCGGCGGCTCGGTGAAGCTGAAGGCGCGCATCGACAAGTTCCGAGGCGCGATGCTCCTGGTCATCCACGACACCGGCATCGGCATGACGCCGGGCGAGGTCGAGGTCGCGATGCAGCCCTTCGGCCAGGTCGGCCAGCCGCTGCGCGGCCGCCCGCAGGGCGCCGGTCTCGGCCTGCCGCTGACCCGGGCACTGGTCGAAAGGCTGGGCGGCCAGCTCGAGATCGTCAGCCATCCCGGCGCCGGCACGGTCATCACCGTGCTCCTGCCGCGCGAGATCGCCGCCGCGGCCTGAGCCTCACATCGCCTTGATGAAGTCGACGAAGGCGCGGAGCGGCGCCGGCATCAGGCGACGGCTCGGGTAGTAGAGGAACGGACCGGAGAAGCTCTGCCACCAGTCCTCGAGCACCGGCTCGAGCGCACCGGACGCCAGGGCCGGCTTCAAGTACTCCTCGAAGCCGTTGACGACGCCGAGCCCTTCGATGGCCGCGGCGATCTCCAGATCGATCGTCGAGGCGGTCAGCGGTCCTGACGGATTCACCTTTACGATCTCGCCGTCGCGCTCGAATTCCCAGATCCTCACCGTGCCGCTCACGAAGCGATGCCGGATGCAGGCGTGGTCCAGCAGGTTCTTCGGATGCGTCGGTCGGCCATGCGCCGCGAGATAAGCAGGAGAGGCGGCGGTGACGAAGCGTTGCACGCGCGGGCCGATCGGCACCGCGATCATGTCCTGCTCCAGCTTCTCGTCGTAGCGGATGCCGGCGTCGAAGCCGGCGGCGAGCACGTCGATGAAGGTGTCCTCGGCGACGACCTCGAGCGCGATGCCGGGATGGGCCTTCAGGAACCGTATCGCGATCGGCGGAAGGATCAGGCGCGCGATGCCTGTCGGCACGTTGAGGCGAAGCGTGCCGGTCGGGCTGTCGCGGAAGCTGTTGAGCGCATCGACTGCGGCCGCGACCTCGCCCAGCGCCGGCGTCAGCCGTTCGAGCAGGCGAGTGCCAGCCTCGGTCGGCGTCACGCTTCGCGTCGTGCGGTTGAGAAGGCGGACGCCGAGCCGCTCCTCGAGGCGCGCGACCGCCTCGCTCAAGGTCGAGGGCGAGACGGCGCGGAGCGCCGCGGCGCCGCGGAAGCTGCGCTGCCGGGCGACGGCGGCGAAGGCATCGAGATCGGCCAGGTCGGGCTGAGGCATTGTCCGAAAATCCGTACAACCTGTAGAAATAATGACGGATTATCGAACGGTATGCCAGAACCCATTCTCATGTCCATCCAACCAGGAGGACGTGAGATGCAGTTTCGTCAGCTCGGAAAGACCGGTCCCAAGGTATCGGCAATTGGCCTCGGCGCCATGGGCATGTCGGGCATGTACGGCCCGTCGGAGCGCCCGGAAAGCCTGGCCACGATCCGGGCCGCGCTCGATGCCGGCGTCACGCTGATCGACACCGGCGACTTCTATGGCATGGGCCACAACGAGATGCTGATCGGCGAGGCGCTGAAAGGGGTGCCGCGCGATCAGGTTGTGATCAGCTCGAAGTTCGGCGCGTTCCGCGATCCCGCCGGCAGCTGGCTGGGCTACGACGGCCGGCCGGCGGCGGCGAAGAACGCGCTGGCCCATTCGCTGCAGCGGCTCGGTCTCGACTACATCGACGTCTACCGCCCCTCGCGCCTCGATCCGAACGTGCCGATCGAGGACACGGTCGGCGCGCTCGCCGACATGGTGAAGGCGGGATACGTCCGCCATATCGGGCTCTCCGAAGTCGGCGCCGACACGCTGAGGCGCGCGGCCGCGGTGCATCCGATCAGCGACCTGCAGATCGAGTATTCGCTGATCTCGCGCGGCATCGAGGACGAGATCCTGCCGGCGGCGCGCATGCTCGGCATCGGCATCACCGCCTATGGCGTGCTGTCGCGCGGCCTGATCAGCGGCCATTTCGAGAAGACGGCCGGTGCATCGGATTTCCGCAGCCACAGCCCGCGCTTCCAGGGCGGAAACGTCGACGCCAACCTGGCGCTGGTCGAGGCGCTGCGGACGGTCGCTACGGCGAAGGGCGTCACCGTCGCCCAGGCGGCGATCGCCTGGGTCGCCGCACAGGGAGCCGACATCGTGCCGCTGGTCGGCGCACGCCGCCGCGACCGACTCGCCGAGTCAGTCGGCGCCGCCTCAGTGATGCTGAGCCCGGCCGACATTGCTGCGATCGAGCGCGCCGTGCCCAAGAATGCGGCAGCGGGCGACCGCTATCCGGCGCATGCGATGGCGGCACTCGACAGCGAGCGGCGCTGATCCCGCCCTAAGGTGGACGCGCCCCCCGAATCTGTGGCCGAGTGGCGGTAACAGAGTAAGGGGGCGCCTTCGTGTTCTTCGCATCTCCGACCTTCGGGACGATCCATGTCGTCTTGAGCTTCGTCGGCATATTCGCCGGCTTCGCCGTGCTCGGCGCGCTGATCAAGGGCGAGGTCCGTCGCGACGCCTGGACCCATGTGTTCCTGATCGCGACCTTGGCGACCAGCGTCACTGGCTTTCTTTTCCCGTTCAACGGATTCACCCCGGCGCTCGGCACCGGCATCGTTGCCACGCTGGTGATGATCCCGACGCTGCTTGCGATCTACCGCTTCGATCTCGAAGGCTCCTGGCGGAAGAGATACGCGATCGGTGCGGTCGTCTCGCTCTACCTCAACACCTTCGTGCTGGTGGTGCAGTCGTTCCTCAAGTTCCCGCACCTCAACGCGCTCGCGCCCAACGGCAACGAACCGCCCTTCGCGGTCGTGCAAGGGCTCGTGCTGGTGTTCTTCGCTTATGCCGGCTGGCGCGCGGTGAACCGGCTCTGACCGGCGTGGTAGACTGCGAGGCATGATTCTCCTCTCGCCTACGCCCGCATCCGTGCGGAGCCCGCACCGCCGCTGATGAGCTTGCCGGAGCCGTTTTCCGGCTGGTTCGCCGCGCGCGGCTGGCGGCCGCGCGCGCATCAGCTCGCGCTGATCGAGGCCGACCGCGCCGGCGAGTCGGTTCTCCTGATCGCGCCGACCGGCGCCGGCAAGACGCTGGCAGGGTTCCTTCCGAGCCTGGTCAGGCTCGCCGCCGATCCGACGCCGCGTCTCGACACTCTCTACATCAGCCCGCTGAAGGCTCTGGCGGTCGACGTGCATCGCAACCTGCTCGAGCCGATCGCCGAGATGCGGCTTCCGATCTCGGCCGAGACCCGCACCGGCGACACGCCGCATTCCAAGCGCCAGCGCCAGCGGAAGACACCGCCGCACATCCTGATGACGACGCCGGAGTCGCTGGCTCTGCTGATCTCATACGCGGACGCGCCCGACATCTTCCGGCACCTGAAATGCGTGATCGTCGACGAGCTACACGCGGTCACCGGCTCGAAGCGCGGCGACTTGCTGGCGCTGGGCCTCGCGCGCATCGCCAAGCTGGCGCCCGAGGCACGGCGGATCGGCCTCTCGGCGACGGTCGCGTTCCCGGACGCGCTCTCGGCCTTCCTCTCGACCGAAGCGAAAGCGGACGATCCGCGCGTCCGCCGCGTGGTGCTCAAGGGTGGTGCGAAGCCCGAGATCGGCATCCTCCGCACGAAGGAGGAGACGCCCTGGGCCGGGCACATGGCGCATCACGCGATCCCGGAGATCTACGAGCAGATCAAGAAGCACAACACGACGATCGTCTTCGTGAATACCCGCGCCCAGGCCGAGATCGCGTTCCAGGGACTCTGGCGGCTCAACAACGACAATCTCGCGATCGGCATCCATCACGGCAGCCTCGAGCCCGAGCAGCGGCGGAAGGTCGAGGCGGCGATGGCGCGCGGCGCGCTCCGCGCGGTGGTCGCCACGTCGTCGCTCGATCTCGGCATCGACTGGGGCGGCGTCGACCTGGTGATCCAGATGGGCGCGCCGAAAGGCGCTTCGCGCCTGATCCAGCGCATCGGCCGCGCCAACCACCGGCTCGACGAGCCGAGCCGCGCGCTGCTGGTCCCCGGCAACCGCTTCGAGGCGCTTGAGTGCCGGGCGGCGATCGAGGCGGTCGACAAGGGCGAGCTCGACGGCGACCCGCCGAAGATCGGCGGCCTCGACGTGCTGGCGCAGCACGTGGTCGGGCTCGCCTGCTCTCAGCCCTTCGCGCCGGACGACGTCTACAAGGAGGTGACCGGTGCTGCGCCCTATGCGGGGCTCTCACGCGCCGATTTCGATGCGGTTCTCGATTTCGTCTCGACCGGCGGCTACGTGCTGAAGGCCTATGAGCGCTATAAGCGGCTGCGTCAGATGCCGGACGGCCGCTGGCGGATCGGCAACCCGACGCTCGCCCAGCGCTACCGGATGAACATCGGAACGATCGTCGAGGCGGTGACGATCAAGGTGAAGATGAAGCGCGGTCCGGTGCTGGGCGAGGTCGAGGAGTACTTCATCAACACGCTGACGCCGGGCGACACCTTCATCTTCGGCGGACGCCTGCTCTGCTTCGAGGGCATCCGAGAGACCTGGGCCGAGGTGATGCCGGCGACCGGCGGCGAGCCCATGGTGCCGGCCTATGAGGGCGGGCGCCTGCCGCTGACCACGCATCTCGCCGATCGCGTGCGGGCGATGCTGGAGGATTCGAGCGTCTGGCCGACCCTGCCGAAGGCGGTCGAGGACTGGCTCGACCTGCAGCGCTGGCGCTCGGTGTTGCCGCGGCGCGGCGAGCTTCTGGTCGAAGCCTTCCCGCGCGGCAACAAGGAGTTCTTCGTCGTCTACGCCTTCGAAGGCCGCAACGCGCACCAGACTTTGGGCATGCTGATGACGCGGCGGATGGAGCGGTTGGGATTGAAGCCGTTGGGGTTCGTCGCCTCCGACTATGTGCTCGCTGTCTGGAGCCTGAAGGCGGTCGAGGACATGGACGCCCTCCTCGACAAGGACATGCTCGGCGACGATCTCGAATCCTGGCTCGCCGAGTCGAGCCTGATGAAACGGACCTTCCGCAACGTCGCCGTGATCGCGGGCCTGGTCGAGCGCCGATATCCCGGCAAGGAGAAGTCGGGACGGCAGGTGACCGTGAACACCGACCTGATCTACAACGTGCTCCGCCGCCACGACCCGCAGCACATCCTCCTGCGCGCGACCCGGGCGGACGCCGCGACCGGCCTCCTCGACGTGCGGCGCCTCGCCGACTTCCTGGTGCGCGTCGAAGGGAAGATCCGCCACCGCGTCCTCGACCGCGTCTCGCCGCTGGCGGTGCCGGCCATGCTCGACATCGGCCGCGAACGCGTCGACGGCGCCGGCATCGACGATCTCTGGGAAGAGGCGGCGGAGGAGCTGATCGCCGAGGCGATGGATCCCCGGCCTCAGGGGAAGCTGCCGCTCTGAGTCTCGCCCCCTATGCTAACCCTCCCCCACGCTCCGCGGGGAGAGGGGACACGAAGCGCCGTGTATTCCCTTCCCCTCTGTGGGGGAGGGTTAGGGTGGGGCTCGGAGCTAAAGCTCTCTTCCCTCCAGCGTCACACCATCGAGGTCGATCCCCGGATCTCTGCCGAACACCATGTTCGCGATCGCGCGGCCGGAGCCGCAGGCAAGCGTCCAGCCGACATGGCCGTGGCCGGTGTTGAGGAAAAGGTTCTTATGCTTGGCGAGTCCCAGGATCGGCGGGCCGTCGGCGGTCATCGGCCGAAGGCACGCCCAGTACGACGGCCGCGTCTCGTCCACGCCGTCGGGGAAGAGATCGCGTGCGACCTTCTTCATGCCGCCGAACATCTCCGGCACGATCCTGGTGTCGTATCCCGTGAACACCGCCTTGCCGGCGAAGCGCACGCGGTCGCCGAGACGCGCGATACCGACGAGGTTGTGCTCGTCGACCAGCGCCATCTTCGGCACGGCGCCGCCGGGCCTGACCGGCAAGGTCATGCTGTAGCCCTTCACCGGATAGATGGGCAGATGGACGCCGAGCGGGCTCATCAGCATCGGGCTCTCGGCGCCGAGGCAGAGGACGTAGGCCTCGGCCTCGATCCTTCCCGATGACGTGACGACGCCCGTGATGCGGTCACCGTCGTCCTCGATCCGTTCGATTGCGCTTCCGTAGCGGAAGGTCACGCCTTTGCCGGCCGCATGGCGCGCGAGATCGCGGGTGAAGGCGCCGCAGTCGCCG
>JAEULB010000097.1 GCA_016792585.1 Rhodospirillaceae bacterium
GCGAGCTCTACGACAACCCGCGACATCCCTATACGGAGGCGCTGCTCTCCGCCGTGCCGATCCCCGACCCCCTGGTCAAGCGCAAGCGCATCGTGCTGCAGGGCGACGTGCCGAACCCGATCCGCCCGCCCTCCGGATGCCGCTTCCACACACGCTGCCCGATCGCCGAGGCGCGTTGCAGCCAGGAAGTGCCGGAGCTCGAACAGAGCAGCGACGGCCACTGGGTGGCCTGCCACCTCCGCCGATAGACCGTGTGACATTCCCGTGCCGGACTTGCCGGGGAACCGCCCGGCTCGGCCGGCGTTTGCTCCGGACGCGATCCTTCGCGATCAGGAGATCCCAATGGCTGAAACCACCAACGGCTCCGGCGGCAACGGCGGGCTCTACTTCATCGTCGGCGGCCTGGTGGTCGTCGTCGGACTGCTCGCCTTCGTCTTCATGGGCGGCTCGATCGGCGGAATCGGTGGCAATCGCCCCGCCAAGGTCGACGTGACCATCGAGGCACCGAAGGCCCCGGCGCCGAAAGCCAATCCGTAGCATCGTCGCTTCAGGCGGCGAGGACCGGGCGTCCCGAAAGGGGCGCCCGTCGTCTTTTGGGGAGGGATTGGCGATCCCGAGAGGACTCGAACCTCCGACCAACAGTTTAGGAAACTGCTGCTCTATCCAGCTGAGCTACGGGACCGCTGAGGCGCTGTATAGCAGCCCTTGGGAATTCCCTCAAAGGCCGGATGGCTGGAAATCCGCCCGCCCCCGCGCGTAGACTGCGCCCCCGAACTGCCAAAAAGCTGATGAGGGGGAAACGATGGCGAAGCGGAAGGCGCCGGACATGTCCGTGGCCGGGCTCAAGGTCGTGATCACGGCCGGGGCGGCCGGAATCGGGCGGGTGATCGCGGAGGCTTTCGCCGACGGCGGCGCCGAGGTCCAGGTCTGCGACGTTGCCAAGGACGCGCTGGCCGACCTCAAGAAGAACCGGCCCGACATCGCCGGCCACGTCTGCGACGTCGCCGATCCCAGGGCGATCGCCAAGTTCTTCGCCAAGGCGACCAAGGGCGGCCTCGACGTGCTGGTCAACAATGCCGGCATCGCCGGTCCGACCGCGCCGATCCACGAGATCGACCCGAAGGACTGGCACGCGACCGTCGATATCAACCTCAACAGCATGTACCACTGCACCCGTCTCGCGGTGCCGTTGCTGAAGAAGGCCAAGGGCGGGTCGATCATCAACCTGTCGTCGGTCGCGGGCCGGCTGGGATTCCCGCTCCGCACGCCCTACGCCGCGACCAAATGGGCGGTCGTGGGCCTGACCAAGAGCCTGGCGATGGAGCTGGGGCCGCACGGCATCCGCGTGAACGCGATCCAGCCCGGCATCGTCCGCGGGCCCCGCATCGACCGCGTGATCTCGGCCCGCGCCAAGGCGACCGGCATCAGCTTCGAGGCGCAGAAGAAGCTGCTGCTCTCGAAGGTGTCGCTGCGCACCGACGTGACGCCCGAAGACATCGCCGCGATGGCTCTGTTCCTGGCATCCTCGGCCGGTGCCAGGATCTCGGGCCAGGCGCTCAGCGTCTGCGGCAATGTCGAGACCCTCGGCTAGACCCTCTCTACTCAAGAACGAAGGACGACTTCCATGGCTGCCAAGCAGCGCAAGGTCATCATCACCTGCGCGGTCACCGGTTCGATCCACACCCCGACCATGTCGCCGCATCTGCCGCTGACGCCGGACGAAGTGGCGAAGGACGCGATCGCCGCCGCCGAAGCGGGGGCGGCGATCCTGCACCTGCACGCGCGCGATCCGAAGGACGGGCGGCCGACGCCGTCGCCGGACGTGTTCATGGAGTTCCTGCCGCGCATCAAGCAGGCCTCGAACGCGGTGGTGAACATCACTACGGGCGGCGGCCACGGCATGACCTTAGCCGAACGCCTGGCGGCCCCGCTCCGCGCCAAGCCCGAGATGTGCTCGCTCAACATGGGCTCGATGAACTTCGGCCTCTACCCGATGCTGGACCGATACAAGGAGTTCAAGCACGAGTGGGAGAAGAAGCACCTGGAGAACAGCCGGGACTTCATCTTCCGCAACACCTTCAAGGATATCGAGGAGGTGCTGAAGACCCTCGGCGAGGGCCACGGCGTCAAGTTCGAGTTCGAGTGCTACGACGTCGGCCACCTTTACACGCTGGCCCACTTCGTCGAACGCGGGCTGATCAAGCCGCCGTTCTTCGTGCAGACGATCTTCGGCATCCTCGGCGGCATCGGCCCAGACCTCGAGAACGTCGACCACATGAAGCGCATCGCCGACAAGCTGTTCGGCGAGGACTATTACTGGTCGATCCTCGCCGCCGGACGCTTCCAGATGCCGTTCCTGACCCATGCGGCGACGATGGGCGCCAATGTCCGCGTCGGCCTGGAGGACTCACTCTGGCTCGGCAAAGGGCAACTCGCCAAGTCGAACGCCGATCAGGTCGCCAAGATCCGCCGCATCATCGAGGAACTGTCGATGGAGGTCGCCAGCCCAGACGAGGCGCGGAAGATGCTGGATCTCAAGGGCGGCGACGCCGTCGGATTCTGATGGCGATTTCGGGCAAGACCGCCGTCTACGGCATCATCGCCGATCCGATCGGGCACGTCCGCGGGCCGACCCTCTTCAACCCGCTGTTCGAGAAGCTCGGGATGGATGCGGCGATGGTGCCGTTCCACGTCACCGCGACCTCGCTCTCGCGCGCCGTCGCCGGCTTCCGCGCGATCGAGAGCCTGAAGGGGTGGCTCGTCACCAACCCGCACAAGTTCGCAATGTTCCACCTCTGCGACCAGGTCGACGCCTCCGGCACCCGGCTGCAGGCGGTCAACGTCGTCCGCCGCAACACGGACGACGGACGGCTGATCGGCGGCAACTACGACGGCGCCGGCTTCATCAACGGGCTCCGCCACGACGGCATCGAGCCCAAGGGCAAGGACGTGCTGATGCTCGGCGCCGGTGGCGCCGCCTATGCCATCGCCTTCGCGCTGGCTGAGGCCGGCGTCCGGCGGCTCACCATCGCCAACCGCACCCGGGCCAACGCCGAGACGCTGGCGGTGACGACGCGCAAGTTCTTCTCCGGCTTCCAGGTCGAGGTCGGCGACGCCGTGGCCGGCAGCCAGGACATGATCGTCAACACCACCTCGGCCGGCCTCAAGCCCGACGACCCGCTGCCGCTGGACGTCGGAGGCCTGAAGCCCTCCACCGTCGTCGTCGACATCATCATGAATCCCGAGATGACCAAGTTGCTGACCCTGGCCAAGGATCGCGGCTGCCGCATCCATCTCGGCCGGCATATGCTCGATTCCCAGTTCCCGCTGCTCGCCCGCCACCTGGGCGTGCCGATTTCCTGAAAACTCACGGAGGAAACCATGGCCAAGCTCAAGATCTACGGCATCGCCAAGTCGCGCGCCTTCCGCACACTCTGGGTCGCCGAAGAAGCCGGCGTCGCCTTCGAGCACATCCAGACCACGTTCGGCGAAGACTCGAAGCAGCCGGCGTTCCTGAAGGTCAATCCGATGGGCCAAGTGCCGGCGATCGAGGATGATGGCTTCACGCTGTCGGAGTCGATGGCGCTCAACCTGTACATCGCCAAGAAATACGGCAAAGGCGGCCTCTATCCGTCCGACCTCCAGGGCGAAGCCAAGTGCTGGCAGTGGGCGTTCTTCGCCGCGACCTCGCTCGAGCGCTCGATGGGCCTCTTCGTCGCCAATACCTATGTGCTGCCGGCCGAGAAGCGGAACGCATCGGTCGCCAAAGAGAATCTCGAGGCGGTGACGCGTCCGCTCGCCGCGATCGATGCCCAGCTTGCCAAGGGGCCGTATCTTCTCGGCCAGACATTCACCGTCGCCGACCTCTGCGTCGCCTCGGTGCTCTATGGCGCCTGGTTCAACAAGCACGACTTCTCGACGACGCCGAAGGTCAAGGACTGGCTCGAGCGCTGCCTGACGCGACCGGGCGCTATGGGCGCGCGGAAGCTGCGCGAAGCCGCCTAGAGCCCGATCACCAGCGGCGAGGAGAGCTGGCGGACAGCTTTTACAACCGCCATGCCGACGATCATCCCGGTCTTGGGGTTGCTCGCGGTCGGCAGGATGTCCTCGACGAAGGTGAAGCTGCCGAACGCGCCCTTGGCGCGGACCTCGATCACATGCGTGGTGATCGTCGGGTCGGCGACGATGATCAGGTGCGTCTTGTCGAGGCCGGCGCCGGCCAGCGATACCGCCGCCGAGATGTTGACGTTCCGCGGATAGCGCCGGGCGCCCTCCCGCGCCGGGCCTTCATAGGCGACGAACGGCTCCTTCAGGGCCATCAGGTCGACCATGCCCTCAGCTTCCGTGCCGAGCCAGGCCTCCGGCTGCTTGCGGACCGTCATCACCACCTCGTCCAGCCCGCCGATCGCGGCCCCCGACAGGATGTCGAGGGCGCCGATGCCGGCCGAGGGCAGGATCAGACGATGGCCGTTGGCCTTCGCGGTCGCAATCAGTCGCTCGCGAAGCGCGTCGTCGGTCAGCGCGCCGACCGAGGTGACCATCATGTCGGCCTTCGTCAGCGCCCGCTCGGCGTGAGCCTGCACGGCCGAATGGCCGGCGCCTTCGACATAGGCGTCGACCTCTACCTTGAAGTAGGCGTCCGGATCGTTGGTGACGAGGAAATCGTGCTTCTCGCTGCGCGGCTTGCGCACGAGCGCCGAGACGATCTTCACGTCCGGCAGGACGCCGGAAGCGATCGCGGCGGCCACCTGTTCGCCGATCGCGCCAAGCCCCATCAGGCCGATCCTGAACATCTCATTCCCCTTTCGCGCCGTGGCGCTCTCGCCAGATTGGCTTCGCTGCCTCCGGCACCGCTGCCTTCTTCCCGGTCGTGTTGACGAACATCACGCAGAGCGCGCTGGCACGGTTTACCTGTCCTCCGCCGAGCTTCCAGGTGCCGTAGGCCATCGTCAGGCTCGACGTTCGGAAACCGGTCACCCGCGCGCCGATCAGCACCTCGTCGCGATAGTGCAGCGGCTTGTGGTACTCGACCTCGATCCTCGCCAGCACCGGGCCTGGCACGTCGGCGGCGAGCTCGAGCCCGACCTCGGCCATCGCCCGGATCCGCATGTCCTCGTACCATTCGAGATAGCTGGTGTGGTTGACATGCGCATAGGCGTCGACCTCGCTCCAGCGCACGCGGTGGCGCACCAGGAGCGGCCAGTTCCCTTCCACGGCGAAATCGGCCCGGAGCCGGTCATCGAGCGCAAGCGTCATGGCCTTCCGCTTAACGTATTTGGCCCGCCGCGAGAAGGGCGCCCCGATGCCCCTGGAATGCCGGAAAATCTCGCCTTTTCTTGACATCGGGGGCGCCGGCGGCGGACACTTTCCATAACGAAATCACCCTCAAAAGCAGGCACCCGTGCCCGATCAGACGATGGCGGCGGACCTCTATCCCGCGATCGAGCCCTACGAGAGCGGGATGTTCCCGGCCGGCGACGGGCACGAGATCTACTACGAGCTCTCGGGCAACCCGAAGGGCAAGCCGGTCGTCTTCCTGCACGGCGGCCCGGGCAGCGGCTCGGGGCCCGAGCATCGCCGCTTCTTCGATCCCAAGCGCTACCGCATCCTGGTCTTCGACCAGCGCGGCGCCGGCCGCTCGACGCCGATCGCGTCGATCGAGAACAACACCACTCAGCACCTGATCCGCGACATCGAGGCGCTCCGCGAGAAGCTCGGCGTCAAACGCTGGGTCGTCTTCGGCGGTTCCTGGGGCTCGACCCTGGCGCTGGCGTATGCCGCGGCACATCCCGAAGCCTGCGTCGCCCTCGTGCTCCGCGGCATCTGGCTCTGCCGGAAATCGGACATGCAGTGGTGGCTCTATGGCGTCCGCTCGATCTTCACCGAGTTCTGGGACGACTTCGCCAACTACCTGCCGGAGTCCGAGCGCGGCGACCTGCTGGAGAACTACTTCAAGCTGCTGGTCCATCCGGACCCCAAGGTCCACATGCCGGCGGCGGCGAACTGGAAGACCTACGAGTCGCGGATCGCAGCCTTGATCCCGAAGCCGGGGTCGGAGAAGTCGCAGAGCCCGCGCACGCTGGCGATGTCGCGCATCGAGGCGCACTACATGCGGAACGGCGTGTTCCTTCCCGAAGGCGCATTGATCGACGCGGTGCCGCGCTTCCGCCATGTCCCCGGCGTGATCGTGCATGGGCGCTACGACGTAATCTGCCCGGCGGAGGGCGCGGTCGCGCTGCACCGCGCCTGGCCCGAGGCCGAGATGACCATGGTGCCGGACGCCGGCCATTCGGCGATGGAGCCCGGCATCCGCAAGGCGCTCGTCGCCGCCACCGACCGCTTCGCCGATCTCGACTAGAAGAGAGGAAGACCCATGCTCGCTCGCTGGCTGGCGCTCGCCGCCGTCGTCGCCGTGGCTCCGGCCTCGGCACAGGAGCTGAAGATCGGCATCGGCGCGATGGCGCGCTCGATGGATCCGCACTTCACCAATTCTGGCCCCGACGTGGCGAACATGCTCCACGTCTTCGACAAGCTGATCCTTCAGGACGAGAAGCAGAGCCTGCTGCCCGGCCTCGCGACTTCGTGGAAGTCGATCGACGACACCACCTGGGAAGTGAAGCTGCGCGAGGGCGTCACGTGGCACGACGGCTCGCCCTTCACGGCCGAGGACGTCGCCTTCACCGTCAAGCGCGCGGTCGACGTGCCGAAATCGGGTTCGCCCTTCGCGCTCTACGTCAGCACGATCAAGGCGGTCGAGATCAAGGGTCCGCATCTGGTCCACCTGAAGACTGCAGCCCCGGCGCCGCTGCTCCCCTGGGACATCTCGACCTTCGGCATCATCTCGAAGAAGCACGGCGAGACTGGTGCCACCGAGGACTACAACTCCGGCAAGGCCGCGATCGGCACCGGCCCCTACAAGCTGGTCTCGTTCTCGCCGAACGAGAAGATCGTGTTCCAGCGGAACGAGGCCTATTGGGGCAAGAAGGAACCCTGGACCCGCGTCACCTTCTCGCTGATCGCCAACCAGGCCTCGCGTACCGCGGCCCTGCTCGCCGGCGACGTTGACGCGATCGACACGGTCGCGACCCAGGACATCCCGCGCATCAAGTCGACGGCAGGCCTCGCGGTCGCGCCGTCGCTGTCGAACCGCGTGATCTACCTGATCATGGACAGCCACCGCGACGTCGCCGAGCACGTCCGCGACAACGACGGCAAACCGATGACCAAGAACCCGCTGAAGGATGCGCGGGTTCGCCAGGCGCTGATGCAGTCGATCGCGCGCGAGGCCCTGGTCGACCGGATCATGGAAGGCGAAGGCGTGCCGACCGGCCAGCTCGTGCCGAACGGCCTCTTCGGCCACGACCCCTCGCTGAAGACACCAGCGCAGAACATCGACGCGGCGAAGAAGCTGCTGGCCGACGCGGGATATCCGAGAGGCTTCCAGCTGACCTTGCACGGCTCTAACGGCCGCTACCTCAATGACGCCAAGATCACCCAGGCCCTCGGCCAGATGTTCGTGCGCGCCGGCATCAACACCACGGTCGAGACCCTGCCTCGTGCCGTCTACGGCACCCGCGGCAACGACTTCGGCTTCTCGGTGGGCCTGTTCGGCTGGGGCACCGACACCGGCGAGGCGGCCTCGCCGCTCAAGTCGCTGATCATGACCAAGAATGCGACGGGCGCCGGCGCCTCCAACCGCGGCCGCTACTCGAACCCGAAGATCGACGCGGTGATCGTGGAGGCACTCCGCACCATCGACGACAAGAAGCGCGAGGCTCTGCTGCAGCAGGCGACGCGCATGGCGATGGACGACGCCGCGATCATCCCGCTCTATTTCCAGGTCAACACCTGGGCAACCCGCGGCCCCATCGTCTGGACGCCGCGCACCGACGAATTCACGCTTGCCATGTCCGCGAGGCCGAAATGACCGATAGCTCCACCCGCAAGTTCACCATCGCCGACGCGAGGGCGCAGTTTCCCGGCGCCGACCGCTGGGTGTATGCCAACGTCGCCTCCAAGGGCATCATCTCGCAGGCGAGCCGCGACGCGATCGACGGGGTCGCGGACGCGCAGCTCAACGGCGACGAGATCAAGGAGGAGTACGGCGGCTCTCTCGCCAAGGTGCGCGGGAACTTCGCCAAGCTGATCGGCGCCAAGCCGCACGAGGTCGCGGTCACCAAGAACGTCTCCGAGGGCCTGAACGCCATCGGCTCGGCAATGGACTGGAAGAAGGGCGACAACGTCGTCATCTGCACCGAGCTCGAGCATCCGAACAACGTTTATCTGTGGATGAACCTCGCCGAGAAGTACGGCATCGAGGTTCGCGGCGTGAAATCCAAGGACGGCATGATCGACGCCGGGACCATCGCGGGCTCGGTCGACGCCCGCACCCGGGTCGTCTCGGTCTCGACCGTCACCTTCACGCCGGGCTACCGTACCGACGTCGCCTCGATCGCCAAGGCCGCGCACAAGGTCGGTGCGCTGATGCTGGTGGACGCCGTGCAGTCTGCCGGCGTGCTCGCCATCGACGTCGAGAAGCTCGGCATCGATGCGCTCGCCACTTCGACCAGCAAGGGCCTGCTCGGCGTCATGGGCCTCGGCATGCTCTATGTCAGCGACCGCTGGGTCGAGAAGCTGCGGCCGGCATGGGTGGCACGCTTCAGCGTCGTCACCGGCAAGCACGAGTCCGACCTCGGCGACGGCGTGCTGCGCCTCCAGCCGGACGCGCGGCGCTTCGAGATCGGCAACTACAACTGGATCGGCATCGCCGCGCTCGACGCCTCGCTCGACCTGCTGCTCGGCATCGGATCCGAGGCGATCGAGAAGCATACGCTCGGCCTCGCCAACCGGCTTGCCGGCGGGCTCCAGCAGCTGGGCTACCCGGTCTGCCGGCCGCCCGAGGATTGGGCCCGGAGCCACATCGTCACCATCGGCACGCTCGGTGCCGGCGACGCCTATACCTCCGACGACGAGCGGCTCAACCGCTTCTCGGCGGGGCTCAAGGCGGCCGAGGTGAAGTTCACTGTCCGCCGCGGCCTCGTCCGCTTCGGCCTGCACCTCTACAACAACGAGGCCGACGTCGACAAAATCCTGGAGGTCGCGCGGGCGAGCGTGCGCTAGGCGCGTGGACGACCTTTCCGGCCTCCTGGTCGTCACGCTGGAGCAGGCGGTCGCCGCCCCCTATTGCTCGGGGCGGCTTGCCGACTCCGGTGCCCGCGTCATCAAGATAGAGCGGCCGGAGGGAGACTTCGCACGCCGCTACGACAAGGCAGCGAAGGGCGAGTCCGCCTATTTCGTCTGGCTCAATCGAGGCAAGGAGTCTCTCACCCTCGACATCAAGAATGATGCGGACCGGGCGCTGCTTTCCCGCATCCTCGCCAGGGCCGACGTCTTCATCCAGAACCTGGCACCCGGAGCGGCCGAGCGGGCCGGCTTCGGCTCCGAAGCGCTGCGAAACCAAAACAAGCGGCTGATCACCGTCGACATCTCCGGCTATGGCGAGGACGGTCCCTTTGCCGACATGAAGGCCTATGACCTGCTGGTTCAGGCAGAAAGCGGTCTCTGCTCGATCAACGGCGGCCCGGAAGCGCCGGCACGGGTAGGCGTCAGCGTCTGCGACATCGCGGCCGGGATGGCGGCGCATGCGGCAGTCCTGCAGGCGCTTTACGCGCGAGAGAAGACCGGCGAGGGCCGCGGCATCAAGACATCGCTGTTCGCCGGCATGGCAGACTGGATGACGGTGCCGTACCTGCATCTCGTCTATGGCGGCAAGGCGCCGGAGCGGAGCGGCCTGGACCATCCCTCGATCGCGCCCTACGGCCCTTATCGCTGCGCCGACGGTGCCGTGCTGGTCTCGATCCAGAACGAACGCGAATGGGTGAGCCTCTGCGCCAATGTGCTCCAGGCGCCTGGCCTCGCGACCGAGCCCGACTACGCCGACAACCTCGTCCGAGTGAAGAACCGCGAGCGGCTGAAGGCACGCATGGAAGCGATCCTGACGACGCTGCCGCGCGCCGAGGTCGAGCGCCGGCTCAAGGATGCGCAGGTCGCCTATGGCGGGCTCAACACGGTCGCCGACTTCGCGAAGCATCCCCAGCTCCGGAAGCTGCCGGTCGAGACGCCGTCGGGACCGGTCGACTTGATCGCCCCGCCGGCCGCGATCGCCGGAGACGATCTCAAGCTGCGTCCTGTTCCGAAGGTCGGCGAGCAGTCGGACGCGATCCGACGCGAGTTCGCTGCGTGAGCTCGCCGTGACGAGCCGGCCG
Source organism: Rhodospirillaceae bacterium (assembly GCA_016792585.1). Classification (GTDB taxonomy): domain Bacteria; phylum Pseudomonadota; class Alphaproteobacteria; order SHVZ01; family SHVZ01; genus SHVZ01. Next base: position 10,266 of record JAEULB010000097.1, read on the forward strand.
GAGTTCAGCCGGGTCGTGCCGATGATCGTCGCCACGGCCTTCTTCATGCAAAACCTGGACTCGACGGTGATCGCGACGGCGCTGCCGGCGATCGGCCGCTCGCTCGGCGAGGATCCGCTCCGCCTCAACCTCGCGATCAGTTCCTACCTGCTGGCGCTCGCCGTCTTCGTGCCCTTGAGCGGTTGGGCCGCCGACCGCTTCGGCGCCCGCACCGTGTTCCGCTTCGCGATCTTCGGGTTCATGCTTGGATCGGTCGCCTGCGCCTTCGCGGAATCGTTGACGCACCTGGTCGTCGGCCGCATCCTCCAAGGCGTCGGCGGCTCGATGATGATTCCGGTCGGACGCCTCGTCCTGCTCCGGAACGTGCCGAAGGCAGCGCTGGTCAAGGCCATGGCCTACCTGACCATCCCCTCGCTGATGGGGCCGGTGATCGGGCCGCCGCTCGGCGGCTTCATCGCGACATACTTCACCTGGCACTGGATCTTCCTAATCAACGTGCCGATCGGGATCGTCGGCATCGTGCTGGTGACGCTGCTGATCCCAGAGGTGCGGGAGCCCCATCCCGGCCGCCTGGACCTGGTCGGCTTCATGCTGACCTCGCTTGCGCTCGCCGGGCTCGTCTTCGGGCTGGAGACCGTAGGCCGGGGTGCGGTGGACGACTGGGTGACCGTCTCGCTGATCGCCGCCGGCAGCGTCGCGGCCTTCGCCTACATGCAGCACGCCAGGCGGACCAAGGCGCCGATCATCGACCTCGGCCTGCTCGCGATCCCCACATACCGGGCGGCGGTCGTGGGCGGCTTCCTCTTCCGCGCCGGGATCGGCGCGCTGCCCTTCCTGCTGCCGATGATGCTGCAGGTGGGGTTCGGCCTGTCGGCCCTCTCCTCCGGTCTCATTACTTTCGCCGCCGCCGCCGGCGCCCTGACGATGAAGTTCGCCGCCGGTCCCTTCATTCGCGCGCTTGGGTTCCGCCGCGTCCTCGTCTGGAACGTCGTCGTCTCGGGCGCCTTCCTGCTGGTCAACGGCTTCTTCGAGCCCTCGACCCCGCACTGGCTCATCTTCATGGTGCTGCTGGTCGGCGGCTTCTTCCGCTCCCTGCAGTTCACGGCGATGCAGGCGCTCAGCTTCGCCGACGTGCCGCCCGAGCGCATGAGCCGGGCCACGAGCCTGGGCAGCATGGTCCAGCAGCTGGCGCAGAGCGTCGGCGTCGCCTTCGGCGCGATGGTCCTTCACCTCACCGTTGCCTTCCACGGCAATGGTGCCGTCGGAGCTTCGGACTTCTTCCCCGCCTTTGCCGGGATCGCGCTGGTGTCGCTGGCGGCGATCCTGTTCTTCCTGCCGCTGGCCCATGACGCCGGCGCCGAGGTCAGCGGCCACCGCCTCTCCGCACCCGCAGAACGGGAAAAAGCCGCGGACTGAGTGCATTCCGCTGCATTCCGCGCCCTATTGCCAGCCGCGAAACGCGGGCGCAGACTTTCCTATGGGAAACGTCTTAACGGGGAGTCTTGCATGACAAGGTTCGGAGGACGCGCCGCCTGCGTTATGGGCGCGGTCGCTGCAGCGGCGCTGATGGCGCCGGCGCCGGCGGACGCGCAGAAGGTGCTGAAGGTGGTTCCGCAGGCGGATGTCCGCGTGCTCGATCCCTTCGTAAACAACTCGGGCATCACGACCGAGTTCGCCTACATGGTCTATGACGTGCTGCTCGCCGTCGACAAGGATGAGCGTCCGCAGCCGCAGATGGCCGAGAGCTTCCAGGTCTCGGCCGACGGTCTCACCTACACCTTCAAGCTCCGGCCCGGGCAGAAGTTCTCCGATGGCTCGCCGGTGCGCGCCGCCGATGTCGCCGCCTCGCTCAGGCGCTGGGCCGGCCGCGACATCGCCGGCAAGCGGATGGTCGAGCTCGGCGCGACCTTCGAGGCCGCCGACGACGCGACCATGATCATGCGGCTGAAGGAGCCCTTCGGCCTCGCGCTCGACACGCTTTCCAAGACCGTGTCGATGCCGACCTTCGTCATGCGTGAGAAGGACGCCAACGTCGACGTCAATACGGCGGTGACCGAGATCATCGGCTCCGGTCCCTACCTCTTCAAGAAGGACGAGTGGGTCCCGGGCAGCAAGGTCGTGTTCACCAAGAGTCCGACCGCAGTGCCTCGCAGCGATGCGCCCAACTTCTACGCCGGCGCCAAGCTCGCCAAGATCGACCGCGTCGAATGGATCATCATCCCCGACACGGCGACCGCCAGCGCCGCGCTGACCCAGGGTGAGGTCGACTTTTGGGAGTCGCCCCCGGGCGACCTGATCCCGATCCTGAAGCGCAACAAGGACATCACCATCGCGGTCCACAATCCGTCGGGCTTCATGGCCTATCTCCGGCCGAACTTCCTGCATCCGCCCTTCGACAATCCGAAGGCGCGGCAGGCGCTGCTCTACGCGGTCAACCAACCCGATTACATGGCCTCCGCCATCGGCGGCGATCCTACGCTCTACAAGCAGTGCAACGCCTGGCTCGTGTGCGGCACGAAGTACGCGAGCGAGGTCGGAACCGACGACTTCAAGAAGCCGAACCTCGACAAGGCGAAGGCGCTGCTTAAGGAAGCCGGATACACCAACCAGAAGGTGGTGATCCTGCAGCCTTCCGACTTCAAGGTGATCCGCGACCTGACCGAGGTCACGATCCAGCGGCTCCGCGAGATCGGCATGAACGTCGAGGTCGAGTCGATCGACTGGGGTCAGCTGATCCTGCGTCGCGGCAAGAAGGAGCCGATCGGCCAGGGCGGCTGGAGCATGTACCACACCTACTCGACCGGCTATGAGCTCGGGCCGCCCAACGCCAACTTCAACATCTCCGGCGCCTGCGAGCAGAAGAGCTGGTTCGGCTGGCCCTGCGATCCGGAAACCGAGAAGCTCCGCGATTCCTTCGCCAAGGAAGGCGACCTCGCCAAGCGCAAGGCAATCGCGGAGGCCCTGCAGAAGCGCGCTGCCGAGTTCGTGCACTACGTGCCGCTCGGCCAGTTCTTCTCGCCGGTCGCCTACCGCTCGAACCTCAAGGGCGTGATGGAAGTGCCGTGGGCGGTCTACTGGAATATCGAGAAGAACTGAACGTCTCTTAAGCCGTCGTGATGCGGGATCGAGCGGGCCTAAAGCCCGCTCGATCACTTTCAGGGGTACTGAGTGTCGGGATCGAGCGGATAGAACGGCCGTTCGAGGCGCGTGTAGGGCATGCGCTCGACGTTGGAGGAGCAGACGCCGGGAGTGTCGACGTAGACGTGCCCCTCGGCCATCTTGCCGAAGATGCCGCTCCAGGCGCTGGCGCACTTTGCCGTCACTATCTTCGCCTTCTCCGGCTCGACGCCGGGGATCCTCAGATGCAGCGTGTCGAACGGGATCGCTCGCTCGCTGGTCAGGATCACCTTCACTCCGCCGGTATCGACGGTCGCGACCAACCCTAAGTCGGCCGGCTGGCCGGTCATCCAGGTCGAGTCCCGGCGATAGCTGACGGCTTGAGCGAAAGTCACGGTGCCTTCGATCTCGACCGGCTCGCCGTGAAGCGCCAGCGTGTTGCCGCCGACCTTGCCCTTGAAGCGCTTGCCGACGCCGACCGCCGCCGCGGCCTTGGCCGCGGCCGGGTCCCAGATCACCGTCGCCGCCTCGCGCGCACGGCCCTCCAGGAGTGCTTTCAGCAGATGTGTGCCATCGCCGGGCGCGCCGCCGCCGATATTGTCAGCGGGCTCGACCAGGAAGATCGGCCCGGCGTTCGCGGCGATCGCGCGCCTGACCGCCTCGTCGGGCAGGACCAAGTCCGGCTTGAACTGGGCCCGGCGCGACCAGACGGCGTCCGCCAACCGGCCGGCGGCGGCTTCGGCATCATCCTTCTCGCCGTATGCCAGGATCGCCATGCCGAGCTGCGGCACGTCGCAATAGGCGAAAGCGCCGATCACCGAGGCAGTCAGGATCCCCTCGTCGCGCTCGACCTCCGCGAGTTCAGCCATGATCTCGCGCATCGGGCTCTCGTGGGTCGGCTGGCGCTGCGGCACGGTGATGATCGGGAGCTTGCGGAAGACCTTGTGCGGCTTCTTCCCGCTCGCGATCAGCTTCGAGATGATCCGAGCGGCGTCCTCGCCGCGCGCACCCATGTCGACATGGGGCAGCGTCTTGTAGGCGATCAGCACATCGGCCGGCTCGACCAGCGCGCTTTCGACGTTTGCGTGGAAGTCGATCGTGCAGACCAGCGGCATGTCCGGCCCAATGATGTCGCGCACTGCCTGCACGACATGGGCGTCCGCCTGGTCGATCCCCTCTGCCACCATCGCGCCGTGGAGCGCCAGCAGCACGCCGTCGAGCTTCCCCGCCGTCTCGATATCCGCCTTGAGCCGGGCCAGCAGCAGGTCGATCACCTCGCGGCTGACCATGCCGGATGGCGCCGCGCCGATGTAGATCGAGGGGATCAGCTCGAGGCCCGCATCCGGCGCCGCGGCGATCATGCCGCCGATCTCGGTGTTGGTGCCGCGCGAGCCGGAGATCACGGCCTCGCCTTCGAGGTAGAGATAGCGACGGAAGGCGTCGAGGTCGGTCTTGACCGGCGAGAAGCTGTTGGTCTCATGCCAGATGCCGCCGACCAGGACGCGCTTAGGCATCTTACTTCCCCTTGCCCTTGATCGCATCCAGCCCCGCCTTGTAGGCGCCGGCGATCAGCATCGTGTCGGTCGAGTACATCACCATGCGGAAGCCCTTCTTCATCCAGGCCTTTGCCGCCTCGGGGCTCGCGACCAGGCAGACGCCGGGCTTCTTGTGACGCTTGCAGGCGGCGATCACCTTGTCGACCGCGGCCGAGAACCTCGGATGCGTGTAGTTGCCGGGCACGCCGAGCGAGACCGAGAGGTCCATGTGACCGACGAAGGCGGCGTCGATGCCGGGGACCGAGACGATCTCGTCGATGTTCTCGACGCCCTTCGCCGTCTCGATCTTCGGGATGATCATGTTGCGCTTGTCGGCGGCCTTGATGCGCTTGTCGAGGCCGCCGAGGGAGTAGTCGTCCTGGGCGATGCCGAAGGCCACGCCGCGCTTGCCCTTCGGCGGGTAATGCGTGATCGCCGCGATCTTCTCCGCCTGCTCGCGGGTCTCGACCACCGGGATCATCAGACCCATGGCACCGCAGTCCAGCGGCAGTTGCATCATCACCGGGTCCTGGCTGGCGACGTTGACCATCGGCACGATCTTCAGGCCGCGGCACATGGCCATCTGGTCCTTGATCCTGCCGATGTCGAAGCAGGCAGCCTCCATGTCGTACATGATGAAGTCGGCGCCGGCGTTCTCGAAGATCTTGGCCAGGCCCGGACCGGCGAGGTCCAGGATCATCGTTCCGAACTGCGCTTCGCCGCGCGCCAGCTTCGCCTTGACCGGATTGGGCCGCATGTTTCCTCGCTGAAATGACAGGCGCGCATCCTAGCGCCCGGCCGAGCCGAGGGGCTAGGATGCGTTCACAATACGAAACCGGAGGAAAGATGCTCGAGCAGTTCTCGCTCAAGTGGAAGGTCGCGCTGGTGACGGGCTCGTCGCGCGGCCTCGGCTGGGCGATCGCCCAGGCGCTCGCCGGCGCCGGCGCGCATGTCGTGCTCAACGGCCGCGATGCCGGCCGCGTCGGCCCCCGGGTCGACGAAGCGAAGAAGAACGGCTGGAGCGCCTCCACCTCGATCTTCGACGTGACCGACGGGCCGGCGGTCGCCGACGGCATCGCCAGGATCGAGAAGGACCAGGGACACCTCGACGTCCTGGTCAACAACGCCGGCATCGTGATCCGGAAGCCGACGCTGGAGACCTCGGACCAGGACTGGCAGACGGTGATCGATTCCGACCTCACCGCCTGCTTCCGCCTGTCGCGCGAGGCGGCGCGCGGGATGGTCAAGCGCAAGTGGGGGCGGATCATCATGATCTCGTCGGTGATGGGCACGATCGCCAGGCCGACCATCGCGTCCTACGTCGCATCCAAGGCGGGGCTCCACGGTCTCACCCGCGCGCTCGGCGTCGAGCTCGGACCCATGGGCGTCAACGTCAACTGCATCGGTCCCGGCTTCTACCCGACCGAAGCCAATGACGTGGTCCGCAACAACAAGCAGTTCTACGACTGGGTCTGCGGCCGCTCGCCGCTCGGCCGCTGGGGCGATCCCAAGGAGCTTGGGGGAGCTGCGATCTACTTCGCCTCCGAGGCTTCCTCCTTCTGCAACGGCCAAGTCCTGACCATCGACGGCGGCATGATTGCCGCCCTCTAGAGGAACCGCCTTGTCGTCCCTACCTTGTTAGGGGCGTGACGACCCAGCCAAAGGAACGCCCCGACCCGGAGAGCCGCGAGTCCGCGCTGACGCGCTATCGCGCCTATGCCGGCGCGCTGCTGCTGCTGGCGGCCGCCATCTGGGTCGCGACCCACTACGTGGCGCTTCCCCCGGTGACGCTGGGGTATGTCCGGGCGGCAGCCGAGGCGGCGATGGTAGGCGGCATCGCCGACTGGTTCGCCGTCACTGCCCTCTTCCGCCATCCGCTGGGGCTGCCAATCCCGCACACGCGCCTGATTCCACGGAACCAGGCGAGGATCGCCGACGGGGTCGCGACATACATCGACCGCGAGTTCCTGCAGCACGACGTGTTGGTCGCGCGCCTCAGGAAGTTCGACATCGCCGAGCGCCTCAGCCGGCTGCTGGACAGCGAGGAGACGCGGAAGAAGCTAGTCGACGGGCTGATGCGCTTCCTGCCCCGCGTCCTGGACGAGCGCAACAATCCGGGCGTGCTCGAAGCAGTGGCGACCGCGATCCGCTCAGGCCTCGCCAACAGCGACATCCGGCCCATCGTCGCGCGGCTTGTCCGTCACGCGATCGAGCACCCCGACTTCGCGCGCCTGGTCGACGACCTGCTCGACACGGCGATCGACTGGCTGGAAGAAAACCGCGAGGAGATTCGCGAACGGGTCGGCGCCCGCAGCTACTGGTTCGTGCCGCGCTTCGTCGATCGCAAGATCGCCGACAAGACCGTCGGCGGCGTCAACGAACTGCTGGAGGCTTTGGAAGACAGGTCGTCATCGGAGCGGGCCGAGCTCGACCGCTGGCTCAAGACGCTGCCCGCCTCGATCGCCGAGGCGGATGGCGGCTTCGAACGGCTGCCCGAGGTGATCGGCAAGATCCTCGATCACGAGGAGACGTCGCGTATCGTCGCCGGCGCTCTCGCGACCATCAAGGACACGATGCTCACCGACCTTCAGGACCCGGACTCGAAGATCCGGGCGGCCTTCGATACCGTCGCCAAGTCGCTGGCCGACCAGCTCGACAGCCTGGCGCTTCGCCGCGACATCAACGCCGCGGTGGAAGCCTTCTTCGCCGAGAACGTGCCGGCCTGGCGCGACGAGGTCAGGAGCTTCATCGTCGAGATCCTCGGTCGCCAGCAGCCAGACGAGTTCGCCCGGCGGATCGAGCTCCAGGTCGGCAAGGATCTGCAGTTCATCCGGATCAACGGCACGATCTTCGGTGCCCTGGTCGGCGCTGCGATCCACTTCGTAAATCGCCTACTGGGATCCTAAGGGCCGGCGAGGAGACGTTCGGAGGCCGCCTCGATCCGTTCCTCGATCAGCCTGTGCGCCTGCGCCCGAGGCAGGCCCGGGGGGATCGGCTCCAGGAACTCGAGCGTGATCGTGCCGGGCTTCTTGAGGAAGCTGCGCCTGGCCCAGAAACGGCCGGAGTCGAGCGCCGCCGGCACCAGGACCGTATTGAGGTGCGTGTAAAGGCCGACCGCGCCCGGCTGATAGGGTGCTTTCACCCCGGGTGCGACGCGGGTCCCTTGGGGGAAGATCACGATCTGCCGCCCCTCGGCAAGCTTCTCCGCTGCCTTCGTAATGGTCTTTCGCATCGTCGAGGCGCCGCCCTTGCGATCGATCGCGATCATGCCCGACTTAAGCAGGCACCAGCCGAACAACGGAACCATCAGAAGCTCACGCTTCAGGATGTAGACCGGGGATTCGACGATGCAGAAGAACGCGATCGTGTCCCACGCCGACTGGTGCTTGCACGCGATGATGACACCGCCTTCCGGCACCTTCTCGCGGCCGACGATGCGATAGCGGAGGCCGCAGATTACGCGCAGCAGCAGCAGCACGCTCCGCGACCAGCCACGCGCATAGGCGACCATCGCGCGTTCCGGCATCGCCAGGACCGGTATCGCAACCACCACAACGACAGTCGTCCAGGCGAAGAAGACGATGTTGAAGATCGCCGAGCGGATCCAGATCATGACGCTGCCTCGGCCTGGGATGGCGATGCGATCAGGTCGGCAAGACCGAAGCGCAGCCGCGCCAGCATGTACTTGTGATACTCGATCACGACCAGCGCCGCCGATCCCGGCCAGCGCCACCACCGGTCACGCTTGAAGTTTTCCGGGAACACCGGGTACGCGATGATCCGCGCTTCCGGCAGCGCGCGGCGAAACTCGGCCAGGCTCCGCGGCATGTGATAGGTCGCGGTCACCAGCACCAGCGAGCCGAAGCCTTCGCGGCGCATCCAGCGGGCGGCCTCGCCGGCGTTCCCGACGGTATCGGTCGCCTCGTAGCCGAGCGTCAGGCAGCACTCCGCGAGCGCCTGCAAGCGATTGTCGGCGCCGGCGATCTCCGCCTTCACCACGTCCGGATGGACGCCGGAGACCAGCAGCTTCTTCGCCTCTCCCCGGGCCAGGATCTCGAGCCCTGCGGCGAGCCGCCTCGTGCCGCCGGTCAGCACCACGACGGCATCGGTCGCAGGCGCTTCCTCGTTCGCGGTCTGCGGCATCTCGCCGGCGAACCAGGCGAGACCTCCCGCCCAGGCCCCCATCGCCAGCAGGGCGGCGAGGACGCCCGGCCAGCGCCGTCCGCCGTTCCGGCGATGTCGGAAGCCGGGCCTCACGGCATCCGCTTCAGTTGCCGATGAACGGTGGCGAGCGCCGCCAGCAGCGCGAACACCGCCGCGGCGATCGGGACGGCGGCAATCGCGCCCCAGGCAATCATGCTCAGCTTCACCTCGGGCAGCGGCAGCGGCCCGAGCGCGCCGCGCCCTTCGGCCAATGCCGCGATCAGCGAGACTGCCGCGGCAAGCCCGATGATCCCGCCCTTGAGCGTCGCGCGGAACGCGTGCCCGGCGAACTGGCGGGCGATATAGGCGTCGCGCGCGCCGATCAGGTGCAGCACCTCGACGACGTCGCTGTGGATGGCCAAGCCCGTGCGGACGGCGAAGCCGACGGCGGCAGCCGAGAGCACGGCGATCAGCGCGACGATCGAGAGCGCCACCGCCTCGACCGCCCGCACCACCGCACCGACGCCGGCGAGCCAGAGCGCGTGGTCGTCGAGCTTGGCTCCAGGCACGGCCTCCGCAAGCCGTTCGCCGAGCGTGCCGAGGTCGATCCCCGCGTCGTCGGCGAGCTGCACCTCGATCAGCGCCGGCAGCGGCAGCTCCGCGACATGCGCGCCGACGCCGAGCCAGGGCTCGACCAGGCGCTCGAGGCGCGAGCGCGGCACTGGCGTTGCATCGCGCACGCCGGAAGTCGCCTTGAGAAGCGCGAGCGCCGTCTGCTCGCGCTCGGCGGCGGATGCGCCGGCACGCGGCGGCACCTCGACCGTCAGCGACCCGGCGAGGTCCTGCTGCCAGCGCGCCGCAACGGTCTGCGCCAGGAGAGCCCCGGCGAGCGCGACCGCCGCAAGGAACACCATCGCGCCGGCGACCCAGGGCAGGAACCGCGCCGAGTCGTCGCCGGCGAGCGGCAGCTCGCGATCGCGCTTCGACACCACCCTAGCCACTGGCGCGCACCTTCGCCGGGCGCGGCCGGCCGGGAATCCGATAGAGCTTGCCGGCTTCGAGATGGAGCTGCGGATGGGGGAAGCGGGCGACGAGCCCGTCGTTGTGGGTGGCGATCACCACCGTCGTCCCCATCTTGTTCAGCTCCTCGAGCAGGTACATCAGCCGCATCGCGATCTTGTCGTCGACGTTACCGGTTGGCTCGTCGGCGAGCAGCAGGCTGGGCCGTCCGATCACCGCGCGCGCGATCGCGATCCGCTGCTGCTGGCCGCCGGACAGCGTCGAGGGCAGGTCGTCCAGATGATCGGCGAGGCCGACCCAGGCGAGCAGCTCGGCGACGTGATCGCGGATCTGGGATTCCTTGGCGCCGGCAACCCGGAGCGGCAGCGCCACGTTGTCGAGGGCCGACAGATGACCGATCAGCCTGAAATCCTGGAAGACGACGCCGATCCGGCGCCTGAGCGCCGGCAGCTCGTTGCGCTGGATCGTCGCGACGTCGCGATCGAACAGCTCGATCCTGCCGCTGACCGGCTTGAGGGCGAGATAGAGAAGCCTGAGAAGGGTCGACTTGCCGGCGCCCGACGGCCCGGTGAGGAAATGGAACGACCCCGGCCCCAGCTCGAAGGTGAGTCCGGTGAGCACGCTGGGCCCCCGGGCATATCGCGCCGACACGTCCTCGAAGCGTACCAACCGCGCCCGTCCCTTCCGTCTGCGGGCCCCGCCTCCGCTGAAGGACCGCAAGCGGCAACATCGCACGGGGGGCAAAGGCCCGTAAAGCTGCCCTTCCCCACCCGCAAACACCTGCCACGCCTTGCAAAATGCCGGCGGCGCACCCTATAGATGGGCGGTCGCCCGGCGCCATCCGCCAACGGGAGCCCGACCCGGCTTGATTCTCACCTGTCCCGCCTGCGGCAAACGCTATCTCGTCCCCTCGAGCGCGCTCGGTTCGGCCGGCCGTCGGGTCCGCTGCGCGGCGTGCGGCGAGACCTGGTTCCAGGAGGCGCCGCCCGAGGAAACCGAAGCGGCGCCGGCCTTCGACGACCCGGTCATCGACCCGCCGCCGGAAGACATCGAGCCGCCGCCGCTCAGGCCCGGCTCCAACCTCCCTGCGCTCCGCCGCCGGCCGGAGAAGAAGAGATTCCCGGTCGGCTGGGTCCTGCTCGGCCTCTTCATCGTCGCGGTGATCGGCGGCGGCGTCTTCGCGCGCAACACCATCGTCGGCCTCTGGCCACCCTCGGCACGGCTCTACGAGATGGTCGGTCTTCCGGTGCCCGTCCCCGGCGCCGGCCTCGTCCTGCACGACGTGGCGACCGAGCGGATGACCCAGGGCGGCGTCCCCATCCTGGTCGTGACCGGCACGCTGGCGAACCCGACCCAGGAAGTGAAGAACGTGCCGAAGCTGCGCGTCAGCCTCCGCGACTCGCGCCGCCAGGAGGTCCAGAGCTGGGTGTTCTCGGCCGACACCTCGAAGCTGGTGCCGGGCGAGTTCGTGAAGTTCGGCAGCGAGTTCGCCAACCCGTCGACCGAGGCGGTCGACTTGACCCTGACCTTCACCAACAGCGACTAGACCTGCCCCTGCCGCTAGAAGCGGCGGAGCAGGCGGTCGATGTAGTCGCGCTCGATCTGCGGGCGGGTCGGCTCCGAGGCGCGCCGGCGGAGCTCGTCGAAGATCTCGCGCGAGCGCTGGATGTCGGCCTCCTCCGGGATCTCGACATGGCCGCGGTTCATGCCGCCGGAGTTCCGGGTCGGCCGGCCGAGCGGATCGCGGCCCTGCCGGTCGGCCTGGGGCCGCGGCTGGCCCGGCGCCGGCTCGCCCATGCCTTCGCCCTCGCCCGGGTCCTGTCCTTCCATCTGGCGGGCCATCTGCTCGGCCATCTCCTGGGCGCCCTGCTGGAGCTGCTCCAGCGCGTCGGACTGCGGGCCGACGGCATCGCCCCAGCCCTGGCGGCGAAGCGCCTCGGTGGCGCTGCGCATCGAGCGTTCAGCCTGGCCGAGGGCGCCCGGGATGTTGCCGTTCTCGCCCATCTGGCGCATCAGGTCGCCAAGCATGCGGCGGACCGCGTCCTGGGTGTCGGCAGCGCCGGAGGCGGCCTGCTCGTCGCCCTCGCCGGGCTGACCCTGCCCCTGCTGCCCCTGGCCGCGCTGCCCGCGCTGGCCCTGCTGGCCGCGCTGCCCCTGGCCCGGCTGCTGCCCGCGCTGGCCCTGCTGGGCGCGCTGGCCTTGCTGACCGCGTTGGCCCTGCTGCCCTTGCTGTCCCTGCTGCCCCTCGGCGCCTTCCTGGTCCTGCTGGCGCTGGTGGCTCTGGTCGAGCAGCTGGCGCTGGCGCTTGGCCAGGTCCTGCAGGTTCTGAAGCATCTTCATCTGCTGCTGCATCTGCTGGTTCGGCCGGCCAAGCTGGGCCGAGCGCAGGTTCTCCAGCATTTCCTTCAGCTGCGAGAGCATCTGCTTGGCGGCGTCGCGGTTGCCGGATCGGGCCAGCTCGCGCGCCTTGTCGAGCATCCGCTGCAGGTCCTGGCGCTCGACCATCTGGGCGCCCGGCGGCAGCGCCTGCATCTCGGCCTGATCGCCGTTCTTCTGCTGCTCCATCATCTGGCGCACCATCGCTTCCAGATAGCGGTCGATCGCCCGCTGCAGCTCGTCCATCAGCCGCTGCAGTTCCTGGTCCTCGACGTTGCGCGCCAGCGCATCCTCGAGCGCCTGCTGCGCCTGCCTGAGTTCGCGCATCGCGATCGAGACGTCGCCGTCCTCGACCCGGAGCGCCACGTCCCAGAGGAGTTGCATCGTCGACTGCAGGCCATCCTTCGAGTCGTCGTGGCGAAGCCGCCCCATCGCCGACTTGAGGCCCATGAAGACGACGATGTCCTCGCCATAGGCACCCGGGCGGGATGCGATCTCGGCGAGGCCGCGCATGACGCCGGCGCGGTTCTGGGTCGGTGCCTGCGCCAGCTTCTTCCGTTCCTCGACGATCGCGCGCGCGACCGGATGGCGGAACTTGCGCTCGGGCAGGATCAGCTTCTGCGGCTCGCTCTCGCCGGTCTGGCCGATCGCGTCGGTCGCAAGCAGCGTCACCGCAACCTGCAGCCCGGCCCACGGATGCGCGGTCAGGTCGTGATAGCTGGCGTTCGCGGCCTCCTTGAGGCCGAGGCCCGGAAGGGCCAGCGCCAGCTCGATCATCTCCTCGGCGTCCATTTCGGTATTGGCGTCGTCGGCGCGGCGCACGCGGGCCACCACCGACTCGACGCCGTAATCGTCGGTCGCAGCGTAGTCGAGACGGAGCGCGCCGCGGTCGCTCTGCGCCGGCGGCTGGCGGAACGCGGCGGTCGGCGGGTTATCCGGCACCACCTGGATGCGCCAGGAGCCGAGTTCCTTCTGGCCGGCAGCGACGGCGATACGGCCACCCTCGACCAGCGTCGTCGTCGCCCGATGGCTGGCCGGCCCCAGGCTCTCGAAGGCCGTCGCCTGGTCGTCGACCATCAGGCTCGGCGATGACTTGAGTCCGTTGACCTGCGCCAGCACGACCGAGCGCACCGGGATCTCGATCGGCGCTTCCGCCTGCTGCTGGCGGGCATCGAGGAAGATCGGCGCCTTGCCGGTATAGGCCGGTGGGTTGACCCACAGATCGAGCGTCAGCCCGGGACCGGTACGGGCGCCGGCCATGTCCGGCGTCACCGCGCGCGCCACCCGGTCGAAGCTCTCGCCCCACGAGGCGGCAAGCCCGATCACCAGGAGGAGTCCCACGGCAGCACGGATGCCGACCGTGTCGGCACGGCCCCAGCCCGCTTCCGGCGCGCCGACGCGAAGGCGCGCGAGGCGTTGCGCCAGGCGGCGGCGATGCGCTTCCCAGAGCGCGCGGCTGACCGGATCGGTCGCCCCGAGAGCCAGGCGATCGTCGATGCCCGACAGCGGACGATGGGTGAGATCGCTGGCGACCTCGAGCCGCCGACGCGCGGCAGCCTCGTCCGGCAGGGTCAGGGCGACCAGAGCGCGCCAGGCCGAGGTAACGAAGGCAACGCCGAAGATGGCGAGGGCGGCCACATGCGCCCAGGACGGAAGCCTTGGCAGCACGTCGAGCAGCGACAGCGCGAGGAAGGCCCCGAGGATCGTCGCCGGCAACCAGAGTGCGGGCCAAAGCTGTTCCCAGAACAAGGCCGCCCTCGCCAGGCTCACCTGGCGGGCGACCCGGCTTTGGGTGCCGGGATCGAGAAGGCTCTGGGGGACGCGCTCTTCCATCAAGTCACCTCACGGCCGATCGCGCCGGCCGGCTCGATGGAAGCGTCAAGCTCCCTAGAGCCAATCTGGAACGCGGTCGCGCCCGATAAGATCCTCGAAGCTCGGCCGCGGTCTCACCACCGCGAATTGGTGACCCCGGACAAGCACCTCCGGAGCCAGTCTGCGGGCATTGTAACTGGATGCCATGACCGCGCCATAGGCCCCCGCGTGGGTGATCGCAAGAATGTCACCGGCTCCGACCGGCGTGAGATCGCGGTCCTTGGCGAAAAAATCGCCTGATTCACAGATGGGTCCCACCACATCGACCGGGCGCGCCTTGGCACCGGGCTTTGGCTCGGCCACCGTCACGATCGGGTGATGAGCCTCGTAGAGGGTCGGGCGGATCAGGTCGTTCATCGCGCCGTCGACGATGACGAAGGTCTTGGCCGAGCCTTCCTTCACGAAAAGCACCTTGGTCAAGAAAACGCCCGATTCGGCGACCAGCCGCCGCCCCGGCTCCAGCACCAGCTTGCAGCCGGCGTCCTTCGCCGCGTCGAGCGCGATCTTGGCGTAGTCGGCGACCTTGGGCGGCTCCTCTCCGGTGTAGCCCACGCCGAGTCCGCCGCCGACGTCGAGCACGCTGATCGGTATCCCTTCGACTCGAAGGGCCTTCACGAGATCGACCATGCGCGCGAAGGCGGCGCGATAGGGCTCGAGGTTGGTGATCTGCGAGCCGATGTGGCTGGCGACGCCGACGGGTTCGAGCGATCCGTGCTTGGCAGCGCGCTTGAACACGTCCATCGCCTGGTCGAGATCGATGCCGAACTTGTTGCCCTTCCTGCCTGTCGTGATCTTGGCGTGGGTCTTGGGATCGACGTCGGGGTTGATGCGGACCGCGATCTTGGCGCGCTTGCCCATCTGGCGGGCGACGTCGGCCAGCAGGTCGACCTCGTGGTCCGACTCGACGTTGAACTCGCCAATGCCGGCGGATAGCGCAAACGCCATCTCCTCGGCCGACTTGCCGACGCCGGAATAGACGATCTTCTTCGGATCGAAGCCTGCCGCGAGGGCACGGCGGATCTCGCCTTCCGAGACGGTGTCGGCGCCGGCGCCGAGCTTTTGCAGGAGGCTCAGGACCGCCTGGTTATCGTTCGCCTTCATCGCATAACAGACCATCGAGTCCGTGCCCGCGAGCGCGTCGGCATACTCGCGATACCGGCGCTCGATGCCGCTGCTCGAATAGACGTAGACCGGCGTGCCGACTTTCTCGGCGATGGTCGCGAGGTCGACGCCTTCGGCGTGGAGGCGCCCGTTCTTGTAGACGAAGTCGTTCATTTGGTCGGATAGGTCCGGGGGAAGGGAATGTTCTTGGCGTCCTCGGGCGGGTCGAGCGTGCCCGGTTTCTTGCCGCAGGCCGCGAGCGACGCCGTCAGGACGAGCAGGATCAGCAGCGATCTCATAGCCACGCCTTCCTCGCCGCCCTGGCTTGGCGCAGCACGTTCGCCGGCGCCGTGCCGCCGTAGCTGGTGCGGCTCGCGGCCGAACGCTCGACCGTCAGCACCTTGAAGACGTCCTTGGTGATGCGCTTGTCGACGCTCTGGAAATCCTTGAGCGAGAGCTCGCCGAGATCGACGCCCTTCTCCTCGGCCAAGCGCACGGCGCGGCCGGCGACGTGATGGGCCTCACGGAACGGGATGCCCAAGGTGCGCACGCACCAGTCGGCGAGGTCGGTGGCGGTGGCATAGCCGGCGGCAGCGGCGGACCGCAGCACCGGCGCATTCGGCTTCATGTCGCGAACCATGCCGGCGGTCGCGGCGACGGCAAGCGCGAAGGCATCGGCCGCATCGAAGGTCGGCTCCTTGTCCTCCTGCATGTCCTTGCCGTAGGTCAGGGCGAGTCCCTTCATCACGATCAGCAGCGCGTTCAGCGCGCCGATGATGCGCCCGGCCTTGGCGCGGACCAGCTCGGCGGCATCGGGGTTGCGCTTCTGCGGCATGATCGAGGAGCCGGTGGTGAAGGCATCCGACAGCTTCACGAAGCGGAACTGCGCCGAGCACCAGATCACGATCTCCTCGGCGAAGCGCGAGAGATGCATCGCCGAGATCGAGCAGGCGGCGAGATACTCGAGCGCGAAGTCGCGGGCGGCGACGGAGTCGAGCGAGTTCGCGGTCGGCCGGTCGAAACCCAGCGCCTTCGCCGTCCGGTGCCGGTCGATCGGGAAAGAGGTGCCGGCGAGCGCCGCCGCGCCCAGCGGGGACTCGTTCATGCGCGCGCGGGCGTCGCGGAACCGGCCGCGGTCGCGCCCGAACATCTCGACGTAGGCCATCAGGTGATGACCGAAGGTCGTGGGCTGCGCCGATTGCAGGTGGGTGAAGCCCGGCATGATGGTACCGGCATGCGCCTCTGCTTGGTCGATCAGCGCCGCCTGAAGGTCGCCGAGGGCCGCATCGGCCTCGTCGCACTGGCGACGCACCCAGAGGCGGAAATCGAGGGCGATCTGGTCGTTCCGCGAGCGTGCCGTGTGCAGGCGGCCGGCCGGCCGGCCGATGATCTCGGACAGCCTCGACTCCACGTTCATGTGGATGTCTTCGAGCGCCCGCGAGAACTTGAACTTGCCGGCCTCGATCTCGTCCTTGACGCGCTTGAGACCTTTGACGATAGCCTTCGCGTCGGGGCCAGAAATGATCTTCTGGGCGGCCAGCATCTCGGCGTGGGCGATCGAGCCCTGGATGTCCTCGGCGTAGAGCCGACGATCGAAGTCGATCGAGGCGTTGATCTGCTCCATGATGGCGGCCATGCCGCCGGAGAAACGACCACCCCATAAAGTGTTAGCCTTGGGAGCGTTGGCCGAGGACTTGGAGCGACGGGCGGGGGTCTTGGAGGTCTTGCGGGCCATGAATCCTGGGATGAGCAGCTGGGGACTGACGCGACGGGCAGTACTGGCCGGGGGATTCGCGTTCGTGACCGCCGGAACCGCGCGCGCGGACGACGGGCCACCGCTCGCGGGCCGGATGACGAAGTTTACCGTGCATCCAGGCCCGCGACCAGCGCCGGAGGCCCCGTTCAAGACCCGCGATGGCGAACCGGTTCGTCTCGGCGACTTCAAGGGCCGGGTGCTGCTGGTCAACTACTGGGCGACCTGGTGCAGCCCCTGCGTCGCCGAGATGCCGTCCTTGGATCGGCTCGAGGAAAACCTGGCCGGCCCCGACTTCATGATCCTGCCGATCGCCTCGGATCGCGGCGGGCTCAAGACGGTCGAGGCCTTCTACGCCAAGACTGCGCTGAAGCGCCTGCCGATCTATCTCGATCCGGACATGAGGTTCACCCGCTCTTCCGGCGTGCGCGGCCTGCCGACGACGCTGATCATCGACAAGGCAGGACGCGAGGTCGCGCGCATGGAAGGCGACGCCGCCTGGGACTCGCCCGAGGCCGAAGCGGTGATCAAGTTCTACGTCGCGCAGAAGGCGAGCGGCTGACCTAAGGTCAGCGGGTCGGGACCGGCTTCTCGCCCGAGTAGTCGTAGAAGCCGCGCTTCGTCTTGCGGCCAAGCCAGCCGGCCTCGACGTACTTCACCAGGAGCGGGCACGGCCGATACTTCGAGTCCGACAGGCCTTCGTGCAGCACCTGCATCACCGCGAGACAGGTATCGAGGCCGATGAAGTCGGCGAGCTCGAGCGGGCCCATCGGATGGTTGGCGCCGAGCCGCATCGCCGTGTCGATCGCCTCGACCGAGCCCACGCCCTCGTAGAGCGTGTAGACAGCCTCGTTGATCATCGGCAGCAGGATGCGGTTGACGATGAAGGCCGGGAAGTCCTCGGCGGTCGCCGGCGTCTTGCCGAGCTTGATCGCCAGTTCCTTGACCTGCTTGAAGGTGTCCTCGTCCGTCGCGATGCCGCGGATCAGCTCGACCAGCGACATCAGCGGCACCGGATTCATGAAGTGCATGCCGATGAACTTGCCGGGCCGGTCGGTCGAGGCGGCCAGGCGCGTGATCGAGATCGACGAGGTGTTGGTGGCGATGATGGTCTCGGGACCCAGCTCCGGCACCAGCTTCTTGAAGATGCCGCGCTTGACGTCCTCGTTCTCGGTCGCCGCCTCGATCACGATGTCGCAGCCGCGCAGCTTGGCGAGGTCCGACGTCGTCGAGATGCGCTTCAGCGCCGCGTCCTTGTCGGCCTGGGTCGCCTTGCCCTTGGCTACCTGGCGGTCGATGTTCCTGCCGATGAGGTCGATGGCGCGCTTGAGCGCGTCCTCGCTGATGTCCGAGAGACGGACGTCGTAGCCGGACAGCGCCGACACGTGCGCGATGCCGCCGCCCATCTGGCCGGCGCCGATGACACCGATGGTCTTGATCATGGTCAGCGCCCCTTGGCGAGCTCGGCGTCGAGCTCCGGCACGACCTTGAACAGGTCGCCGACGAGGCCGTAGTCGGCGACCTGGAAGATCGGCGCCTCCTCGTCCTTGTTGATCGCGACGATGACCTTCGAGTCCTTCATGCCGGCGAGGTGCTGGATCGCGCCGGAGATGCCGACCGCGACATAGAGGTCCGGAGCGACGATCTTGCCGGTCTGGCCGACCTGATAGTCGTTGGGCACGAAGCCGGCATCGACCGCAGCCCGGCTGGCGCCGACCGCGGCGCCGAGCTTGTCGGCGACGGACTCGAGAAGCTTGAAGTTGTCGCCCGATTGCATGCCACGGCCGCCCGAGATCACGATGCGGGCAGAGGTGAGCTCCGGCCGCTCGGACTTGGACAGCTCGCTGCCCTTGAACTCGGAAAGGCCGGCACCGCCCTTGGCGGCAACCTTCTCGATCGCGGCCGAGCCGCCGGTAGCGGCCGCCGGATCGAAGCCGGTGGCGCGGACGGTGATCACCTTGATCGGGTCCTTCGACTGCACGGTCGCCAGCGCGTTGCCGGCATAGATCGGACGGACGAAAGTGTCGGCCGAGACCACCTCGACGATCTCGGAAACCTGGGCCACGTCGAGGAGGGCTGCCACGCGCGGCAGCACATTCTTGCCGTTGGTGGTGGCGGCCGCCATCACATGCGTATGCGACTTCGCGAGATCGACCAGCAGCGGCGCCAGGTTCTCCGGCAGCGCATGCGCGTACTCGGCGGAGTCGGCGACCAGCACCTTGGAGACGCCGGCGACCTTGGAGGCCGCCTCGGCGGCACCGTTGCAGTTCTGGCCGGCGACCAGCACCGAGACCGGCGCGCCGATCTTGGACGCGGCGGCGACGGCGTTCAGGGTCGCTGCCTTCAGCGACGCGTTGTCGTGCTCGGCGAGGACGAGGACGCTCATGGGATCACCTTGGCTTCGGTGCGAAGCTTCTCGACCAGCTCGGAGACCGAGCCGAGCTTGACGCCGGACTTGCGCTTCGCCGGCTCTTCGACCTTGAGGGTCACGAGGCGCGGCGCCGGATCGACGCCGAGCGCGTCAGGCGCCAGCTGCTCGATCGGCTTCTTCTTCGCCTTCATGATGTTCGGCAGCGACGCGTAGCGCGGCTCGTTCAGGCGAAGGTCGGTGGTGACGATCGCCGGCAGCTTGAGCTGCACGGTCTCGAGGCCGCCATCGACCTCGCGGGTGACCGTCATGCTGTCGCCATCGGGCGCGATCTTCGAGGCGAAGGTGCCCTGGGACCAACCCAGCAGTGCCGCCAGCATCTGGCCGGTCTGGTTGCAGTCGTCGTCGATCGCCTGCTTGCCGAGGATGACCAGCTTCGGCTGTTCCTTCTCGACCACCGCCTTGAGCAGCTTGGCGACGGCGAGCGGCTGCAGCTCGGCATCGGTCTGGACATGGATGCCGCGGTCCGCACCCATCGCGAGCGCGGTGCGGATCGTCTCCTGGGCCTGGGCGACGCCGATCGAGACCGCGACGACCTCGGTCGCCTTGCCGGCTTCCTTGAGGCGGATCGCTTCCTCGACCCCGATTTCATCGAATGGATTCATCGACATCTTGACGTTCGCCGTCTCGACGCCCGTCTTGTCGGCCTTGACGCGGACCTTGACGTTGAAGTCGACGACCCGCTTGACCGCGACCAGCACTTTCATAGGTGCCCATCGGCATAATTTGAGGGAGGGG
>JAEULB010000104.1 GCA_016792585.1 Rhodospirillaceae bacterium
GTGATCGAGCGGGCCGAGGCGAAGGGGTTGATCCGCCGGGCGACCGGCGGCGAGGTCGAGCCGGGGATGGCCGGGCGCATCGAGGCGCTGATGGTCCGAAGGCTGATCGACCGCGTGGCGCTCGCCAGGAAGGCGGGGCAGGCGGTGGCAGGGTTCGAGAAGGTGCGCGAGCACCTGAAGGCGGGCGGGACGGCCGGTGCCGTTCTGCTCGAAGCGAGCGACGGCGCCGCCGATGGGCGGTCCAAGCTCGTGCCGTTGGCACCGGGTGCGGACGTGGTCGACTGCCTGACGGCGAGCGAGCTCGCGCAGGCCTTCGGACGCGAGCACACGGTGCACGGCTTCGTCGCCAAGGGTGCGTTCGCCGAACGCATCGTCAAGGAGGCGGAGCGGCTCAAGGGTTTGCGGTTGGGAAGCAGTAGAGCGTGACGGAAAGCGAAGGCGCGATGACGGGGACCGACGAGCAGGACCGCAAGAAAATGCTGAGCCTTTCCCGCCCGGGAAGGCTCGAGCTCAAGAAGACCGTGGAGACCGGACAGGTCCGCCAGAGCTTCCCGCATGGCCGGTCGAAGACGGTCACCGTCGAGGTGAAGAAGAAGCGCACCTTCACTCAAGGTGCCGGCGGCCGCATGACCGAGGTCCGCGACGCACCGGTGCTCGAGGGCGAGTTCGACGAGCAGGCACACGCGGTCCGCAACCTGACGGCCGAAGAGGCTCAGCGCCGCATCAAGGCGCTCCAGGAAGCGACCCACGCCGAGGCCGAGGCGAAGGCCCGCGCCGAGACCGACGCCGAGCATGCGGCGCACGAAGCCGAGCGCGAAGCCGAGGAAGCCCGCCGCCACGCCGAAGAGGAAGAGGAACGCCGCGCCCGCGAAGCCGAGGCGAAGCGCGCCGAGGAAGCAGCGAAGGCAGTCGAGGCCAAGAAGGCACCCGAAGCGCCGACGCCGCCCGCACAGCAGCCGCCCGCCGCGGTGCCGGTTGCCGCCGCTCAACCGGCGCCGACGCCGGCCGCCCCGTCGCGTCCGCCGATGCGCCAGGCACAGGCGCCGCGTCCGCAGCAGCCGCCCCGCGGCCTGCCGCCCGGCAGCAGCCAGCCACTGCCCGAACGCCATCGCATGGCCGGCCCGGTCCGGGTCGAGCGTGCGCCGCCGTCCCGAGGCGTGCTCGAGCGCAAGCCGCCGGGCCGTCCCGAGCAGCCGATCGTGCCGCAGCCCGAGGCTCGGACCCCGCAGCCGAAGGGCCGCGACGAGGCGCCGGCGACGGCCGATGACGACGACGCGCCGAAGAACCGCAAGGTCGGTCGCCTCGAGGCGAAGAAGCCGGCACCCGGTGCCGCGCGCGCGCGCACCGACGCCCGCCGTCGCGACGGCGGCAAGCTGACCATCCAGAAGGCGCTGAACGAGGACGAGCGGATGCGTTCGCTGGCCTCGGTTCGCCGCCAGCGCGAGAAGATGAAGGGGCACGACGAAGGCGCCGGCGATCAGAAGATCGTGCGCGACGTGGTCGTGCCCGAGACGATCACCGTCCAGGAACTCGCCAACCGTATGGCCGAGCGCTCGGGCGACGTGATCAAGGCGCTGATGAAGATGGGCGTGATGGCGACGATCACGCAGTCGATCGACGCCGACACCGCCGAGCTGATCGTCGGCGAGTTCGGCCACAAGGTGAAGCGCGTCGCGGAAAGCGACGTCGAGATCGGCCTCAAGGGCGATGCCGACGCGGCCGAGGCGATGCAGCCGCGGCCGCCGGTCGTGACCATCATGGGCCACGTCGACCACGGCAAGACCTCGCTGCTCGACGCTCTCCGCCATGCCGACGTCGCCGCGCACGAGGCCGGCGGCATCACCCAGCACATCGGCGCCTATGCCGTGACGCTGGAGTCGGGGCAGAAGATCACCTTCATCGACACGCCCGGCCACGAGGCGTTCACGCAGATGCGTGCGCGCGGCGCCAACGTCACCGACATCGTCATCCTTGTGGTGGCGGCCGACGACGGCGTCATGCCCCAGACGATCGAGGCGATCAACCACGCCAAGGCGGCGAACGTGCCGATCCTGGTCGCGATCAACAAGGTCGACAAGCCGGGCGTCGATACGCGCCGGGTGAAGACCGACCTGCTCTCTCACAACCTCGTCACCGAGGACATGGGCGGCGACATCCAGGCGGTGGAAGTCTCGGCCAAGACCGGCCAGGGCCTCGACAAGCTGGTGGAAGCCATCCTGCTGCAGGCCGAGGTCTCGGACCTTCGCTCCAACCCGGAGCGTGCGGCCGAAGGTGCGATCATCGAAGCGAAGGTCGAGCGCGGCCGAGGCTCGGTCGCGACCGTGCTGATCCAGCGCGGCACGCTCCATGTCGGCGACCTGTTCGTCGCCGGCGCCGAATGGGGCCGCGTGCGCGCCCTGATCGACGACAAGGGCCAGCAGATCGAGCAGGCCGGCCCGTCGACGCCGGTCGAAGTGCTCGGTCTCAACGGCACGCCGCAGGCCGGCGACGACTTCTCGGTCGTCGACTCGGAATCGCGTGCCCGCGACATCACCTCCTACCGCCAGTCGAAGCAGCGTGACCAGGCGGCCACCGCCGCCGCGCGCGGCTCGGTCGAACAGATGATGGCGAAGGCCCAGGCGGGCGCGGCCAAGTCCTTCACCGTCGTGCTCAAGTCCGACGTGCAGGGCTCGCTCGAGGCGATCAAGGCCTCGCTCGAGAAACTGTCGGTGCCTGAGGCGGAGGCGCGCATCCTCCACGCGGCGGTCGGCGGCATCAACGAGTCCGACGTGACGCTGGCGAAGGCCGCCGGCGCCAAGATCATCGGCTTCAACGTCCGCGCCAACCCGCAGGCGCGCGAGATGGCGAAGCGCGACGGCGTGACGATCACCTACTACTCGATCATCTACAACGTGATCGACGACGCCAAGGCAGCACTGTCGGGCATGCTTGCGCCGACGCTGCGCGAGAACTTCCTCGGCAACGCCTCGATCCGCCAGATCTTCAACATCACCAAGACCGGCAAGGTCGCGGGCTGCATGGTGACCGAGGGCATCGTGAAGCGCGGCGCCAAAGTCCGCCTGCTCCGCGACAACGTCGTGATCCACGAAGGCACGCTGAAGACGCTCCGCCGCTTCAAGGACGAAGTCCGCGAGGTGCGCGAAGGCTTCGAATGCGGCATGGCCTTCGAGAACTACGACAACATCCAGGTCGGCGACGTGATCGAGTGCTTCGAGATCGAGGCGATCGCGCGGACCTTGTAGGCGATGGCGTCGCGTAAGGAACCGAGACGGCCGAGCCAGCGCCCGCTCCGCGTGGGCGAGGAGATGCGGCACGCCTTCGTTCAGCTGCTGGCGTCGGGCGAGATCCACGATCCGGATCTCTCCGGCACCATGCTGACCGTGACCGAGGTCCGGATGAGCCCGGACCTGAGGAACGCCAACATCTTCTTCGTGCCGCTGGGCGGCGAGGGCGGGCCTCAGGTCCTGAAGGCGCTCAAGCGCGCCACGCCCTTCATCCGCCGGCGCCTGGCCGAGGCGGTGCAGCTCCGCGTCGCCCCTCAGCTCTGGTTCGAGCTCGACACCTCCTTCGAGTCCGCCAACCGCATCGAGACCGTGCTCAAGGACCCGCAGGTCCGCCGCGACCTCGACTGAGCGATCGGATGTCGCGTCGCAAGGGCCAGAAGGTCGACGGCTGGGTGATCGTCGACAAGCCGCTGGGACCGACCTCGACCCAGGTGGTCGGCAAGATCCGGCGCCTGTTCGACGCCAACAAGGCAGGGCATGGCGGCACGCTCGATCCGCTGGCCACCGGCATCCTGCCCATCGCGCTCGGCGAGGCGACCAAGACCGTCTCCTATGTGATGGACGGGCGGAAGACCTACCGCTTCACGATCCGTTGGGGCGAGGCGCGCAACACCGACGACGCCGAAGGCGAGGTCACCGCCGCCTCCGATGTCCGCCCGACCGAGGCCCAGATCAAGGAGGTGCTGCCGCGCTTCGTCGGATTGATCACCCAGGTGCCCCCGGCCTTCTCGGCGATCAAGATCCAGGGGGCGCGCGCCTACGACCTGGCGCGCGAGGGCGAGACCGTCGAGCTCGCCCCCCGCCAGATCCGGATCGATGCCTTCAGGCTCGCTTCGATCGACGGGCCGGATCACGCCTCCTTCGACGTCGAGAGCGGCAAGGGAGCCTATGTGCGGGCGCTTGCCCGCGACCTCGCCCTAGCCCTGGGCACCTGCGGGCACCTGTCCGCGCTAAGACGCCTCAGGGTCGGGCCTTTCGACGAAAGCACGGCTATTTCGCTGGATTCCCTGGTGGAACTCGGTAATAGTCCGGCCGCTTTTCGGCACCTCTTGCCGGTCGAGACCGCGCTGGACGACATCCCGGCACTGGCCCTGACCGGCGACGAGGCGAACCGCCTCCGCTCGGGCCAGGCCGTTCCTCTGTTCCGCAAGTCCGATCTCGATCGGCTCTCGGATCTGGAAGACGGCGACATCGTTCTCGCCAAGACCGCCGGCACGGCGGTGGCGATCGCGAGGCTCGAGCAGGGGATGCTCGCCCCCGTCCGGGTGCTTCACCTCTAGGAACGGAGACCCCGATGTCGATTACGCCTGAGCGCAAGACTGCGCTCATTTCCGAATACAAGACCAACGCCAACGACACTGGCTCGCCCGAGATCCAGATCGCGATCCTGTCGGAGCGCATCAAGAACCTGACCGAGCATCTCGGCAGCCACAACAAGGACCTGCACTCGCGCCGCGGGCTCCTGATGATGGTCGGCCAGCGCCGCCGTCAGCTCGACTACCTCAAGGCCAACGACATGAAGCGCTACGACGCGATCGTCGCCAAGCTCGGCCTCCGCCGCTAGCCCTCGTTCGTATCGCCCGCGGTCGCAGCCGGCCCTCTGGCAAAGAGGGCCGGGTTGCGCTGCCGCGATCTTTGGCGCCAGACTGCCCTCGACAGGGGGCTGGCATGCAGTCGATGGACGACGGTCGGGTGAGTTCCGCTGCCGACAGCATCGCAGGCTGGCCAGCGGAGCTGCTTCCCGGTCATCGGACTCTCATCGAATACTGGGATGCCTTGCGCGGGACGCGGACCTATCCGTCGCGGTCCGACGTCGACCCGACCGCGATCCGGCAGCTGCTGCCCTACACGCTGCTGCTCGACGCCGATCCCGACGAGGGGAAAGCGCGTTTCAGGCTGGCCGGAGAGGCGGTCAACACCTTCTACGGCTTCAATGTCCGCGGCATGACCTGGGCCGAGGTTCGCGCCCGCGTCCAGGCAGAAGGCGGCACGTTCACGACCTCCCTGGTGAACCTGCAGTACCGCCGCGTGGCGCAGGGCGGCGTCGGCGCCTATCGACAGGGCGTTTCCATCCGCGCTGGCGCTTCGTACCTCCACTACGCGCGTATCCTCTTGCCGCTTTCCGGTGACGACACGCGTGTCGATGCCATGATCGGCGTGTCCTACTCGAACCAGGAGAAGCGCAATGTCGCCGAGGCGCTGACCAATATCGATTTCCTGTTCTCGTCCGATACCTTCGCGCTCGTCGATCCGGCATCCTAGCCGCCGCGGCCGCGCTCCTTGTCCTTCATGATTCGCCGGACCATCTTGCCGAAGGCGCGGTTGCGGGCGTGCCGCTCGTGCAGGCTCTCGCTGTTGCGTGCCTCCTCGGAGGCGAGCTTCCGCCAGCGCCGGTAGCGGGCTTCCTCCAGCGCACCCGACTCGATCGCGACGCGGACCGCGCATCCGGGCTCGCTCTCGTGGCGGCAGTCACCGAAGCGGCAGCCGCGCGCAAGATCGACGATGTCGGCGAAGACATCCTCGATCCCGGCCTTCACGTCGGTCAGCTGCAGCTCGCGCATGCCGGGCGTGTCGACCAGCCAGCCGCCGGCAGGAAGGCGATGGAGAGAGCGCCCCGTCGTCGTGTGCTGGCCGGTGTCGTCGGATTCCCGGATGCCTTGCGTCGCCGCCACGTCGGCGCCGGTCAGCGTGTTGATCAGCGTCGACTTGCCGACGCCGGAGGAGCCGACGAGGGCCACGGTCTGGCCCTGCCCGCACCACGGCGCGAGGCGCGCCATGCTTGTTGGGTCGCGGCCGTCAAGGACCTCGACCAGCAGCCCCGGCATCAGCCGCGACGCCTCGCGGACGAACGCCGCCGGATCGTCGACGAGATCGGCCTTGGTCAGCACGACGACCGGCGTCACCTCGGCCTCGCTCGCCAGCGCCAGGTAGCGCTCCAGCCGCGCGGGGCTGAAGTCCTGGTTGCACGAGGAGACGACGAACAGCGTGTCGACATTGGCTGCGATCAGCTGCACACGGCGCGCGCTGCCGGCGGCGCGGCGCTTGAACAGGCTCCGGCGGTCGAGAAGGCGCCGCAATCGCTGCGTCCCGGGATCGAGCAGCAGCCAGTCGCCGACGGTGGCGGCGGCTTCTTCGTCATCGGGATCGACGGCGAACGGCAGCACCACGGCGTCGATGCCCGGACCCATCACGTGGATGCGGTCGCGATGGATCGCCATCGCGCGGACGGGCCGCGCTTGTTCGTTAGGATCGAGCTGAGACCCGAAAAACGAGGACCAGCCGAGATCGGCCAGGGACGAGCTCTCTGTTGTCATGACTCTCGCACTGATTGGCGCGCCGGCAGGCGCGCGAAGAAGCGAAGGGCCGCCGCTGCCCTAAAAGGCAGGAGCACCCGGCTCTGGCTGATGCGAGAGAGAAGCGGAGACGACTGAGAGCGCTTAGGCGCTCAACACGACAACGCTAGCTGGCCCGCCCAGCGAGGGAATCGGAGACAGTCATCTTATGGTTCCCTTCCCGTTGGTTGTCGGTCGTACGGAGCATAGCGGCGGCGGCTGCGGATTCAATCTCAATCAGCCGAGAGCCGGCTTGATGTCGGTTCGGGTGAAATCGTTGCCTTTGAAAAGCAGCGGCTCACGCATCTCTTTCGCCAGGGCGTATGCGAAGCAGTCGCCGAAGTTCAAGGCTGCCGGATGACCGCTGCCCTTGCCGAAGTCGCGATAGGCATCGCGCGCGATGCGTGCCTGTGATTCCGTCACCGGCTCGATGATGATCTTTCCACTGGCGATCAGCTCATCGACGCGTCGACTGGAAACAGGCTCTCGACTTCTGTCGATGACGATTGCCACTTCCACGTACGTCGCCGCGGAAATGCGGCGGACTGAAGCTGCGACGATAGCGTCGGCAAAGACGGTCCCATCGTTTTCGTCACGCAAGATGGCGATCAGCGCCGATGCGTCGATGATCACTTGGGCAGTCCGAGTTCGTCATAGAGTAGGTCGCCGTGATCGATGGACTTGTACGGTTCCTTGAGGCGCGAAGCGCAGTCCCTCCCGATCTCCATCAGCCTGTCCGCGAGGCCTCCGCCTTTCTCCCGGCGCACCCGGACGAGCCGTTCGCGGACCGCCTCGGTGACGGCGGCGGTCATGCTCTCGCCGGTCAGCTCGGCAAGCTCCTGGACGAGTTTGTGCGTTTCCGCATTTTTGATGTTGAGGCCCACGTCTTCTACCTCTCTACCTAAGTATAGGTAGAATTCTACCATGCCGCAAGTCTGGCGCTGGTTTGACGCACCGCGAAAACCGTGTCATGAACCGCGCCGGATAAAGGCAGACGAGGAAAAGCGAAGGGGGCCGCGCCCCTCGGACGTGCGCCGGGTCTCTTAAGGAAAGAGCCCATTCAGCGCGCGCCGCCTGACGGTGGATCCCGATGGTCCGCCGCGCCCAATGGGCTACGCCGCGTCACACGACGCAGGGCGCCCGGGCGACCAGATGACCGAAGCGGCCCTGTTGGAAGGAAAACCAAGAACATGTTCAAACAATTCAGGAAAGAGCTCCTCTGGGGCGGCCGGAAGCTCGTGCTCGAGACCGGCAAGGTGGCGCGCCAGGCCGATGGCGCGGTGATGGGGACCTACGGCGAGACCGTGGTTCTCGCGACCGTCGTCGGCGTCAAGCAGCCGAAGCCCGGCCAGGACTTCTTCCCGCTGACGATCCACTACCAGGAGAAGACCTTCGCCGCGGGCAAGATCCCCGGCGGCTTCTTCAAGCGCGAGGGCCGTCCGACCGAGAAGGAAGTGCTGACCAGCCGCCTGATCGACCGCCCGCTCCGCCCGCTGTTCCCGCACGGGTTCCGCAACGAGGTGCAGGTGATCTGCACCGTGCTCTCCCATGACATGGAGAACAACCCGGACATCGTGGCGATGGTCGGTGCGTCCGCGGCGCTCACGCTGTCGGGCATTCCGTTCCTGGGCCCGATCGGTGCCGCCCGCGTCGGCTACGTCAACGGCCAGTACACGCTGAACACGCAGGCCCCTGGCGCCGACGAGTCCAAGCTCGACCTGGTCGTCGCCGGCACCACCGAAGGCGTGCTGATGGTCGAGTCCGAGGCGAAGGAGCTCTCGGAAGAGATCATGCTCGGCGCCGTGATGTTCGGCTTCCAGTCGTTCCAGCCGGTGATCCAGGCGATCATCGACCTGGCCGAGGTCGCGGCGAAGGAGCCGTGGACCCTCGCCGAGGAGCCGGCCGAGGTGAAGGCCGTCACCGACAAGCTGAAGAGCGCGGTCTCCTCCGAGCTGGCATCCGCCTATCTCGAGACGGTGAAGCAGGAGCGCTACAAGAAGATCGACGCGATCAAGGCGAAGGCGAAGGCCCTGGTCGAGGGCAACGACGCTGAGGCCAAGGTCTTCGGCGAGGTCTTCAAGGAGCTCGAAAGCAACATCGTCCGCGGCAACATCCTCGCCGGCAAGCCCCGCATCGACGGCCGCGACACCAAGACGGTCCGCCCGATCATCGCCGAGGTCGGCATCCTGCCGCGCGCGCACGGCTCGGCGCTGTTCACCCGCGGCGAGACGCAGGCCCTCGTGGTCGCGACCCTCGGCACGGGCCAGGACGAGCAGATCATCGACGCGCTCGAAGGCGAGTACCGGGAGCACTTCATGCTCCACTACAACTTCCCGCCCTACTCGGTCGGTGAAGCGGGTCGCCTGGGCTCGCCCGGACGCCGCGAGATCGGCCACGGCAAGCTCGCCTGGCGCGCCGTGCATCCGCTGCTGCCGACCAAGGAAGGCTTCCCCTACACGATGCGCGTGGTCTCGGAGATCACCGAGTCCAACGGCTCGTCGTCGATGGCCACCGTCTGCGGCGCCTCGCTGGCGCTGATGGATGCAGGCGTGCCGCTGCCGCGTCCCGTCGCCGGCATCGCCATGGGCCTGATCAAGGAGGACACCGGCTTCGCCGTGCTCTCCGACATCCTCGGCGACGAGGACCATCTCGGCGACATGGACTTCAAGGTCGCCGGCACGGATGCGGGCGTCACCGCGCTGCAGATGGACATCAAGATCACCTCGATCACCGAGGAGATCATGAAGATCGCGCTCGAGCAGGCGCGCTCCGGCCGCCTGCACATCCTGGGCGAGATGGCGAAGGGCCTGAACACGGCCCGCGACAGCGTCTCGAACAACGCGCCCCGGATCACCACGATCACGGTGCCGAAGGACAAGATCCGCGAGATCATCGGACCCGGCGGCAAGGTCATCCGCGAGATCACCGAGGTCACCGGTGCGAAGATCGACATCGAGGACGACGGCACCGTCAAG
>JAEULB010000106.1 GCA_016792585.1 Rhodospirillaceae bacterium
CCCGCCAGGCCCGTCGATGCGGCCCGCATAAACCGAGGCCACGCGATCGCCCGGCCCCGCCAAGCGCACCTCGTCCGGCCCCTTGGCGGCGCCGCCGGCCCAGGCCTCGGCGAGGCGGTCCGAGATGCGCACGCCGTCGTCCGCCTGAAGGAGCTGGATGAACACCCGGCCGCGCAATGCTTGGCTGTCCGCGCTCTCCGGAGCGGCGAGCGCCTGGAAGGCGGGATTGCAGTCCTCGATCCGGCCCGAGGCGTCGACGATCGCCCAGCCGACCGGCAGGTCGACGAAGAAGCGCTGGAAGCGCTGCTCGACGCTCGCCAGCGTCGCCGCCAGCTCGGCGCCCTTCGCCTGCTGGAGCAGCAGGTCGTCGGCGAGCCGGTGCTGACGCGTCGCCTCGGCGATCCGCCAGACCGCCCATCCGGTCCGTCCCGCGAAGGGCCTCATCGAAATCTCGATCCAGCCTTCGCCGGAAGCCGGATCACGCTCGGCCTCGACCTTGATCGGACGGCCGGCGGCCGCGGCCTCGGTCAGCGCGGCGAGCGCCGGTCCGCCATCGATCAGGCGCCGTCCGAGCCTGGGCGGCAGCGGTTCCTCGCCGTCACCGACCAGGGCACGGGCCGCCGCATTGGCGGTGACGACGCAGAACCCGGCGTCGGTCAGGAACATCGGCTCGTCCGCGGCCTCGAAGGCAGCCGCGGCCTGACGATGCGGAGCGAATAGCCGGCCGAGCCGTTGCGCCAGACGCGAGAGCGGACCGGGCGTCGGCGCCGGCGTCACCTGGGGATCGCTCGTTTCTTCAGCTTGAAGACGAAGCTGATGATCTCGGCGACCGCCTTGAAGTGCTCGGGCGGGATCGTCTCGTCGATCTCCATCGACCCGTACAGGGCGCGGGCGACGGGCGGGTTCTCGACGATCGGCACTTTGTGCTCCTCGGCCAGCTCGCGAATCTTCTTGGCGACCAGATCCGCGCCTTTCGCCACCAGCTTCGGCGCGGGCATCGACTCGGGCTCGTACTGCAGCGCGACCGCGTAGTGCGTCGGGTTGGTGACCACCACCGTCGCCTTCGGCACGTTGGCCATCATGCGCCGGCGCGAGCGCTCCATGCGGATCTGGCGAAGGCGCATCTTCACCATCGGATCGCCTTCCGACTGCTTGTACTCCTCCTTCACGTCCTGCTTCGACATCCGCATCTTCTTCAAATACGAGTAGCGCTGATAGGCGATGTCGCCGATGGCAAGCACGAGCATGATGGCGAGGACGCCGGCCAGCAGCTTGATCGTCTGGTCCTTGAGTTCGGCCATCGCGTCGAGCAGGTCGAGCCCGACCAGCTGGTCGACGCGCGAAAGCTCCGGCTTCAGGATCCAGTAGATGATCGTGCCGACGATCGCGAGCTTGATCAGGTTCTTTCCGGTCTCCATCGCGGCGGCGGGCGAGAAGATGCGCTTGAGCCCCTGCATCGGGTTGAGCTTCTCGAGCTTCGGCTTGACCGGCTCGGCGGTGAACAGGAAGCCGGTCTGCACTACCGTCGGGACGATCGCCACGAACAGCAGGATGGACAGCGGGAAGATCAGCGGCTTCAGCACCTCCCAGAAGGTAGCGACCAGCACGCGGCCGAGATTCCCGGGATCGAGCCGGATCTGATCGGCCTGCTCGAAGAACGGCACCACCGCCTTTGTCACGTCCTTGGCGATGCCGTTGCCCATGAACGCCAGGATCATCACCATGGCGAAGAACATGGACCAGTGGCCGAGTTCCTTCGACTGCCAAACTTGGCCCTTGCCGCGCGCCTCGCCCAGCTTTCGTTCGCTTGGGTCTTCTGTTTTTGATGCGTCGTCGTCAGCTTCTGACATCGGTCACCTCGGCACCAGCAGGCCGACCAAGGTTTCGTGGAAGTACGTCAGGAACACGTTCATCATCGCCGACAGCGAGACGATGATGATCAGGAATCCACCGGCAAGCTGCGCCGGCACGCTGACGAAGAAAATCTGCAGCGTCGGCATCAGGCGCGAGATCAGGCCGAGCGCAATGGTGAAGAGCAGCGACAGCACGATGAACGGCATCGCCATCTGCACGCCGACTCGGAAGCTGGCGCCGATCAGCCTGGCTATTGTGTCGGAAAGGTCGCCGACCGGCAGCGGGTCGGTCGGCCGAAACAGCGTGTAGCTGTCGACCACACCCTCGAGCAGCAGATGGTGGAGGTTGGTCTCGAGGATGGTGATCAAGCCGCCGAGGCTCAGCAGCACGCCCGGCAGGGTGCCGGTGGTCTGCAGCGCGGGGTTGAAGATCATCGCGGTCGAAAGGCCGATCTGCATCGAGATGATGGTGCCGGCAAGGTCGAGCGTCGTCACCAGCAGGCGGGCAATGCCGCCGAGAAAGAAGCCGATCGCGGTCTCGGTCGCGACGAAGGCGATCAGCTCCCCCGGACCGCTGGGCAGCCCGGGCAGGGTCTGGCGCACGATCGGAGCGATGATCAGCGTGATCGCGATCGCCATCATCAGCCGGAGCCTGGCCGGGACGACGGCCTCGCCGAAGCCCGGCATCACCAGGAAGGCGGCGCCGAGGCGGATGAACACCGCCATGAAGGCGAAGATCTCGGCCGGGAGGAACTGGGGCAGGGTCATCTCTACCGCCCGCCGGCGACGATCTGGTCGAAGATGTACTCGGTGAACTTGATGATCGTCGCCAGCATGAACGGCATGAAGATGATCATCGTGATGAACAGAACGATCAGCTTCGGCACGAAAGTGAGCGTCATCTCCTGGATCTGGGTCATCGCCTGGACGAGCGAGATGACGATGCCGACCACGAGCCCGATCGCCATCGGCGGGCCGCAGATGATCAGGGTCACCAGCATGGCCTCGCGAAGGATGTCGAAGACCTGTTCCGCGTTCACCTAGCCAAACCTCGCGCGCACGCCCGCCCCCGCGGCAGTATAGCGGCTTTCCAGGGTGGCAAGGAGGTTCCCATGGGCTATCGGGGCTTGGATCTGACGGGCAAGGCGGTGCTGGTGACCGGCGGCAACAGCGGCATCGGCCTCGGCATGGCCGAAGGCATGGCGGAGGCCGGCGCCGACATCGCGATCTGGGGCCAGAACCCCGACAAGAACCGCGCCGCGGAGGCCGCGCTCAAGCGCTACGGCCGCAAGGTCGTCCTCCTGAACCACAACGTCGCCGACGAGGCGGCGGTCGATCGCGGCGTCCAGGAATCCGCCGACAGGCTCGGGCGCCTGGATGCCTGCTTCGCCAATGCCGGCGTCTCGGGGCGCATCGGCAAGCACACGAGCTTCGCCGAGATGACCACCGAGGAGTGGCATCGCGTGACCAGCGTCAACCTCGACGGCGTGTTCTTCACCGTCCGCGCCGCGGTGCGGATCATGCTGAAGCAGGGCCAGGGCGGCTCGATCGTGGTGACCGGCAGCCAGTTCGGCCGCATGGGCAACCCGCTGGTCGAGCATTACGCCGCCGCCAAGGCGGGCGTCGAGTCGCTTATGCGCTCGATGGCGACCGAGTTCGGCCGCGACGGCATCCGCTGCAACACGATCGTCCCGGGATACATCGACACGCCGCTGACCCATGCCCGGATCAACGCGCCGGAGTTCATCGCGGATGCGATGCATCGCCACGCGATCGGCCGCTGGGGTGTGCCCGAGGACTTCGCCGGCATCGCCGTGTTCCTGGCCAGCGACTCGAGCCGCTGGACCACCGGACAGAGCTTCGTCATCGACGGCGGCTTCAATATCGCCGCCAAGATCAAGGGCGCCTGAAGGCGCCCTCAGGTCCAGAACCGCCGGGCCTCGGCGAAGGCCGCGAGATCCTGCCGCGCCTCGGCGAGCAACGCTTCGACCCGGCCGGCATGGAACCCTGCGACGGCGCCGAGCGCCTTGGCGCCGGCATCCGCATCGACGTGAAGGGCTAGCTGCTCCAGCAGCCCTTTGAGCGTTCGGACGTCGTTCAGGTGCCCAAGGCTCTGCTGCGGGCGCGACACCGCCTTGCCATAGGCGCGGACCTTGCGTTCGGCGAAAAGCGGCCCGAAGAACTCCGCGGCGTAGCGGAGCTTCTTGAGGCGCAGCCGAAGCGAATGCATCTCGGCCTCTTCCATGCTTTCGGCGTTCTTCGCGATGCGTCTTGCCTTGCGGTTCCGGTGATCGAGAAGTTCGGCGGCGACGTCGCGCGCCTTGCGCTTGAGACCGGTCTCGTCTGACCACGGGGGCTCGGCAAGCCACAGGCGGGCCGATAGCATGAGGTTCAGGAAGCGGCTGGAGCCGATCGCGGTGCGCGCCGATGCATAGGCGGTCTCGCGGAGCGCGCCCGCCGCCCGCTCGATCTCTCGGAGCACCGTGTCGCCGGCCCCGGTCTCCGCCGCCGGCGGCAGAAGCTCCGCCAGGAAGACGTCCCAGTCGCGTGCCGGACCGAGCGCGCCGGCGAGCCAGCGAAGCTCGCCCGCCAGCTCGTCACGCGCCGATTCATCGACTTGGCGTCGGAAGAGGCTGAGCGCGGCACGCAGCCGACGCAGCCCGACCCGCATCTGATGCACGCCTTCGGGATCCCGCCCGTCCAGCACCGCCGCCTGGTTGGACGCGACATGCGTCAGGCACTCGCGGAGGATGGCCAGAGTGGCCTCCCCAAGGCTGGCATCGCGGTCGAGCCCAAGTACTTCCGCCCACCGCACCGTCTCCGTGTCTCCACGGTACAGGGCGAAACCCCGGGCGGCCTTGCTGCCGACGTCGAGGCGGAGCGGCACGGTCGCCCCAAGGTTCCGGGCCAGGCTGATCAGGTCGCGCGGACGCCCGCGCTTCAGCTCGAGCTCGATCTCGCAGATCGGCGCCTCGGCCTGGCCGACCTTGAAGCGGCCGACATCGAGGTCGACCTCGACCTCGACCTTGCCGCCGTCGCCAAGCTTCCACTTGGTCCGGCGGACGTCGGTGCCGAAGATCGGCTTCAGCGGCCGGTCGTCCAGGGCCCCTCCGACCGCCTGCCGGAGTGCGGCGTCGCCGATGACGCCAAGGTCCGGGTTCGGACGGGAGACCGGACTCTCCGCTTCCTCACGATCAAACAGACCGATCTGTCTAAGAGAGCCGGACTTCACCGTCTGGACGTGCCGCCGGCCATTCCGACGTACCCTAAGCGTCAGATCACGTTCGGCTAGTCTCAAATCCGAGGTATCGAAGTACGTCGCCTGGAGACGACTGGTCGAGGGCCGCGCGGCGCGCAGAAGCGGGTGTTTCCTGAGCCTTGGCAGGTCTGCCGGGTCGAGCGCCAGCTTGAGTTCGACCTCGCGTCCCGCCGGGGAGCCGGCGGGGGCCGGGACAGTCGGGCGGCGGGAAGAAGGAGGCATGCGCATAGATTAAGCCGGCCGCGACTCGCACCGGTCAACGACAAAAAAGTGACGATTTTATTAACCTTCGTGGATATCCACGGGCCGAATGAAACGGATCAGCCGCCCTGATCTGGCCGCGACGCGCGCCCAAGACTTGCGGCCGAAGTCGATCGTGCAGAGAGCGGCGGTCGGATACTTCTCGGCGAGCCGCCCGTATTCGATGCCGTGCCCCGCGACCAGGTGAATTGCCAGATCGTGAAGGCCAGGGTTGTGACCGATCAGCATGACCTCCTCGTGCTCGTCCGGCAGCCGGCGGATCCGGTCGAGCAGTTCCTCGTCGGAGGCGAGATAGAGCGCCTCTTCGAACCCGACCTCGGGCGCCGGCTTGAACGCCGGCCGCATCAGGGTCCAGGTCTCGCGGGTACGCCTGGCGGTCGAGACCAGCACCATCGCCGGCACCACGTCGCTCTCTGCCATCCAGCGCGCCATCATCGGCGCCGCCTTGCGTCCGCGAGGCGCCAGTGGCCGGTCGTGATCGTCGAGGCTCGGGTCGTCGCGGCTGGACTTCGCATGGCGAAAAAGGTGCAGAAGCGCCATGCGGGGAGACTGCCAGCGACCGATGCCGGGGTCCAGCGCACCTGCTTGAAGCACAGGCGCTTGACCGGGCTCGGGCTTAGCCCCGATGGTGCGACATGACGATGGCGAGCCTTCGCCTGGCCACGGCCGACGACGCCGACACGATCGCGCATCTCTGCCGCGAGCTGCTCGCCTTCTACGGCATCCCCCCGCCCTATTCGCGCTGGGCGATGGCGGAGGCGATCAAGGAGCAGGGCCTCAAGGACGGACGGCTCGAGGTTCTGCTGGCCGAGCGCGACGGCGTCGCCGTCGGCCTCCTGGTCTTCTTCCAGATCTATTCGGCCGCCCTCTGTCAGGACAGTTTCTTCATTCAGGACCTATACGTCTCCGAGCGCTGGCGCGGAGAGGGGATCGGGCGGCAGATGATGGAATACCTGGGCTTCCTCGCCGAGCAGCGCGGCGTCGGCCAGATCGACTGGACCGCCGACCCATGGAACGACCGCTCGCGACGCTTCTACGACAGCCTCGGGCCGCACCAGCGTGCCGACAAGGTCTTCTACCGAATCGCCGGGCCGAACCTTCGGCACTTCATCCGGAAGGCGCAATGACCGCCGAAGACTACGAGATCCGGTCGGCCGACACGCCCTTCAAGGGATTTTCCCGCATCGAGCGCTTCCGTTTCCGCCACCGCCGCTTCACCGGAGACTGGACGCCCGAGCTTGAGCGCGAGATCTACGTCCGCGGCCACGCCGCGGGCGTCTTGCCCTACGATCCGAAGCTGGACCGCGTCCTCGTCGTCGAACAGTTCCGCATGGCCGCCGTGGTCGCCGGGCGGCCGTCTCACTGGACGCTCGAGGTCCCGGCCGGACTGGTGCGGCCCGGGGAGAATCCGGAAGAGGTCGCCCGCCGCGAGCTCGTCGAGGAGGCTGGCCTCGCCGCCGCCGAACTGATTCCGCTCTACACCTTCATGCCGAGCCCGGGCAGCGCGGCCGAGACGGTCTGGCTCTTCGCGGCGCTGGTCGACCTCGCCCAGGCCGGCGGGCTCGCCGGTGTCGCCGCCGAGGACGAGGATATCCGCATCGTCGTGATGGAGACCGAGGAGGCCTTCGCGCGGATGAGGCGGGGCGAGATCGACAATGCGATCACGCTGCTCTCGCTGCAGTGGCTGCAACTGAACCGGGAACGCCTGCGCGCTTCACGCTGACGTGACGGCCCCGGCAATCCCCGATCGCCGACAATGCCGCCTACCAACGTCAGGGAGGAGTTGAATGCGCGGATGGATCATGGCGGCGGTGCTCGCGGTTGCGATGCCCGCGCTCGCCCACAACGATGACGACCACGATACCTGGACCGTGGTCCAGCAGCAGGAGGCGCAGACGGCGGCGCCGGTACGCGAGATCAGCAAGATCGCCGGCGAGATCTACCGCTTCCGCAACAACTCCCACTACTCGGTCTTCGCGGTGACGCCGGCCGGCGTGATCGTCACCGACCCGATCGACGCCGAGGCGGCGAAGTGGCTGAAGGCCGAGATCGCGCAGCGCTGGAACCGGCCGATCAAGTATCTGGTCTACAGCCACGACCATCGCGACCACATTGCCGGCGGCGAGGTCTTCGCCGACACCGCGATCGTCGTCGCCCACCGGCGCGCCAAGGAAGTCATCATCGACGAGAAGCGCCCGACCGCGGTGCCGAGCCTCACCTTCG
This sequence comes from Rhodospirillaceae bacterium, assembly GCA_016792585.1. Taxonomy (GTDB): domain Bacteria; phylum Pseudomonadota; class Alphaproteobacteria; order SHVZ01; family SHVZ01; genus SHVZ01. The sequence goes on from JAEULB010000106.1 coordinate 7,597, forward strand.
ACGACGCGCTGACCATCGAGCTCGGCGGCACGGAGCTGGAGCTGACCTACGTCGGCAAGAACCACTCCGACAACTCCCTGGTGATGCGCTTCCCGAAGGAGAAGATCCTGTTCGCGGTCGACTTCATCCCGGTCAAGGCGATGCCGTTCCGCGACTTCCCCGACGGATACCTCCAGGAGTGGATCGACTCGCTCAAGCGGGTCGAGGCGATGAGCTTCGACATCCTGGCGCCCGGCCACGGCCCGCTCGGCACCAAGGCCGATGCCGTCGCCTTCCGCGAACTGATGGAGGAACTGCGCGCCGACGTGACCAGGCTCGCCCGCGAGGGCAAGTCGCTGGACGACATCAAGAAAGCCGTGACCATGGAGAAGTACAAGGACTGGTCCGGCTACCAGCAGATGCGCGAGCTCAATGTCGAAGGCATGCACCGGCTGGTGCAGGCGACCAGGCGCCCGAACTGACCTCGGCGTCGCAATCGCGCCGGCCTGGTTAGCAGCGCACCAGGCCGGCGCTTGACTCGACTGATCCGCGGCCCTAAATTTCGGTCGGTCGACCGAATTATATGGCGAAGGACTGGAATGGCGCGCGCATCGGCAAAGAAACCCGAGACCGGCGCGTCGCTGCTCGAAGCTGCCAAGAAGGTGCTGCGCCGGAACGGCTATGCCGGGCTCTCGACCCGCGACGTCGCGGCCGAGGCTGGCGTGCCGCTGAGCCAGATCCACTATCACTTCGGCTCCAAGCAGGGGATGGTGCTGGCGCTGTTCGAGCACCTGAATGCCCAGCTGCTCGACCGCCAGAACGCGCTTGTCGGCGATACGGCGCTCTCACTTTCCGAGCAGTGGGACCGGGCCTGCGACTATCTCGACGACGACATCGAGTCCGGATACGTGCGCGTCCTCCAGGAACTGATCGCGGCGAGCTGGGCCGACCCGGCGGTCGCCAAGGTGATCCGCGCCGGCATCATGGGATGGTTCGACCTCATCGTCGGTGTCGCCCGACGCGCCGAGAGCAGGCTCGGCCGGCTCGGCCCGTTCTCGCCCGAGGAAATCGGAGCCTTTGCCGCCAACGTCTTCATCGGCGCCGAGAGCCTCTACCTGCTCGGCATCGACAAGAAGGGAACGCCCGTGCGCCCCGTGCTGCGGCGGATCGGCGATCTCATCCGTCTTGCCGAAGGTGCCCCATCGAGGAAGTGACCGAATGCGCGCAAAGCTGCCCACCCAGGAAGGCTTCGTCGACCGCGACGGCGTGAGGCTCCATTACGAGATCTATGGCGACGGGCCGGAGACCCTCGTCTTCCCGCCGCCCTGGAGCATCGTCCATTCCCGCGTCTACAAGGCGCAGCTGCCCTACTTGAGCGAGCGCTTCCGCTGCATCACCTATGACGGCCGCGGCAACGGCAAGTCCGATCGGCCGGCGGAGGTCTCCGCCTACACGCTCGACAGCTTCGTGGCGGACCTGGTCGCCGTCATGGACGCGACGAATGCGGGCAAGGCGGTGATCGTCGGGCTCTCCTTCGCCGGCACGCTCGCCTGCGTTCTCGCCGCCTACCATCCCGAGCGGGTGAAGGCGCTGATCCTCGCCGGCACCGCGGCGACCGTCGGCCCGGGCTACCCGTACATGGGGCCGGCGCATTTCCTGACCAAGCAGGAACGGTTCGAGGGCTGGAGCAAGTACAACCGCGACTACTGGCATACCGACTACCCCGACTTCACCGAGCACTTCATTCGCAACATCTTCTCCGAGCCGCACTCGACCAAGCAGATCGAGGATGGGATCGGCTGGGCCAACGACACCACAGGCCCGGTGCTGGCCCGGACCGTCGAGGCCCGCGCGACGCCCCCGTCCTTCGACGCCAGCGAGGCGATGTACCGCCGGATCGACTGCCCGGTGCTGGTGATCCACGGCGACGACGACCGGATCCAGCCGTATGCACGCGCGAAGCTCGTGGCGGAGCTGACCCGGGCCGAGATGGTGACCATCCCGGGCGGCGGCCACAACCCGCTCGGCCGCTTCCCGGCGAAGGCCAATACGCTGATCGTCGACTTCCTCGATCGCCGGCTCGGCATCGCCCGGCCGAAACGGAAGGCGGCAACGACCGGCGAGGCCCCAATCAACAAAACCCGAAAGGCGCTCTATCTCTCCTCGCCCATCGGTCTCGGCCACGGGCGCCGCGACATCGCGGTCGCCCGCGAGCTGCGCAAGCTCAAGCCCGACCTCGAGGTCGACTGGCTGGCGCAGGACCCGGTGACCCGCCTGCTCGATGCCGCCGGTGAGCGCGTCCACCCGCTCAGCGCACGGCTGGCGAGCGAGACCAAACACATCGAGCTCGAGTCGGGCGAGCACGACCTCAACGCCTTCCAGGCGATCCGCCGCATGGACGAGGTGCTGATCGCCAACTTCATGATCTTCCAGGACGCGGTCGAATCCGGCGGCTACGACCTCGTGATCGCCGACGAGGCCTGGGACGTCGACCACTACTGGCACGAGCATCCGGAGCTGAAGAAGTCGGCGCTTGCCTGGCTCACCGACTTCGTCGGATTCGTGCCGATGCCGGAAAACGGCGAGCGCGAGGCTTTCCTGACCGCCGACTACAACGCCGAGATGATCGGCCATATCGAGCGCCACCCCGGCGTGCGCGACCGCGCCATCTTCGTGGGCAATCCCGACGACGTGATCCAGCAGTCCTTCGGCAAGGATCTGCCGGCGATGCGCGACTGGATCCCCAGGCACTTCGACTTCTCCGGCTACATCATCGGCCGGCATCCCGGCACCTTCGGCGATCGCGCCGAACTCCGCCGCACCCTGGGCTATCGGCCCGACGAACGCGTCTGCATCGTCACCGTCGGCGGATCGGGCGTCGGTACCCACCTGATCCGGCGCATCCTCGACGCCTGGCCCACCGTCCACAGCCGGCTGCCCGACCTGCGCATGATCCTGGTGGCCGGCCCGCGCATCGATCCCGCCTCGCTCGCCGCTCCCTCAGGCGTCGAGGTGCGCGCCTTCGTCCCGGATCTCGACCGCCATCTCGCTGCGTGCGACCTGGCACTGGTCCAGGGCGGGCTCACGACTTGCATGGAGCTCGCCGCGGCCGGAACCCCGTTCCTCTATTTCCCCTTGAGGAACCACTTCGAGCAGAACTTCCACGTCGCCCACCGTCTCGACCGGTACGGCGCCGGAAAGCGCATGGAGTTCGCGACCTCGACGCCGGAGGCGATCGCCGAGGCGATGGTCGAGACCTTGCATGCGCCGACCCGGTTCAGGCCGGTCGAGGCCGACGGCGCCGAGCGGGCCGCCCGCATGCTGGCGGAACTTCTCTGATCGCCGAAATCATTCGTAAGGACAGGCGACCTTGCCGAGCTCGACGTACACGCTCTTCAGCTGGGTGTACTGATCGATGGCGGCGACTCCGTTCTCGCGGCCGATGCCGGACTGCTTCACCCCTCCGAACGGAACCTCGATCGGGGTGATGTTGTAGTTGTTGATCCAACAGACGCCGGCTTCGAGCCGGCCGACCACGCGATGCGCGCGGGCGAGATCGCGGGTGAAGACGCCGGCGGCCAGGCCGAACGGCGTGGCGTTCGCGCGCCGGACCACTTCGTCTTCGCCATCGAAGGCGAGCACGGTCATGACCGGCCCGAAGATCTCCTCGCGCACGATCCGCAAGCCGTCGCTGCCCGCCGAGAAGATCGTCGGCTCGACGTAGAAGCCGCGCACCAGCGCCGGATCGGCCGGCGGTCCGCCGCCGCACAGAAGCGTGGCCCCTTCCCGTCTTCCCGCCTCGATGTAGGCGAGGACCGCGTCCCTGTGCTCGGCCGAGATGAGCGCGCCTACCTGCGTCGCCGGGTCCATCGGATCGCCGAGGCGCAGCCGGCGCGTGCGCTCGGTCAGCCGCGCCAGAAACTTCTCCAGGATCTCGCGCTGGACGTACACGCGCGTCCCGTTGGTGCAGACCTCGCCCTGCGTATAGAAGTTGGCGAGCATCGCCGCCGAGACGGCTTCCTCGATATCGGCATCGCCGAAGATGATGAGCGGCGACTTGCCGCCGAGTTCCATGGTGACATGCTTCAGGGTGCCGGCCGCGGTCGCCATCACGCGCTTCCCGACCGGGACCGATCCGGTGAACGACACCTTGGCGATGCGCGGGTGGGCCGCCAGAAGCTCTCCGGTCGAGGCTCCGCCCTGGACCACGTTGAAGACCCCGTCAGGAACGCCCGCTTCCCGGTAGATCTCGGCGAGCTTGAGCGCCGTCAGCGGCGTCTGCTCCGCCGGCTTGAATATCATCGCGTTCCCGCAGGCGAGTGCCGGGCCTGACTTCCAGCAGGCGATCTGCAGCGGATAGTTCCAGGCACCGATCCCGGCGCAGACGCCGAGCGGCTCGCGCCTTGTATAGGCGAAGGCCTGCTTCAGTTCGATGTGCTGACCGGAGAGGCTGGCGGCCAGGCCGGCGAAATACTCGATGCAGTCGGCGCCGCTCAGCACGTCGACCTCGATCGCCTCCTGGATCGGTTTGCCTGTATCGGCGACCTCCAGCTCGGCGAGCTCCCGGTTTCTCTCGCGAAGAAGGCGGACTGCCTGCCCGAGGATGCGGCCCCGGGCGGCACCCGTCATCGCCGACCAGGCGGCGAATCCTTTCTCCGAGGACTCGACCGCGCGCTCGACATCCTCTGCGCCGGCCTGCTGCACGACCGCGATGGGCAGTCCGTTTGCCGGATTGATGCTCTCAAACGTCTGCCCCGAGCGGGCATCGACGTAGCCGCCGTGGATGAACAGGCGCTGCACGGGCAACTCGGCGGTCATCGGTCCAATACCCTGATCTCGTCGATCGACGCGATCAGCACGTCGGCATGCGGCGCGAGATCGTCGTGCCGGCCGGTGCCACTCAGGACGCCGATGCGGCAGCCTGCGCCGGCAGCAGTGGCCGTGGCGAGGTCGCCGACGGTGTCGCCGACCATCGCCATGCGCCTCGGCGGAACGTTGAGTCGCTCGCTGAGATGGAACAGCGCATCGGGCGCCGGCTTGCTGGGGATCGCGTCGTTGCCGCAGACCAGCGCCGATACATAGCGGTCGAGACCGAGCAGCGACATCGTCGCCTGGGTCGCGTCGCGGTCGTCGGACGTGACTATGGCGATGCGGGCGCCCGCCTGGGTGAGCTGGCGGAACAGCGGCTCGACCCTGCCCAGCGGCTTGACCAGGTCCACGGTCGGAATGGCGCCGAGCGCGCCGGAGAATGCGCGACGCGCGACGTCTTCCGCGTCATGCCAGTCGAGCCCATGCTGGTAGAGCACGGTGGCGCAGATCGTATGGAGCTTCGGCATGGTGCTGATCGAAAGCGGCCCGTCGGACAGTGCCGATCCGGTCTCGGGGTCGTAGCCGATCGAGCGATAGAGCTCGCGCTCGAGATCGGCGCCGAGGCCCGCCGCCCGCGCCACGGCCTCCACCGCCAGCCGCGCCTTCCGGCTCCACAGATGGTGGAAGTCGATCAGCGTGCCGTCCTTGTCGAAGGCGACCAGATCGACGTCCGCCGTCCTCGATCCGGCGACGATGCTCGGCATGGAAATGGCTCCCCGAAGGCCGCTCCACTCTAGTGCAAAGCCCCGTCGTACAAGAGGTTTTATTTTAATTGGACGGCCAATTAAAATACCCCCACCGGACCCAGGCACGAGGAGAGAGACTTGCCCAAGCTCGGGATGGAACCGATCCGCCGTCGCCAGCTGATCGACGCCACGATCTCGTCGATCGGCCGCTACGGCTACAGCGAGACGACGGTCCATCGCATCAGCCAGGCAGCCGGAGTCTCGTCGGGGATCATCCACCACTACTTCGGCGGCAAGGGCGAGCTGCTCGAAGCCTCGATGCGCGCCTTGCTTGCCGAGCTGCGGCGCGAGGTCGTGGGCCGGTTGGCCCGGGCGACGACGCCGCGTGACCGCCTCCAGGCCATCGTCGACGGCAACTTCGCGCCGAGCCAGTTCGCGCCACCGGTGGTCGCCGCCTGGCTGGTGTTCTGGTCGCAGGCACGGCACGAGCCCAGGCTCGCGCGGCTGCAGCGGATCAACCATCGCCGCCTCCATTCCAACCTGCATCATGCGTTCGCCCAGGCGCTGCCGCCCGCGGCGGCGATACGGGCGGCGAAGGGACTCGCGGCGATGATCGACGGTCTCTGGCTCAACGCCGCGCTCTCCGGCGCGCGAGACGTCGAGGTGGCGCGCGCGATCGCCCAGCGCTTCCTCGATCTCGAGCTGAACGGGCAAGGCGCGGCAATCCCGCCGGCGATGAACGACCGGAGATGAGCGGGAAGGCCGAATACGACTACATCGTCGTCGGCGCCGGATCCGCCGGCTGCGTCCTGGCGAACCGGTTGAGCGAGGATCCCGACGCCAGCGTCCTGCTGCTCGAAGCCGGTCCCGCCGACCGCACGTGGAAGATCCACATGCCGGCGGCACTCACCTACAATCTCTGCGACGACCGCTACAACTGGCACTACGAGACCGAGCCGCAGCCGCATATGAACGGCCGGCGCCTGTACTGGCCCCGCGGGCGCGTGCTCGGCGGGTCGTCATCGCTCAACGCGATGGTCTATGTGCGCGGGCACGCCTGGGACTACGACCGCTGGGCGAAGACGCCGGGACTCGAGTCGTGGGGCTACGCCCACGTCCTGCCCTACTTCAAGAAGGCCGAGACCCGCGCCAAGGGCGGCGACCTCTATCGCGGCGGCGACGGTCCGCTGCACGTCTCGACCGGCTCGACGTCAAACCCGCTGTTCGACGCCTTCATCCAGGCCGGCATCCAGGCGGGCTATCCCTTCACCGAGGACATGAACGGCTTCCAGCAGGAAGGCTTCGGGCGGATGGACATGACCATCCATCGCGGCCGGCGCTGGTCGGCCGCAAGCGCCTATCTCAAGCCGGTGCGGTCACGGCGCAACCTCGCGGTCTCGGTGAACTCGCTCGCCGAGCGCGTGCTGTTCGACCGCGGCCGCGCCATCGGCGTCGCCTACCGCACCGATGGGCAGGCGATCGAGGCGCGCGCGAGACGCGAGGTGATCCTCTCCGGCGGCGCGATCAACTCGCCGCAGCTTCTCATGCTGTCGGGCGTCGGCCCGGCCGACCATCTACGCGCGCACGCCATCCCGGTGGTCCACGACCTGCCGGGCGTCGGACGGAACCTGCAGGACCACCTCGAGCTCTATGTGCAGTACGCCTGCACCCAGCCGATCACGCTCTACGCGGTCGAGAATCCGCTGACCAAGCTTAGGATCGGCATCGAGTGGTTCCTGCTGAGGACAGGATGGGGCGCCTCGGCGCATCTGGAGGCGGGCGCCTTCATCCGCCGCGACGAGTCGGTGCCTCATCCCGACCTCCAGTTCCACTTCCTGCCGTCGGTCGTCAACGATCACGGCCGGAAGCCCGGCGACTGTCACGCCTTCCAGGTCCATGTCGGGCCGATGCGGGCGACATCGGTCGGCGACATCCGCCTCCGCTCGGCAAGGTCCACCGACCATCCCCTGCTGCAGCCGAACTACCTGTCGACCGAACAGGACCGGCTGGAGATGCGCGACGCGGTCAAGCGTGCGCGCGACGTGTTCGCGCAAGCCGCCTTCGACCCTTTTCGCGGCGAGGAGATCCAGCCCGGCCGGAACGGGCGGACCGACGCCGAGATCGATGCCTTCGTGCGCGCCCGCGCCGACAGCGCCTATCATCCCTGCGGAACCTGCAGGATGGGTACCGACCCGACCGCGGTGGTCGACGGAAGCTTGCGCGTCCATGGGCTCGACGGCCTCAGGGTGGTCGACGCCTCGATCATGCCCGACATCGTGTCGGGCAACCTCAACGCCCCGGTCATCATGATCGCCGAGAAGGCAGCCGACATCATCCGCGGGCGCGCGCCGCTCGCCCCGCTCGACGCGCCGGTCTACCGGCCATCCGATCGGGCGCGGGCACGCTAGCCGGGAGCGCAACGCCCATCAGGCGAAGGTGATCAGCTCCTTCGCCTTGGCGCGGTCGTATCCCAGCGAGGCGTTGAACAGCTGCAGCGTATAGGCCTGGCGCGCCGCTCCCTTGCGGAGGTCGGATACCGTCATCTCCTCGACGATGCGGCCGGCATTCATCACCGCGAGGCGGTCGCACATGTGGGCGACCACGGCGAGATTGTGCGTGACCAGGATGAAGGTGAGGCCGCGCTCGCGCTTCAAGCGCTGCAGCAGGTTCAGGATCTCGGCCTGGACCGAGACGTCGAGCGACGAGGTCGGCTCGTCGAGCAGCAGCACCTTGGGCTCGAGGATCAGCGCACGCGCGATGGCGACGCGCTGGCGCTGGCCGCCGGAGAGCTGGTGCGGATAGCGGAAGCGGAAGGCGGGACCGAGCCCGACCTCGGCCAGCGCCTGCTCGATCCGCCGGTCGACGTCGAGCATGCCGTGGATCGTCAGCGGCTCGGCCAGGACATGGTCGACCGTGTGGCGCGGGTGGAGCGAGCCGTAGGGGTCCTGGAACACCATCTGGACCAGCTTGTAGAAGGCCTTGCTGCGTTTGCGGTCGAGCGCCTGGCCGTCGACGCGCATGGCGCCGGTCCAATCCGGGTTGAGGCCGGAGAGCGCGCGCAGCACCGTCGATTTGCCTGAACCGGACTCGCCGACGAGGCCGAAGGTCTCGCCGGCGGCGACGCGGAAGTCGATGCCGTTGACCGCCCGGATCGCCGAGGCGCCCTCGCCGAAGGTGACAGCGAGATTCTGGACCTCGATCACGAGCGCATTACTCCATCGACGACCACCGGCCCGTCGCGCCAGGCCGGATCGCGGGAAAGCACCGAGAGCTCTGCGACCGGCCGGTCGATCCTCGGCAGCGAAGCGAGCAGGCCTTGCGTATAGGGATGCTTCGCCTGCTGGAGCTCGCTTGCCTTGCAGGTCTCGACGATGCGACCGGCATACATGATGACGACCCGGTCGCAGAAGCTGGCGACCAGGTTGAGGTCGTGGCTGATGAACATCAGGCCCATGCCGCGCTGGGTCACGAGGTCGTCGAGGATCGCCAGCACCTGCATCGACACCGTGACGTCGAGGGCCGAGGTCGGCTCGTCGGCGATCAGCAGGTCGGGATCGGGGATCAGCATCATCGCCATCATGATGCGCTGGCCCATGCCGCCCGAGACCTCGTGCGGATAGAGGCCGTAGACGCGCTCGGGATCGCGGATCTTGACCGCCGCCAGCATCTCGAGCGTCCGCTCGCGCGCCTGCGCCGCCGCGACCTTGTGATGGACCAGATAGGCTTCGGCGATCTGCCGGCCGACGGTCATCACCGGGTTCAGCGAGAACTTCGGGTCCTGCATCACCATCGCGATCCGCCTGCCGCGGATCTCGCGCATCTCGACCTCGTCCAGGCCTTGAAGGTCGATCCCGTCGAAGTCGATCCGCTTCGCCCTGACCTCGCCCGGCGGTCGGACCAGGCGGAGGACCGAGCGGCCAGTCATCGTCTTGCCGGATCCCGACTCGCCGACGATGCCGACCTTCTCCTTGCCGACATCGAAGGAGATGCCGCGCACCGCCTCGACGATGCCCTTCGGCGTATGGAAGCGGACCTCGAGGCCCTCGACGGAAAGCAGCTTCTGGCTCATGAGTTCTTCGGATCGAGGACGTCGCGGAGCCCGTCGCCGAGCAGGTTGAAGCCTAGGCTGACCGTGAAGATCGCGAGTCCTGGAATGGTGGCGACCCACCAGAAGTCCAGGAGATAGCGCCGGCCTGTCGAGACCATGGCGCCCCATTCGGCGAGCGGCGGCTGCGCGCCGAGGCCGAGGAAGCCTAAGCCCGCCGCGGTCAGGATGACGCCCGCCATGTCGAGCGTGACGCGGACGATCATCGACGAACTGCAGAGCGGGATCACGTGGCCGAGGACGATGCGCGCACCGGAAGCGCCCTGGAGGCGCACCGCGGCGATGAAGTCGCTGGTGCGGATCGTCAGCGTCTCGGCGCGCGCGATCCGCGCATAGGGTGGCCAAGCGGTCAGGGCGATCGCCAGCACCGCGTTCTCGATGCCCGGGCCGAGCGCCGCAACGAAGGCGAGCGCCAGGATCAGCCGCGGAAAGGCCAGGAAGATGTCGGTTATCCGCATCAGCACGACATCGACCCAGCCGCCGAAGTACCCGGCGACCGTGCCGACCAGAAGGCCGACCGGCGCCGCGGTCACCGCGACCAGGACCACGATGTAGAGGGTGACCCGGGCGCCATAGAGGACGCGCGAAAGGATGTCGCGACCGAATTCGTCGGTGCCGAACAGGTGCTGGGCGCCCGGCGGGATGAAGCGCTCAGTCAGATCCACAGCGATCGGAGACTGCGGCGCCAGCAGCGGCGCCAGCGCGGCGAAGACGACCAGGGCAACGACGATCAGCAGACCGATCACCGTCAGCGGATTGGACGCGAGCGCCCGCCAGGAGAGATAGGCCTGGATCGCACGCGCATGGTTGCGCGAGGTCGGCGTGTCGGCGGTGAGCCAGGTGCGGAGCGTGATCACTTGGCCCTCGGGTCGACCAGCCGGTAGAGCAGGTCCGAGAGCAGGTTGATGCCGATGAAGATCGTGCCGACCACCAGAGTCGCACCCAGCACCGCGTTCATGTCGGCGGCAAGCAGCGAATTTGTGAGATAGAGCCCGAGGCCGGGCCAGGCGAAGACCGTCTCGGTCAGCACCGAACCTTCGAGCAGGTTGGCGTAGGAGAGCGCGATCACGGTGATCAAAGGCACCATGACGTTGCCGAGCGCGTGGCGCCAGATCACCCGCGTCTCGGAGAGACCCTTCACCCGCGCGGTGGTCACGTATTCCTGGCGCAGCTGCTCCAGCATGAAGCTGCGGGTCATGCGGCTGATATAGGCAAGCGAGAAATAGCCCAGCACCGACGCCGGCAGAACCAGGTGGTGGAGCGCGTCGAAGAAGACCTCCCACTCGCCCTGGATCGCGGCATCGACCACGATCAGCCCGGTGATGGTCTCGACCACGTCGAGGTTGGCGAAGTCGACCCGCCCCGGCGCCGCGGCGACGTCGAGGATGCCGTAGAACAGCAGGAGCCCCATCAAGCCCAGCCAGAACACCGGCATCGAGTAGCCGAAGAGGCCGAGGAGGCGGACGACCTGGTCGGGCCAGCGCCCCTGGTTGACCGCGGCGACGACGCCCATCGGCACGCCGAACGCGACGCCGAGGAATGTCGCGGTGGTCGCGAGCTCCAGCGTCGCCGGGAACACCCGCTTGATGTCGTCGACGACCGTGTTGGCGGTCAGCACCGACTTGCCGAGCTCGCCCTTCAGCACCTGGAGCACGTAGTTGAGGAACTGCTCCCAGAGCGGCAGGTGCAACCCCAGCTCGCGCCGGGCCTGCTCATAGGTGTCGTGCGAGGCCCGGTCGCCAACCGCCGAGAGCACGGGGTCGACCGGCACCACGCGGCCGATCAGGAAGGTGATGAGAAGGAGGCCTAGGAAAGTCAGCAGAACCGTGCCGACCACCTTGAGGACCGCCCAAACGTAGCGCGACGGGAAGCGTGAGCTTCCCGTCGCGGCCGTAACCGTCGTCTGCGTCAAGCGTGGGTTACTTCTTCACGGTCCAGTAGTAGGCGCTCGACACCGGGCCGCCCGAGTGGAAGCCCTGGACGTTCTTGCGCATGCCGGTCTGGACCAGCTGCTGGTAGATGATGACGAACGGCGAGGTGCGCTGATGCTCGCGCTGGATGTCGCCGTACATCTGGGCGCGCTTGCCGTTGTCCTTCTCCATGACCGCGGCGTCGGTCTGGACGGTCATCTGCGGGATCGCCCAGGCGTTGCGCCAGGTGAGATAGCCGGTGCCCTTGGCGTCGTCGGCGTTGTTGGTGGGATTGCGCGCGAAGGTGTCGGCGTTGGTGTGCGGATCCGGATAGTCCGGGCCCCAGGCACCGATGTAGAGGTCATGGGTGCGGGCGCGATACTTGGTCAGCGTCTGGCGGCCGTCGCCCGGGATGATCTCCATCTTGATGCCGGCGCGGGCGAAGGTCGACTGGATCGACTGCGCCATCTCGGTGGTCGGGTAGCCCGAGCGCACGTCCATCTGGATGTTGAAGCCGTTCGGATATCCCGCCTTGGTCAGCAGGTCCTTGGCCTTCTCGACGTCGAGCCGGTAGGGCGCGTCGTCGATCGCGCCGAGGAAGGTGCGCGGCTCGAACGCCTGGTGCACCACGGCGCGGCCGCGGAGGATCGTCGCGCGGAGCCCGTCGTAGTCGACGAGGTACTTCATCGCCTCGACCACGCCCGGCTTCGACAGGATCGGGTGCTTCTGGTTGGCCGAGAAGTAGGTGATACGGCCCTTCAGGTCGTCCTCGACCTTCAGGTTCGGATCCTTCTTCACCGCATCGACGTCGTCGGGGCTGAGGTCGCGGGCGATGTCGACGTCGCCCTTGGTCAGCAGCAGGCGCTGCGAAGCGGTCTCGGGGACGTGGCGGACGATGACGCGCTTGAGCGTCGCGTCGCCCTGCCAGTTGCCGTCGACGCGCTCGAGCGTATAGCCGTCGGAGGCCTTCCAGTTGACCAGCCTGTACTGGCCGGAGGCGGCGGAACGGGTCTTCAGGTACTCGTAGCCGAAGTCGCCGTCCTTCTGGTTCGCCATCGCGACCTTCATGTCGACGACCGAGGTGAGGGTCGCGGTCATGCAGTTCAGCACCATCGACGGCGCGAAGGCCTTGTCGATGGTCATCACCACCTCATGCGTGCCGGTCTTGCGGACCTTCTGGTCGACCGTGTCCTTGGTCAGGCCGAACTGGTTCAGGATGAAGGCCGGGGTCTTGTTCAGCTTGACCGCGCGGGCGAGCGAGAACACCACGTCGTCGGCGGTGATCGGGTTGCCCGAATGGAACTTGAGATTCTGGCGGATCTTGAAGGTGTAGGTGAGGCCGTCGGCGGAGACCGACCAGCTCTCGGCGATGCCCGGAACGTAGCCCTTGTCGAGCGCCTTCGGATCGATCGACAGCAGCGTGTCGTAGACGTTGTTGGCGACGTCGCCGCCGGAGAACTCGAAGATCTCGGCCGGATCGAGGCTGGTGATGTCGTCGATCGTCGCCGCGATCACCAGCGCGTCCCTGGGGGTCGCCGCGAGCGCCGGAACGGCGGTCGAAGCGAGCAGCACCGCCGCCAAGGCGGCAGAGATCCTAGTCATCGGAAAAACCTCCCTGCAGAAATAACAATGGCGCCCGAAGGGCTGCCGATCGCCGATCATCGGCGCGGTCGTTTCACCTTGTCAAGGAAATGGACTGTAGGCGACCAGATTAACCGTTTGCTTACAGCCACTTGAGCCGTTTGAGGAACCAGATCTCGATCGGGAACATCGCGATGATGATGGCGCAAACGGCGCCGAAGGCCCACGGCTCGCCGTGCCAGGGGATGCCTTCCAGGTTCATGCCGTAGACGCCGGCGAGCAGCGTCGGCGGCAGCGCCATCGCGGTGATCGCGGTCAGGCGGTTCGAGGTCTGGGCGATGCGCTCGCTGACCAGCGCCGTCAGGTCCTCGTGCAGGATCATCGTGCGGTCGCGAATGGCGTCCAGGTCTTCGAGGAAGCGGAGCGTGCGATCGGTGACCTCGCGGATCCGGACCTTGTCGCGCTTGGTGAGCCAGGTTGCGTCCTCGAGTTGCAGGCGATAGAGGGCCTCGCGCTGCGGCGCCAGGTAGCGGCGAAGCTGGATCGCATGCCGGCGATAGTCGGCGAGCTTGTCGCGGACCTCGGCCGTCTCCAGCCGGTCGAAGTTGTGGCTGAGCGCGTCGACATCGTCCTCGAGCTCGCTGACCACCGGCTCGACGTGCTGCATGATGCGATCGGCGATGCGCGCGAACAGCTCGCCGGGACCGACCGGCCCCTTGCCCTTGATCAGCGCCTCGCGGATCTCGCGGAGCGCCATCAGGTAGTGGTCCTTGTCGCGGAGCGAGATCACCCGGTTGCGGTCGATCCAGAGCCGGACCGGGACCAGGTCCTCGGGATTCTCGCGATCGTGGCGGTTGACGCCGCGGAGCACGATCAGGAGCGCGTCGTCGTAGTCCTCGACCCTGGGACGGGCTTCCTCGGCGAGCAGCGCGTCGACCACCACGGGGTCGATGCCGCTCTCCTCGCGGAGCCAGCGCCGGGCATGCTCGTCGTCGCGCTCGAGGTGCAGCCAGAGCACGCCCTGGTCGATGCGCCAGCTGCGCACGTCGTCCCAGCCGAGGTCGCGGCAGGCCCCGTGGCCGTCGAGCAGGCTGGCGAACCTGAGCCCGGGATGGATACCGTACTGGAGCTCGGTGGTCGGCATGCGCGCGCCGCGGTCGAAGGTTTCGGATCGGCCGGACACTGCCTAGAATGCGGCTTCCCTGTCTACCGCTAAATATCCTCCCGGCGGAGTTTCTCACATGGACGTGCGCGACGGATTTCTAGGGTCGATCGGCAAGACGCCGCTGATCCGGCTCAGACGGGCATCGGAGATGACCGGCTGCGAGATTCTCGGCAAGGCCGAGTTCCTGAACCCCGGCGGCTCGGTCAAGGACCGTGCCGCGCTTGCGATCGTCATGGACGCGGTGAAGCAGGGCCGGCTCAAGCCCGGCGGCACCATCGTCGAAGGAACCGCCGGCAACACCGGCATCGGCCTGGCGCTGGTCGGCAATGCGCTCGGGTACAAGACCGTCATCGTGATGCCGGACACCCAGAGCCAGGAGAAGATGGACTTCCTCAGGCTCTGCGGCGCCGACCTGAGGCTGGTGAAGGCGGTTCCCTACGCCGACCCGAACAACTACGTCCGCTATTCCGAGCGGCTCGCGAACGAGCTGGCGGCACAGCTGCCCAACGGCGCGATCTGGGCAAACCAGTTCGACAACGTCGCCAACCGCGAGGGCCATCGCGCAACCACGGGGCCCGAGATCTTCGAGCAGACCTTCGGCAAGGTCGACGCCTTCACCTGCTCGGTCGGATCCGGCGGCACGCTGGGCGGCGTCTCGCTGGCGCTCAAGGAGCGCAATCCCAAGATCAAGATCGTGCTCTCCGATCCCGAGGGCGCGGCGCTCTACAACTACTATGCCCATGGCGAGCTGAAGTCCCATGGCAGCTCGATCACCGAGGGCATCGGCCAGGGGCGCATCACCAAGAACCTCGAGGGCGTCGTCGTCGACGACCAGGAGCAGATCCCGGACTCGGAAGCGTTGCCGATCATCTTCGATCTGGTGCAGAACGAAGGCCTGGTGCTCGGCGGTTCGTCGGGAATCAACGTCGCCGGCGCGATCCGCGTCGCAAAGAAGATGGGGCCGGGGCACACCATCGTCACGGTCCTCTGCGACGGCGGATCGCGCTATCAGTCGAAGCTGTTCAACCCGGCCTTCCTCGATCAGAAAGGCCTTCCCGTTCCTCCCTGGCTGGAAAGGCGGAGCCGCTAAATGACCTACGCCAAGCCTGACGGCATCGTTACCACCGAGTGGCTCGCCCAGCACCTCGACGACCCCAAGGTGAAGGTGATCGACGTCACCTACTTCCACCACTCGATGAAGCGCGACGCCAAGGCCGAGCATGCGGCCAAGCACATCCCGGGATCCGTCCATTTCGACATCGACGACATCAAGATGCCGGGCGATGCGCGCCCGCACATGCTGCCGACGCCGGAGATCTTCGCCGAGAAGGTCGGAAGGCTCGGCATCTCTAACGGCGACAAGGTCGTCTGCTACGACATGGTCGGGCTGCAGACCGCCGCCCGCGGCTGGTGGATGTTCCGGATCTTCGGCCACGACAACGTCGCGGTGCTGGACGGCGGTCTGCCGAAGTGGATCGCCGAAGGACGGCCGGTCTCCGACAAGCCGACGCAAGCGAAGCCGGCGACCTTCAAGGCGAGCTTCAGGCCGAACCTGGTCCGCTCGCTCGATGATCTCCGCGCCGACATGAACCGGACCAGGGAGCAGGTGGTCGATGCGCGTGCCGCCGGCCGCTTCCGGGGCGAGGAGAAGGAGCTGTGGCCGGGCCGGCCGGGCCACATCCCGGGCTCGCGCAACCTCCCCTTCCCCGACCTGCTCGATCCCAAGGACAAGACCTTCCTTCCGGCCGACCAGATCAAGGCAAAGTTCGACGCCTCCGGCCTTGACCTGAAACGGCCGGTCGTCGCCAGCTGCGGCTCGGGCGTCACCGCCTGCGTGGTGGCCCTCGGCGCCTACCTGATCGGCAAGGACGACGTCCCGGTCTATGACGGCTCGTGGTCGGAATGGGGGTTGCGCGAGGACATGCCGGCGGCGACGGGACCGGCATGACTGGCCTCGAAATCCGCGCGATCGGCGACGGCGACGAGGATGCCGTCGCCGCCCTCTGGAAGACCTGCAGCCTCACCGTCTCCTACAACGACCCGCACGACGACATCGCCCGCTGCCGTCGCAGCCCCGCCTCCGAGCTGTTCGTCGGCATCAAGGGCGGAAAGATCGTCGCCAGCGTGATGGCCGGCGAGGAGGGACATCGCGGCTGGCTCTACTACGTCGCCGTCGATCCGGCCGAGCAGAAGCACGGCTATGGCCGCGCCATGATCCATCACGCCGAGATGTGGCTGGCGAGCCGCGGCATGCCGAAAGTCATGCTGCTGATCCGCGACACCAACACCAAGGTTCGCGACGTCTACGAGAGGCTGGGATACACCTGCGAGCCGCGCATGGTGATGTCGAAGTGGCTGAAGGGCGGCCCCCAAGTGCCGCCGATGACCCAGACCGTCACCTCCCTCGAAATGCTGAGCCGTCCAACCAAGCCGCCGGTGCCGACGCCGGCGATGAAGCTGGCGTTGATGCGCCTCGATCCGCCGACGGTCTCTTTCTATCGCCACCTGTTCAACACGGTCGGCGGTCCCTGGAACTGGTACAGCCGGCGCTTCCTCTCCGACGACCAGCTGTCACAGATCATCCTGCACCCGAAGGTCGAGATCACCGTCGCCTATGTCGGCGGGGTGCCGGCCGGATACTTCGAGCTCGACCGCAAGGTCGAGGGCGAGTGCGAGCTGTCGTTCTTCGGGCTGATGCCGGACTTCATCGGCCGCGGCCTCGGCCGCTGGCTGCTCGAGAAGGCGGTCGATGCGGCGTGGAGCGCGCCGGACGTCGGGCGCATCTGGGTGCACACCTGCAACCTCGACCACCCGCGCGCGCTCGGCAACTACCAGAAGGCCGGGTTCGTGCCCTTCAAGCAGTTCGAGGAGCCGATGCGCGACCCGCGCCTGGTCGGCCTTCCCTGGCCGATGCCGAACAAGGTCGCGAGCTAGCCGCCCGCCGCTTCCAGCGCCGACGAGGCTTCGAGCCAGCGCGCCTCAGCCGCAGCGATCGCGTCCGCAACCTCGCCGCGCCGGCGGCCGAGGTCGGCGGCCCGGCCGGGGCTGTCCTTGTAGACGTTGCCGTTGGCGAGCTCGGCTTCGATCTTTGCGCGTTCCTTCTCCAGGCGCGCGATCTCGGCCTCGGCGTCGCGCGCCTCCTTGCGCAGCGCCAGCTTCTTGTCGCGGTCCAGGCGGGCAGCGGCCGTCTTCGGCGCCTTCTCGGGCTTGGCGTCGTTCTTGGCCTGGCGCTGCGCCCGCCGTTCTTCCTGGCGCTGGGAAAGCACATGGTCGCGGTAGTCGTCGACGTCGCCGTCGAAGGTCCTCACCGTGCCGTCCTCGACCAGCCAGAGCCGGTCGGCGACCAGCCGCACCAGGTGCGGGTCGTGGCTCACCAGGATGACCGCGCCCGGGAAATCACCGATCGCCTCGATCAGCGAGGTGCGCGCATCCATGTCCAGGTGGTTGGTCGGCTCGTCCAGGATCAGGAGCTGCGGCGCATCCATGCTGATCAGGCAGAAGACGAGCCTCGCCTTCTCGCCGCCCGAGAGCTTGGCGGCGACGGTCTTCACGTTGTCCTCGGTGAAGCCGAAGCGGCCGAGTCTCGCCCGCCACTGGGTCTCGGTCTCCTTGGGCTTGCGCTCGGCGATGTGCTCGAGCGGCGTGCGGTCGGCATCCAGCGTCTCCAGCTGGTGCTGGGCGAAGAACGCCGTGCTGAGTCGGGGTGCCCGGTAGACCTCGCCGTCCATCGCCGGAAGCTGGTTCGAGAGCAGCTTCGCCAGGGTCGACTTGCCGTTGCCGTTGGCGCCGAGCAGCGCGATGCGGTCGTCGGGGTCGAGCGCCAGGTCGAGATGGCGCAGCACCGGCTTGCCGCCATATCCCACCGTCACGCGGTCGAGGCGCAGCAGCGGCGGCGCCATCTCGGCGGGTTCGGGGAAGGTGAAGTTGGGCGCCCGCGCGTCGACCGCGACCTCGATCTTGGCCAGCTTGGCGATCGCTTTCAGGCGCGACTGCGCCTGCGTCGCCTTCGATGCCTTGGCGCCGAAGCGGTCGACGAAGGACTGCATGTGCCTGCGCTTGGCCTCGATCTTCTCGGCCTCGGCCGTGAGCCGCGCCCGCTCCTCGGCCAGCGCCGCGGCGAAGCGGTCGAAGCCGCCGGTGAAGAGCCGGAGCTTGAGCTGGTCCAGGTGCAGGATGTGCGTGACCGACTCGTTCAACAGCTCGCGGTCGTGGCTGACCAGCAGCAGCGTACCCGGGTAGGTAGCGAGGAAACCCTGGAGCCAGATCGTCGCCTCGAGGTCGAGGTGGTTGGTCGGCTCGTCGAGCAGCAGCAGGTCGGGCTGGCGGAAGAGCTGGGCGCCGAGCGCCACGCGCATGCGCCAGCCGCCCGAGAAGGAACTCAGCGGCCGAAGCTGCGCCTCGTGGTCGAAGCCGAGGCCGGCGAGGATGCGGGCCGCCCGGGCCGGCGCCGCATGAGCCTCGATCTCGATCAGGCGGAGCTCGATCTCGCCGGCGCGGACCGGATCGGGATGAGCCTCGCGCTCGGCCAGGAGCGCGGCCCGCTCCAGGTCGGCGGAGAGCACGTGGTCGATCGGGGTCTCGTCGCCGCCCGGCGCCTCCTGGGAGACCGCGCCGAGGCTTGCCCGGTTCGGCATCCGGATGGTGCCGTCGTCGGCCTGGGTCTCGCCCAGGATCAGGCGGAGCAGCGTCGATTTGCCGGTGCCGTTGCGGCCGACCATGCCGACGCGGTGGCCGGCCGGGATGGCCGCCGAGGCGTGATCGAACAGCAGGCGCCCCTGCACCCGGTAGACGAGATCGTTGATGTGGAGCATGGTCGGCGCCCCTAATACACTCCTCCTCGATGGCCGAGAAGTCCTACCCGAAAGCCGAAGTCCAGAAGCTGCTGGACGCCCTCGAGGTCCATGCGACCGAGGTCGCCGGCGTCGCCGAGGAGGTGCAGAAGCGGGCGGCCAAGAACAGCTTCAAGGCCTACCAGCACTTCCGGAACAAGACCGGCGAGTTCGAGACCTTCTCGATCCTGATCGAAGGCCGCCTCGACCATCTCGAGGGCGGCGCCGATCCGCGTCTCCAGGGACACTTCGACGACCTGACCGCGGTCACCTACAAGCAGCTGATCAAGACCAGCATCAAGTTCCTCTGGGTGCTGGCGCAGGGCAACGAATTGCCGCTCGGCACGCGCGAGGTCTTCGTCCAGGAGCTGAAGACGCTCTACGACACCAAGAAGAAGCTGGCCGAGCCACGATACGCGACGCGCCTCGACGACGACGCCAAGCGCAACCTGAACGTCGCCGAGGAGATCCTGACCGAGATCATCGACAAGGCGCCGAGCCTGCTGCAGTTCGGCGTGAAATGACCTCACCCAGAGCGAAAGGCGTCCTCCTGACGGTCGCCGCCGCCTGCGGGCTCAGCCTCGGCGGGCTTCTGGTTCGTCACGCCGAAGCCACGGCCTGGGAGATCGTGTTCTGGCGCTCGGTCACGATGAGCCTGGTGCTCGTCGTCTTCCTGGCGGGCCAGCATGGGCGGCGCCTCGTTCCGGTGATCGCCGGCACCGGCCGGGCCGGGATCCTCTGCGGCTGCTTCCTTGCCGGCACCTTCTTCTGCTTCGTGATGGCGGCACAGTCGACGACGATCGCCAACACGGTCGTCATCATGTCGACGACGCCGTTCTTCGCCGCGATCTTCGGCAAGCTCGTCCTCGGCGAGCCGGTCGGCCGGCGGACCTGGATCGCGCTCGCCGTCAGCGCCGTCGGCGTCACCATCATGTGCTGGGACTCGCTCGACACAGGCTCGGGCCTTGCCGGCAACCTCTACGCCCTCGGCCTCGCTGTCTGCTACGCCGGCCACCTGGTGACGCTGCGCGCGGTCGGCGGCAGCGTCGACATGGTGCCGTCGGTGCTGATCGCCGGGATCATCGCGATCCTGGTGGCGCTCCCCTTCGCCTGGCCGCTCGCGACCGATGGCCGGTCGATCGGCGTCGCCGTCATCATGGGCACGATCCAGGTGGGATTGCCGCTGATCTTCGTGACGATGGCGGCGCGCTACCTCGCCGCGGCCGAGGTGGCATTGCTGGCGATGCTGGAGGTCATCCTCGGGCCGATCTGGGTCTGGCTCGCGCTCGGGGAGCAGCCGACGGCTCTGGCGCTGGCCGGCGGCGTGCTGGTGATCGGCGCGCTGCTCGGCAACACGATCGCGTCCTTCGGCTTGCGCGGCGGCGCGGACACAAGCACAGTCGCGCAAAAGGGAGGCGTTTCCGCATGAGTCTCGAGTCGGTGACGGAAGACCTTCGGCAGCGGGCCGGCCGCGCCCAGAGCCTTGGCTACAAGGTCAAGTTCGACGTCGGCGACGGCAGCTTCGTCCATTGGGACGGGACGTCGACGCCGCCGGTGATCACCAACGCCGACGCGGATGCCGACACCACGATCACGATCGGGCTCGAGAACATGGAGAAGCTGCTGTCGGGGGACCTCGACCCGACCTTCGCCTACGCCACCGGCAAGATCAAAGTCGAGGGCTCGGTCGGCGTCGCGCTCAAGATGGCGTCCCTGCTCGGCGACTAGATTCGGCTCGAGACCAGATCCTCGAAAGCGCGGACGGACTCGACCGTCCCCCAGAGCCGCGGCGCCCGCTCGGCGATACGAGCTTTCGCCTCCGTACGGTAGCTCGCATCCGTGCCGAGACGCACCGCCTTCGCGACATAGTCGTCGAGCGAGGCCGCGACCAGGTCGTCGAGGCCCATTCGCCGGTAAAAGCCGTAGGTGAGCCGGCCGCGCAAATAGCGGGACGGCATCGCCACCACCGGCTGGCCCATCGAGAAGCCTTCGAGGCTGGTCTTGCCCCCCGAGAACCCCGGCGTGTCGAGCACCACGTCGGCCAGCGCCTGCGCCCTGATGAAGTCGGCACCCGACAGGCGCGGCAGGAAGCGGATGCGTTTCCCCGCGCCGGGGAACGCGCGCTCCAGGCGGGCGACGATGCGCTCGCACCAGGGGCGCCGATGCCCCTCGACGAAGTGCAGCACCGCGTCCCTGTCGCGCCTCAGGATCTCGCCGAGCGCGCTGTCGAAGGCCGGGTGCAGCTTGAACAGGCTCTGGGCACAGAAATAGGCATGTCCGTCGGACGACATGCCGAGCCGCGATCGCTCGATGCCGGCGATATCGACCTTCTCCGGCTGCCAGTCGAGGAGCAGGAACGGCAGGCGAGCTAGGCCTTCCGTGTAGTCGGGCTCGGCGCCGTCGCGATCGAAGGCCTCGGCCGAGACGAACAAGTCGATCGCCTCGATGCCGGTGGTCACCGGATGGCCCCAGGAGACCATCTGGAGCCGCGCCAAACGTGCATGTGCCAGGTAGTAGGTGAACGGGTCCATGCCGATGTCGGTGTAGAGCAGCGCGTCTAGTTTGGCCTCAGCGAGCATCTCCCGAGCCTTGTGGAGATGCTCAGGCAGCGTCACGACCTCGTCGGCGCTCGCAGCGATCGATCGCGAGACCGTGTCGTCGGCGGCCCCGGCACGGACGACGACGACGGCGAACCGGTTGCGGTCGATCCCCGCGATCGTCCGCTTGAACAGGTGCCCGATCGTGTGATCGCGGAAATACGCGGAGATGAAGCCGAGCCGCGGCCGGCCGTCGTGTCGCCTCAGGTCCGCGCTCGCGATCGCCGGCGCCGCATGCCGCCAGAGCCTGGCGACCGCCTCCTGCAGCGGCCGGTCGTCCTCGTCGTGATATGCGAGATGGAAATTGGTCCAGTGGCCGTCGGCAAGGGGGTCCTCGACCCGAACCGACGCGCGTGACAGCGCCTCGACGCGGTCAAGGAAGCGGCGGCGCCACGCGGCAACTTCCTCGACCGTGTCCAGGATCGGCGGCAGCAGCGTGGCCTCGCGGAGACGCCAGGCGCCGCGCGGCTCGATCGCGATCGCCGACCGATAGGAACGTGCCGCGCCGGCGGCATCGCCGGCGACATGCCGGGCGCCGGCGAGGTTGAAGAGAGCGACCGCATCGCCGGGCGACAACACGACGGCGCATCGGGTCAAGCGGATCGCATCGCCGAGACGGGTTCCGTCGCGCCACAGATTGGCGAGGTTGACCAGCGCCCCGCCGTGGCGGGGATCGCGGGCCAGCACTCGGCGATAGCGGTCTTCGGCCTTGTCGCCGCGGTTGGCGAGGGCGAAATGCGCCGCGGCGAGGCCGGGCTCGAAGGCGATCGCCTGGCGGAAGCGCGTGGACGCGCTGGCAAGATCGAGGCGGGCCTCGATCACGCCGAGGTCGGTCAGCGTGTCGGCCCGCGCCTCATGCCCGACCGCATGAATGAGCCTCGCCCGCGCGCGCGCCGCATCGCCCACGGCGAAAGCCGCCTGAGCGTAGGTACGCGCCACCTCGGACGAGGTCCCGGCCATCGCGTCGGCGCGGCCCAGGATTGCGACGGCATCGGCCGGCGCGACCAGTTTGGCGAGCGCAAGGTAGGCCGGCGCCGATCCCGGCGCGCGGGCGATCGCATGACGCCAGGCGCGGCGGACCAGACCGGCGCGCGCATCGTTCACGGACGCGGAAACCCGAACAGCCGCGCCGGATTGTCCACCAGGATGCGCGACCTCGCGATCGCATCCGGCACCGCCTCGGCGAGCCAGTCGACCAGATCGCCGTCGTCCGGCATCGGCACCGCCTGCGGGTGCGGCCAGTTCGATCCCCAGAGGCAACGCTCGGGCGCAGCCGCAGCGAAGCGTCGTGCCAGCAGCGCCGCCCTCGGAAAGCGCGGTCCGCCCGGCTCGCCGACATAGGGCCCGGACAGCTTCGCCCAGCCGCGCCCGCGATCGAGCAGCTTCAGAACCGCGGCGATGCCCGGATGGTTCTCGCCGTGCTCCGGCCGGATTAGGGAGAGATGGTCGATCGCGACATCGACCGGCAGCGCCAGCAGCGTGTCGGCGACTTCGTCGAGCGTCTCCGGCTTCGACTGGACCTCCAGATGCCAGCCGCGATCGGCGAGCCTGGGTGCAAGCCTGGGCAGGTGCTCCATCCGGAGCGCGCCCTCCAGCACCAGGTTGATCCGGACCGCGCGGAAGCCGAGCGCATGGAGCCGGTCGAGCTCGGAATCGGCGACGTCGGGCCGAATCAGCGCGACGCCGCGGAAGCGCTCGGGGTGCGCCCTCAGCGCGTCCTCGGTCGCGCGCAGATCCTCGGCATAGACGTTGGAGGCAACCAGCACCGCCCGCGACACGCCGATCGCCTCGTGCATCCGGATCAGCCTGGAAGCGTCGATTCCTGGCGGCGGCGTATAGGCGCGGGCCGGATAAAACGGATAGCGATCAGCCGGCGCGAAGACATGCACGTGGCAGTCGGTCGCCCCGGGCGGCAGCGGCAATTTCGGCCGGCGCGGAGCATCGACGGGAGGCAGAACGGAAGCAGGCGCGGTCACACCGCGACATTATCAGGTCCGACAAGACGGGTCGCGAAAGAGCAGCCGATTCGGCGACGTCTCACCTTTCCCGGAAACTGCGGGCGACCGTGTCGCTCAACGGCTTCAAGAGATATTGAAGGAAGGTGCGCTCGCCGGTCTTGATCAGCACGTCGACGGGCATTCCCGCCTGGATCCGATGTCCGGTCAGCTTGGCCATCTGGTCCGACGGCACGTCGATCGTCGCCTGGTAGTAGGGGGCATTGGATTTGTCGTCGACGAGCCGGTCGGCAGAAACCAAGGTCACCGTACCGTCGATGACCGGCGTGGTCCGCTGATTGAGCGCGGTGAACCTGAGCTCGGAAACCTGCCCCTGCACCACCGACTCGATGTCCTGCGGCTGGATGCGCGCCTCGATCTGCAGGCGATCGTTGAAGGGCACGATCTGCATGAGTTCCTGGCCCGCCATCATCACGCCTCCGACCGTCAGGACCTTGGACGCCTGGACCATGCCCGTCTCGGGCGCGACGATGTCGATGCGGCGAAGCGAATCCTGGGCCGCGACCAGGCGGGAGGTGAGTTCCGCGATCTGGTTCTGGGTCTCCCGCAGCTGGGCTAGCACTTCCTCAGCGAACTTCTGGCGTGCCTGGATGATCTGCAAGCGGGCTTCACCGATCGAATTCTCGATCCGGGCCATCCCGGCGACGTCTGCCCCGCGCTCCCCGCGGAGCCGCGCCGTCTCGCGTTCGAGCGCAAGGATGCGCGTTATCGGGACCCATCCCTTGTCGTGCAGCTCCTTGAGCCCGACCAGCTCGCGATCGATCAGCCTGATCTGCGCGTCCTTGTTCCTCTGCTGGGTGTCTAGGCCGCGGCTTTCGGCCCGGTGTTGCTCGACGCGGGCGTTCAGGATCGCGACCTGGTTCTGGATGGACTGCCGGCGATCCCGGAACTGGCGCTCCTGAAGCGTGAGGAACTGCTGGACCTGGGGATCGTTCCGGCGCTGGACCAGATCGGTGGCGAAATCGATGCCGGCCGCCTCGTCGCGCTCGGCGATCAGGCGCGCTTCGAGCGCACGGGCAGCATTGAGCTGGTTCTCGATGATCGCGGAATTTGCCTGCGCCCGGGTCGGGTCCAGGCGCACCAGCACGTCTCCGGCGCGGACCCGGTCGCCGTCCTTGGCGAGGATCTCGCCGACGATGCCGCCTTCCAGGTGCTGAACCGACTTCCTCTTGCCTTCGAAGATGATCGTACCCGGGGCGACGATGGCGCCGTCGATGGGTGCCGTCGCGGCCCAGAGTCCAAAGCCGCCGACGACCACGAGCAGGATCGCCATCCCGGCCAGGATCGGGCGCCAGAGCTGCGGCGGCGCAGGGGAATGAGGGGCCCGAAAGGCAACGACATTCTCATCGAAGGCTCGCCCCCTGCCCACCTGCAAGGTCTGGCCGAAATCGGATTTCACCAGGGTCATCGGTCAGGCTCCCCTAGATGGCCTGCGCTTCGGGGGCCGGCGCGCCGACGAGCGGGGCTCCGGCGCGCTGCGGCACGACGGTCGGTCGGGTCACCGCCGCAAGGATCTGGTCGCGGGGACCGAAGCTGTCGACCAGGCCGTCCTTCAGCACGAGGATCTTGGCGACGGCGGCGAGGACGTTCATGCGATGCGTGATGACGATCACCGTGGCGCCACGCTGGCGCAGCCGGGTCATCGCCTCGAGCAGCGCCTGCTCGCCGCTGGTGTCGAGGTTGGAATTCGGCTCGTCGAGGACGACCAGAACGGGGTCGCCATAGAGCGCGCGAGCGAGGCCGATCCGCTGACGCTGCCCGCCTGAGAGCACGCCGCCGCCGATCTGGGTCTCGTAGCCGTCGGGAAGGCGCAGGATCATGTCATGCACGCCGGCCTGCTGGGCCGCGGCAACGACGGCATCGGGATCGATCGGGCCGAACCGAGCGATGTTCTCGGCGATCGTCCCGTCGAACAGCGAGACGTCCTGGGGCAGATAGCCGATATGGGGGCCGAGCTGCTCGCGGCTCCAGTTCTGGATGTCGCCGCTGTCGATGCGGACCTTGCCGCTGGCGATCGGCCAGACCCCGACCAAGGTGCGGGCAAGTGTCGACTTGCCGGCCGCACTCGGACCGATCACGCCCAATGCCTCGCCAGGCTGGAGCGAGAAGCTCACGCCCCTCAGAACCGCGACACGGCTCCCCGGCGGCGCAGCGAGGACATGGCCGACCTCGAGGGCGCCACGCGGTTTCGGCAGCCGCATCGGCTGGGCAACATGCGGCACGCTCTCGAGCAGCCTTTTCAGGCGGCCATAGGCGGCCCGCGCATTGATGAACTGCCGCCACTGGCCGACGGCCATTTCGACCGGCGCCAGGGCGCGCGCCATGATGATGGAAGCGGCGATCATCGCTCCCGGCGTGATGACGTTCAGGATGGCCAGGTAGGCGCCGAGCCCGAGGATGGCCGACTGCAGCAGCATCCGGACGAACTTGGTCGCCGACATGAGGAAGCCGGCACGATCGCTCGCCCTCGCCTGGGCGGCGAGAACGCGGTCCCGTCTTTCGAGCCAGCGGTCGATGATGCCGGGCATCATCCCCATGGCATGAACGGCCTCGCTGCTGCGGAGACTGCTCTCGACGAAGCTGCTGGCGGCGATGCCCTCCCGCGTCGCTTCGGCGAGGGGCTTCCGGCTGACCAGCTCGGTGGCAACGGCAAGGCAGAGGAGAACGATCGATCCGCCCAACGCCAGGATGCCGAGCCACGGGTGCATGATGAAGCAGACGGCGATGAAGACCGGCGCCCAGGGCGCATCGAGAAAGGCAAGAAAGCCGCTGCCGGTGAAGAACTCGCGGACGATGTCGAAGTCGCGGATGGCGTTCGCGTTGCCGCCGCCGTTGATGTGAAAGACTGCGGAAAGAATCCGGCGGTTGAGCATCTGGTCGATGCGGACGCCGACGCGGACCAGGATCTGCGTACGGATCCACTCGAGCACGCCGATGGCCATGAGCAAACCCGCCACCAGCATCGACAGCATGACGAGGGTCGTCTCGCTGCGGCTGGGAAGGACCCGGTCGTAGACCTGCAGCATGTATATCGGCGAGACGAACAAGAGCATGTTGATGGCGAAGCTGAAGAGCGCCGTCGCCGCGAAGGCGCCCCTGCAGGTGGAGAGAGCTCGACGGATCTCGTTCTTCATCGGCATCGCCCCCAGTTCCGCTACAACGAAAACCCCGCCTCTGGACGAGACGGGGTTTCCGGTTGCTTGCGAGCCGCCTTAGATGAAGTTGTTGGCGTCCAGGCTGTTGGAATTCACGCCGACCAGCAGGACCCACGTGTCGGCGGTCGCGATGCTCGTGTCCCCGGCAGAAGTCGTATCGAGGACCAGCGTGTCCGAGCCGCCGCCGTTCCCGGCGATCGTGAAGACGCCGCCGGAGTAGTTGCCGGAAAGGAAGATGGTGCTCGAGCCGGTAAAGCTGGCTTCGTCCATCCCAAGACCCGAAATGGCGCTGCCGCTCGTGCCGAGGTCGAGGCGATCGACCGAGGCGTCGAAGTTGAAGACCAGGTCGAGGCCATTGCCGAACGTGATCGTGTCGCCGGCCGAGACGCTACCGCCGATCGAGTTGGACGTGCTGACCATGCCATCGAAGTCGGTCGCCACGATCGTATCGAAGGCGGAGAAGTTCGAGTAAAGACGGATCGTGTCCGCACCCTCGCCGCCGCTGATCGTGTTGAGACCCGCGCCGGTCGATGCGAATAGCGAGATCGTATCGTTGCCGGCACCGCCGCCGATCATCATGTTGCCGCCGCCGGACGTGGCGTTCACGACGTCTGCTCCGGCATCCATCTGGATGTTCTGCGCGCCGGAGTTGGACGACGTGGTGAGCGTGTTGTCGCGGCTGTTGGCGGCCATGAAGAAGTTCATCGCCCCCACGCCCGTCGTCACCACGGTCACGTCCGCGCCTCCCTGGAAGGCCTCGCCGAAGGCGCTGCCGGTGTTGACGGTCATCGCGCCGGCGCCGGTATTGGTGAACACCAGCCGCTCGATGCCGCTGACGCCGAACCACATCCCGTCGTTCAGAGTGTAGGACGCATCGTTCGAGTGGCCGATCGTCAGGGTATCGGTGCCCGATCCGCCGACGAGGACGTCGGTCGAGTTGAAGGTCCCGCCGACATCCGAGAAGGTGGAGATGAACGTGTCGTTTCCGTCGCCTCCGACGGAGTCGTCTGAGGAAGCCTGCAGCGTGAGGGTCTGGCCGGTAGCGCCAGCGCCATTCCAGGTGTCGATGACGATCGTGGAAGCGCTGTGGCCGGCGATCGTGACTGTCAGGGACTCGGCGCCCTCGACCGCCGCAGCCCCGTCGGCTTCCAGCGCCACCGAGACGACGGCCCGGCCATTGGCATCGACGGTCGCCGTGCCAACGAGAGAACCGCCCTGAACGTCGGCTGCAGAGATGCCGCCGAGCGAGTAGGAGAACTGCGTGCCCGCCGCCACATTCGTGGTCTGAAGGGTGAAGGTGATCGTGCCGCCTTCGTCGACGGTGCCGGAGCTCGCGACAACCGTGAAGCCGTTGCCCGAGCCGATCACCGACGTGCCTGAGACGGTATATGCCGCACGCGCTTCCGCCGCGCCGAAGTTCAGATAGTGGTCGAGCGCCGACACGTGGGCGCCGGCCGAGACGCCGGCCTGGACGTCGGGATTCTCGGCCAGGTACCTGGCGGCATCGAAGCCGGCGACGGCGCTGTTGGGGGCGCGGTTTTCACCCAGCCCGGCCAGGACGAAATGCTCGAGCGGCGAACGATACAGACCGTCGTTCACGGCCGCAGCGACGTCGGGGTTCGAGGACATGTAATACGCGGCGTCGAAGGTGGCGCTGGGGTTCCGCAGCTCCCTGCCGCCGTAAAGCTGATAGTGCTCGAAGCCGTTCGCGAAGAATCCCTGCTCGACGCCGGCGCGGACATCGGGGTTCTGGGCGAGGTAGTAGTTCTCGTTGAAGAAGAGCGTCGAGCCGGTGGAATTCTCCGCCGTCAGCGCGACACCCGACTGGGTGTATGCGAGACGCCCTTCGCTAGCACCGAAAGTCAGATAGTGATGGAGCGCCGACTCGAACGAATCCGCCGTCACAGCGGCGCGAACGTCGGAATTCTCAGCCAGGTATCGCGCGCCGTCGAAGCCGGCAAACGCGCTGGTGGACGCGCGGTTCTCCGAGAGGCCGTACATGTCGAAGTGCTCGAGCGCGTTGCGAAAGATGCCCTGGGAGATCGCCGCCTGAACGTCGGCGTTCGCGGCCAGATAATACGCGGCGTCGAAGTAAGCGCTCGGATTGCGCATCTCCGCACCGCCGTGCATCTGATAGTGCTGGAAGCCGCTCGTGAACTGGCCCGCGGACACCGCCGCCTGAACGTCGGCTTCCTGGTTCAGGTAGTAGGTCTCATTGTAGAAGGTCGTCATAGGGGGTCTCCCAGGGGCTGGTATGTTGGGGGGCTAACCCTCCTTGTCGCGGAATGGTTCCTGATCCGCGGATGAAATGCCTCCGCACGGAGTCTCGAAAGGCGACGCGACCGACTTGCAGCAAAGGGCCGAATTTCCTGAACGGATCGCAGTCGACGGTGGTTGCGGCCTCCTCCAGAGCGCTCCGCGCCGTGACAGATCTGCCACCACCCGTATGGGTGCATGAGCCTGTCGACGCGGGCGCGTCCGATCTGTATGTCTCCGCGCGGCATGACCGAAACCGCCTTCCTCTTCCTCAAGGGGCTGCTGCTCGGCCTCTCGATCGCCGCCCCGGTCGGGCCGATCGGTCTGCTCTGCATCCGCCGATCGCTCGAAGCTGGGTTCTGGCCGGGCGTCGCCGGCGGGTTCGGCACCGCGGTCGCGGACGCCGTCTATGCGGCGATCGCCGCCTTCGGGCTCACCGCCGTATCGAGCCTGCTGCTGCAGGCCCAAGGCGCACTATCGATCGTGGGCGGTGCGGCGCTGGTCTGGCTCGGCTGGGTCGCGATGACCGGCAAGCCGCCGGAGAAGGCCGCGGACGCGCCGATGACCCGCTCGCTGTGGCCGACCTTTGCCAGCACCTTCTTCCTGACCATGGCCAACCCGGCGACGATCCTGACCTTCGCCGCGATCTTCGCCGGTCTCGGCCTCGCCGCGGTCGACACCGCCGCCGGCGCCGCCGTGCTGGTGACCGGCGTGTTCTTAGGATCGCTCGGCTGGTGGGCGATCCTGTCCGGCGCCGTCACGCTGCTCCGCCAGCGCATCTCCGACACGGTCGTCCTCTGGATCAACCGCGCCTCCGGCGCAGCCCTCGCCGGGTTCGGCGCAGCCCTCCTGGTCGGACTGATCTGATGTGAGCGGCGAGACCGGATATCTCGCCGCCGGAGGCTTCGAGGCGCAGCTTGCCCACGAGCTCGGGTCCGACGCCGTCGCTCACGGCCGGCTACTCCTCGCCCCCGGCCCGCCGCGCGCGGCCGCCTGGGCGATCAACACTTGGCATGATCCGCAGCGCATACCGATCGCCTCGATCGGCGACGGCGCCAAGGCGCTCAGGGCGATCCAGCGCAACTGGGCGCTCTACTCGGTCGTGCACCACGGCCGTGCCAAGCTGATCCAGGAACGCCTTCCCTCGGTTTCGGCGAAGCCGCTGGTCTTTCCGGCCGAAGCGCCGACCGCGCCGCTCGGATCCTGGACGCTTCTCGACGAGGGCACCGTGCTGGCGGCACGGCACTGCTCAAGCCCCTTCCCCAACGGCGAGGTCCGCTTCGTCGAGGACAAGGAAGGTCCGCCCAACCGCGCCTATCTCAAGCTTTGGGAAGCACTGACCCTGGCACGGCGGAAACCCGCGCCGGGTTCGCTCTGCCTCGATCTCGGCGCCAGCCCCGGCGGCTGGACCTGGGTGCTGGCGAAGCTGGGCGCACGCGTGATCGCCGTCGACAAGGCGCCGCTCGATCCGGCGATCGCGGCGATGCCGGGCGTCGAGCAGCGCCGGCAGAGCGCCTTCGCCCTCGAGCCGGGGGAGGTCGAGCCGATCGACTGGCTCTTCTCCGACATCGTCTGCTATCCGGAGCGGCTGCTGCGACTGGCCGAACGCTGGACGGCGTCGGGGCGCGTGCGCAACTTCGTCTGCACGATCAAGTTCCAGGGCGAGACCGACCACGAGACGGCCCGGCGCTTCGCCGAGATTCCGGGTTCGCGGGTGATGCACTTGCACCACAACAAGCATGAGCTAACGTGGTTCAAACTCCAGGAGCCGTGATGCGCGCGATCGTCCGCCTGCTGCTTGCCCTGACGCTGGCCCTGACCGCCGGAGCGGCGGCAGCCATCGAGCGTCCCCTGCTCTTCTCCTACGAGGCGACGTCGAGCCAGCTCGGCCTGACCAAGCTCCGCGACGGCTCATATGCCGATCGCGCCGCCTTCACCGCCAAGGTGAAGGAGGAGCTGCTGCCCGACATCCTCGGCGCGGTCGGCGTCGACCCGTCGAAGGTGCGGACCGAGCTCACGCCCGGCGGCTACCTGCTGCGCACCAATGCTTCGCTGCAGTCGCGCATCTGGATCGACGATGCCCATGCCGCCCGGATCGCCGCGGCTCTCGGCTACGTCTTCCGCCAGTCGAGCGTGCTGGTCTCCGATCTCGGCGACGCCAAGGGCGGCACCGGCCTCGTGGTCGTCAGCTTCCCCCGTGGCTCGCTGACGGCGGCGATGGCTCATCGCTTCTTCGAGCACGCGGCCGATGTCCACAAAGGCCTCGGCGGCGGCTACACCGCCTTCGGCGACCAGATGATCTTCCTCAACGTCCGCGACGATGCCGGCAAGCCCTACAGCGAGCTCAGCGACCGCGACTTCGCCCGCGGGCTGCGCCCGGCGGCGATGAGCTTCAAAGGCGCCAAGGCCAAGATCGCCCGCGTCGGCCAGGCCAAGGCGCAGTTCGTCGGCAATTCCTGGAGCCGGAAGCCAAACGGCGAGGACTACGCGGCGATCCTGGGCAACGCCCAGGTCGAACGCCTGAAGCCGCTCCAGGACCGTCACACCGCGATGCTGATGGCCGCGGCCGAGCGCTGGGGGTGGAAGTGATGCGCCTTCTCTCGATCTGCCTCGCTCTCTTCATCTCGCTCCCGGCGGCAGCCGCCGAGATCAAGCCGGCAGTGCTCTATGCGGTCGGCCAGAAGTTCGACAAGAGCTTCAACGAGGCGGCCTATGAAGGCGCGCAGCGCTTCAAGGCCGCTTCCGGCGGCGAAGTCATGGAGTTCGAGCCGACCAGCCCGGCGCAGTTCGAGCAGGGCGTCGCGGCGCTTGCCCGACGCGGCGCCACCGACATCGTCGCGGTCGGCTTCTACTACGCGCAGCCGATGGCACAGGTGGCGCCGAAGCACCCGAACGTCCGCTTCACGCTGATCGACGCCCAAGCCGACCAGCCGAACGTGCGCTCGATCGTCTTCCAGGAGCACGAAGGCGCCTTCCTCGCCGGCATGCTGGCGGCGCTGGCTGCGCCCTCGGGTCGGATCGGCTTCGTCGGCGCCATGGACATCCCGCTGATCCGCAAGTTCGCGGTCGGATACGAGGAAGGGGCTAAGCATGCACGCCCCGACGTGCTGGTGCTGCTCAACTTCATCGGCAACACGCCGGCCGCCTTCTCCGATCCGACGGCCGGAAAGGAGCTGGCGCGAAGCCAGATCGAGCGCGGCGCCCAGGTGATCTTCGCCGGCGCCGGCACCTCGAACTTCGGCGTGTTCCAGGCCGCGGTCGACCTGCAGCGTCTCGCGATCGGTGTCGACTCCAACCAGAACGGCCTGCATCCGGGAACGATCCTGACCTCGCAGCTGAAGCGCGTCGACCTCGCGGTCGAACGCAGTTTCCGGGCCGCCCGCGACGGCACCTGGAAGTCCGGTCGCGTGGAGCTGGGCTTGGCCGAGGATGGCGTCGGCCTCGCCTTCGACGACAACAACTCGGGCATGGTGCGGCCCGAGTGGCGCCGTCAGGTCGACGCGGCACGTGCCGACATCATCGCCGGCCGGATCAAGGTCACGGATTTCACCAGGAAGTAGCCCGGCGCCGAAAGGCGCCGGGACTTCAGATGCAGACGGTCTTGAGCGGCGGGAAGCCGTTGAAGCCGACCGAGGAGTAGGCCGAGGTATAGGCGCCCGTCGACAGGATCAGGACCTTGTCGCCCGGCCTGAGGGCCAGCGGCAGCTCGAGATCGGTCTTCTCGTAGAGCGTATCGACGGAATCGCAGCTGGGCCCAGCGAGCACGACCGGGCCGGTCGCTCCGCCGTCATGCGGCGTGCGGATCCGGTACTTGATCGCTTCCTCGATGGTCTCGGCCAGACCTGAGAACTTGCCGATGTCGAGATAGACCCAGCGCTTCAGGTCGCCGATGTCCTTGTGCGAGACCAGCACGACCTCGGCCTGGATCACGCCGGCGTCGCCGGCGATCTGGCGGCCGGGCTCGACGATGATCTCGGGCACGCGGCCGGCGAAGTGGCGGCTGAGCGCTTTCATGATCGCCCGGCCATAGACCTCGAGCGCCGGAACCTCGGTGCGATAGCGCGACGGGAAGCCGCCGCCGAGATTGATCAGGCGAAGCTCGATGCCCCGCTTCGCCATCGTCCCGAACATCTCGGCGACCGTCGCGATGGCGCTATCGAAGCGGGTCGGGTCGGTCTGCTGGGATCCCACATGGAAGGAGACGCCGGCCGGGTCCAGGCCGAGCTCGCGGGCGCGGGTCAGAAGTTCGACGGCGAGGCGCGGCGTGCAGCCGAACTTCTTGGAGAGCGGCCAGTCGGCGCCGGCGCAGTCGACCAGCACCCGGCAGAACACCTGGGCGCCCGGCGCGGACTCGGCCAGCTTCTCGAGCTCGATCTCGCTGTCGAAAGCGAAGAGGCGCACACCCTTGGCGAAGGCATGCGCGATGTCGGCCTGCTTCTTGATCGTGTTGCCGTAGCCGATCCGCTCGGGCGAGACGCCGCGCGACAGGCAGAGATCGATCTCGCCCCGGCTGGCGGTGTCGAAGTGGCAGCCGAGCGGCGCCAGGCGCTCGATCAGCTCGGGCGAGGGATTGGCCTTGATCGCGTAATAGATCTTCGCCAGCGGCAGGGCGCGCTTCAGCGACAGATAGGCGTGCTCGACCACATCGAGGTCGATCACGAGGGTCGGGTCTGTGAGGGGATTTTCGGCGAGGTAGCGGGCGATCTTGGCAGTGACTTCGCCCTGGGCGACGGCGGGAGGTTGGGGCGGCACCAGCGCGACGGC
>JAEULB010000128.1 GCA_016792585.1 Rhodospirillaceae bacterium
CTGGGCCACGGCGTTATGGTGGAAGAGGTCGCCGGCGCCGAGCAGCACGATCTTCTCGCCGTTGTAGCCGGCTTCCTTGAGCAGCTGCTTCGCCTTCTCGTAGTTGGGCTTCATGTAGGGCTCGGCGCCCAGGCTGATGCCATTCGGGCTGCCGCAGGTGAAGAACGAGAAGCAGGTCTCGCCGCCGCCGAAGGCAGCCTGCATGTACTCCTGCTGGTCGATCATCATCGCCAGCGCCTGGCGCGCCTTCGGATGGTTGAATGGCGGATGCAGGTGATTGGGGCGGAGCAGCCCGTACCAGCCGAGCTTGGAGAGCGCCTCGACCTGGACGGCGGCATTCCTGGAGAGGATCGCCTTCTGGTCGTTGTTGATCGCCTCGATCATGTCGACCTCGGCGTTGCCGAGCGCCGCGGCGGCGACGGCCGGATCGGGCATCGACGTCCATTCGACGCGGTCGACCTTGACGACCTTGCCGCCGGCGAGACCGTCGGCCGGCTCGCTGCGCGGCACGTATCCCGCGAACTTGTCGTAGACGACCTTGGAGCCCGAGACGAGCTCGGCGGCGTTGTACTTGAACGGGCCGGAGCCGATCGTGTTGTTGTGCGCGGTGAAGGCCTCGGTCTTGGCCGCCGCCTCGGGCATGATCGCGGGGATGCTGCCGGCGGTCGAGGCGATCGTGAACAGCACGAGCCCGTAGGGCTCCTTCAGCGTCCAGGTGAAGGTGTTGTCGTCGACCGCGTCGATCGAAGCCGTGAACTCGGCGAGCTTCTGGCCGGCGGAGTCGCGGACCATCCAGCGCTTGATCGACGGGATCACGTCCTTGGTCGTGACCTTCGAGCCGTCGTGGAAGGTGAGGCCCGGCCGGAGCGTGAAGGTGTATTTGAGCTTGTCCGCCGACAGCGTGTGGTTCCCGACCATCTGCGGCTTGGCCGCCAGCTTCGAATCCCACGAGTACAAGGTGTCATAGACCATCATCGCGTGGTCGTTGGTGATGGTCGCGGTGGTGAAGTGGGCGTCCGTCACCTTGAGGTCGGCGTGCGGCACCATCTTCAGGACTTTGTTGCTGCCCTGCGCCAGGGCGAGGCCGGGTATCGAAAGCGCAAGCGCGGCCAGGACGCCGGCACGCCGTAGGACCTTCAGCGAGCTCATTGGTGGTTTACCTCCCGTTTGGACGACTGGAGGGAATGCTATGCCAGCGCCGACCCAGCGGGAACGGTGAACTCACGGCGATGAACCTTGGACCCCGGATCGCCCACTCACCCTGTAGCCCTCTGGATTGCCACCGAGATTTTGCCGGGCTCGTCGTCTGTCCCTGGGGTCGTCAAGGCTCCAGGGAGGGGAGGGACAGGGGGAAGGACGGGCCTCAAGGCATCCACGGGGGTGGGGCATGCCGCTCGCTCGGGCGCTCGCGCTGGCATGGCTGATGCTGGCGACGCTGGTCGGTCCGGTCCAGGCCGGGTCCGATCCGCCGACGATCCTGATTCCATCGGAAGAGGTTCAGGCCCGCGGTATCCGGGTCCTCGCAGCGCTGCTCGTCGCCCTCACGGCCAGCGGGCCCCAAGGTGTCGCCGCGCCGCCGTCCCGGGTCGCCGAAGTTGAACGCCTGCTTACCGATAAGCTGATCGAGGACCGGATCTCGCTCACGCCGGGGCACCCGACGCCGCGCCTGCGCCGGATCGCCGCAGCCGATCGCGGACACCAAGCGGCCTCACCAAATGCAAAAGATTACAACATCTTTCACACGATTTCGGAGGTTCCCACCATCATCCGGCCGCCGATCACCCACGCATTCGCAGCCCCGTGCGATGGCAGGAAATGGATCGGCTGGCCCCGCGCCGAAGCGACCGAGATGCTTCGCGACGATTGCACCGGTTTGGTGTCCAGGGGCGAGCGCTTGAAGCTGTCGGATGGGCTGCACCGGCGTCGGCTGGACTCGATCCCCGACGTGATCCTCGGGCAAAACGCGCCGCCATCCCTTTTTCGGATGAACCTGGATGGCATTTCGCGCACTCACCTTCCGGCCCTCTTTATCGCCAAACGGTAACGGAACTCGTAATCTTGTTCTCGGGATCTCACGGATCCCAGGGCCGAAGGGGACAGGGGAAGCGGGCGGCAGGCGTTTCTCGGCTTCGGGTGGACTTATGTCGACTGGTTTCGGTTTCACGCCGGCGCGCCTGGCATGGCTGGCGCTCTGCGCGATTTTCGCGCTCTCGTTCTTCGCTTCTCGCGTTCACGCCCAGACGGTGGAGCCTCAGCGTTGGGTGAGGACGACCACCCAGGACGCGCCCAAGGCGCCTGACGCCGCCCTCGCCGACAAGGTCCGTACCCGGGCCGTGCGCGTCATCGCCCGGCTTCGCGAGGAGACGACCGCGCCTGCCGGCATCGCCGCGGCGCAGGCGATCGCCGGAAGCCAGGATCGCATCGCCCGCCGCCTCTGGAACCGTGGCCACAGCATGCCGGGCTGGCATGCGTTCCGCTCGGTGCCCGCGGTCGTGATGGAGGTCGACAGCGACTCGCTGCAGAACCTGGCCGCCGACCCCGAAGTCGAGTCGGTGGAGGAAGATCGCCTCGCCAAGCCGGATCTCGCCTCATCCGTTCCAGTTGTCAATGCGCCGTCCGCCTGGTCGCAGGGTTTCACCGGCAGCGGCGTCGCGGTCGCCGTCCTCGATACCGGCGTCGATCGCGGCCACCCGTTCTTCGGCAATCGCGTCGTCCACGAGGCGTGCTTCTCGAGCACCTATGCGGGACAGAGCGCGGTCAGCCTCTGCCCGAACGGCGCCTCAAGCCAGACCGGCATCGGTGCGGCGGCGGCCTGTTCGGTCAGCGGCTGCTTCCACGGCACGCATGTCGCCGGCATCGCCGCCGGCTATCAGTCCGCGAGCCTCGCCGGCGTCGCCCGCGACGCGCAGATCATCGCGATCCAGGTGTTCACCCGCTTCAACAGCGCCACCCTCTGCGGCGGCGCTTCGAGCTGCGTGATGTCCTACACCTCGGATCAGATCCGGGCCCTCGACTACGTCCTTCAGCTCCGCACCAGCTACACCATCGCGTCGGTGAACATGAGCCTCGGCGGGTCGGCGCAGACCTCGCAGGCGACGTGCGACTCCCGGAACGTCTCGACCAAGCAGGCGATCGATGCGCTCCGCGCCGTCGGCATCGCGACCGTGATCGCCTCGGGCAACGACGGCTATGCCAACGCGATCAGTGAGCCGGGATGCATCTCCTCGGCGATCTCGGTCGGCAACGTCAACAATTCCGACCAGGCGTTCGTGCCGTTCAACATCGCGAGCTTCATCACGATGGTGGCGCCGGGGAACTTCATCAGCTCGTCCGTCCCGGGCGGCGGCTTCACGACCGCCAGCGGCACCTCAATGGCGGCGCCCCACGTCGCCGGCGCGATCGCGATCCTGCGCCAGGCCGCTCCGGCCGCCGGCGTCAACGAGATCGTCGCGGCGCTCCGCAGCGGCGGCAAATCGCTGACCCTCAACATCAACGCGGCCGACAGGATCTACTCCTACACGGTCCCCCGCCTCGACGTCGCCGGCGCCCTGGCCGCGCTGTGCACGACCTGCAACACGGCGTCGGCGACGGGCTGGTGGTGGAACCCGGCCGAGCCCGGCCGCGGCTTCTCCGTAGAGACCCGCAACGGGCGGATCTACCTCGGCGCCTTCCTCTACGACGAAGACGGCGCGGCTTCCTGGTATGTCGTCAACGGACCGCAGAGCGGGGCCAGCTACTCGGGCCCGCTCGCCAAATTCGGCCTGGGCCAGACGCTGGCGGGCGACTACAAGCCGCCGCAGCTGCTCGGCACCGTCGGCAACGCGTCAATCAACTTCGCCTCGTCGACGTCGGCGACGTTGACCTGGCCCGGCGGCACGGTCGCGCTGCAGCGCTTTCCGCTGAATGGGCAGACCGTCGTGGCCAAGCCGGCCGGCGCCCCGGAGACCGGGTGGTGGTGGAATCCGAGCGAGTCCGGCACCGGCTGGTTCTTCGAGGTCCAGGGCTCGAACATCTTCCTCGCCGGGTATCTCTACGACGCCGGCGGTCGTCCGATCTGGTACGTCGGCAGCGGCCCGATGCAGAGCCCCACGGTCTATGACGGCACGCTTCAGCTCTATGCGGGCGGCCAGACCTTAACCAGCGGCTATCGTGCACCGACCTCGTCGGCCTCGGCCGGTCAGGTCTCGGTCCGCTTCACCACGCCGACGACGGCGACGATCACGCTGCCGAATGGCCGCGTCGTGGCGCTCAGCCGCTTCACCACCTTCTAGCCGACGGCGGAGGGGATGCGCGGCCGGCCGCCTTCGGGCGGTCGGCCGCGCGCGTTTACGGAACCAGCAGGACCTTGCCGAAGATCGCGCGCTGCTCGAGCAGCCACTCGGCCTCGCGGCCCTGGCTCAAGGGCAGCACGTGGCTGATCACCGGCTTGATGCGGCCGGTGGCGACGTAGTCGAGAAGCGTCGCGATGTCTTCCTTGGTCCAGCCGTTGCAACCGAGGATCTCGAGCTCGCGCACCCAGATGTAGCGGAGATCCTCTTTCGGATCGTAGCCGGCGGTGGCGCCGCAGGTGAGCGCGCGGCCGCGCTGCTTCAGCGTCTTCAGCGACGGGACCCAGGTATCTCCGCCGGTATAGTTGATGACGACGTCGACACCCTGCTTGCCCGAGATCCGCCAGGCTTCCTTCGAGAAGTCCTGGGTCTTGTAGTTGATCAGGTGGTCGGCGCCGAGCTCGCGCAGCTTCTGCAGCTTGTCCTCGGCGCCGGCGGCGACGATCACCTCGGCGCCGATCATCTTGCAGATTTGCACCGCGGCGGTTCCGACACCGCCTGACGCTCCCAGGATGAGCACCTTCTCGCCGGCCTGGACGCGGCCGCGGGTGACGATCATGCGAAGCGCCGTGCCGTAGGCGACGGGGAGGGCGGCGGCGGCCTCGAAGCCGACGTCGTTGGGAATGCGGACCAGGTTGTCTTCGGGCACCCGGGCGTATTCGGCCATGCCGCCCAGGATTTCCTCGCCCATCATGCCCTCGGCCGTGGACGGCTGGACCACGACGCGGTCGCCCACTCGCCAGTCCGACACGTCGGATCCCAGCTCCGAGACCTCGCCGGCGATGTCTCCGCCGGAGATGAACGGCATCGACACCGGCAGGCCCGGCATGCCCTTGCGCACGAAGATGTCGAGATGGTTCAGGCCGCAGGCGCGGACCTTGACGATGACGTCCTTAGGTCCCGGCACCGGATCCGGCCAGTCGTCATAGACAAGGTTCTCGAGCCCGCCTTGGGCCTTGATCACCATTGCTTTCATTCTGGCGCCTTCATTCTGGGCGCTTTCCCCCGAAAGCTGAACGAGGCGGCAAGAATAGGGGAGAATCCTGCAAGGGCAACCGCGGGTTGGCCGGTGCCGGCCCGATCG
Organism: Rhodospirillaceae bacterium; assembly: GCA_016792585.1. Lineage (GTDB taxonomy): Bacteria > Pseudomonadota > Alphaproteobacteria > SHVZ01 > SHVZ01 > SHVZ01. Next base: position 5,413 of record JAEULB010000128.1, read on the forward strand.
CACACCCTGCTTTGAGGAGGTCGCTGGCGAGAATGGCTCCCGGGGAGGGATTCGAACCCCCGACCAAGCGGTTAACAGCCGCTTGCTCTACCACTGAGCTACCCGGGAACGGTGCCTTGGCGAACGGGCGCGCTTATAGCAGCGCCGTTCCGCGTGCGCAAAAGCCTATTTTGACATGTCCGATCCGGGCTCAGCTCTTCGGCCTGGCCTTGTAGACGGTGATCGCCTGGGCGAGGTCCTCGTAGGACTCGCACCGCCCGCAGAGGGTGGCGAGACGGTTCAGGTTGGTCTCGGCCTTCGAGAGATCGCCGAGCTCGAGGAACAGTTCTCCCTGGTATTCGAGCGCGCCGAGATGCTCGGGTTTCAGCCTGAGCGCCTCGGCGTAGTTTGCCATCGCCTGGTCGCGCTGGCCGAGCTTGCGCTGGCTGTATCCCAGGTTGTTGAAGGCGTCTGCGTTCCGCGGATCGTGCTTGATGACGTCGGCGAGCAGCGGAATCGCCGTCGCGTAGCGGCCAGCCTTCACCTCGACCATGGCGCGGGCATAGACCGGATCGACCGGCGCACCGGCCAGCGGGACCTTGGCATCCATCCCGCCGTCATTGGCGCCGGCCGGCAAGGCGGCGATCAGGCAGCCGGTGATCAGCCAGGAGCGGAAGAAGGGGAGAGCGTGAGCCATGGCAGGGACCTCCTGCCGGCATCAACGTCGGGTCGAATGGGCTTATTCCGGCATCGAGGACTTGGAGGCCCGGGGCGGAATCGAACCGCCGTGGACGGCTTTGCAGGCCGCTGCATGGCCACTTTGCTACCGGGCCTCAAGGCGGCGGACAATAGGTGGGGGGCGAAGGGGGGTCAAGCCGCCGCCGTTGTCTCGGTTCCTGAGCATCGGTATAACTGCCGGAACGTCTTTGCTGCTTTGCGAAAAGCGTCCACGGATCCTCCGCCCATGATCGATTTCTCCGCAGCGCGCCGCCACATGGTCGACGGCCAGCTCCGCCCGAACCGGGTGGTCTCCCCGGCGCTGCTGGATGCGATGGCCGACGTGGCGCGCGAGGACTTCGTGCCCAAGGCCGCCAAGGGCATCGCCTATATGGACGAGGACCTGCCGGTCGGGGACGGACGCTATCTGCTGGCGCCGCTGACGCTGGCCCGCCTGATCCAGGCGGCCGCTCCCGGCAAGCACGACACCGTCCTCGATATCGGCGGCGCCACCGGCTACTCGACCGGTGTGCTCTCGCGTCTTGCCGGCACGGTGATCTCGATCGAGCAGGACCACCCCATGGTCGACCGGGCGCGGAACGCGCTCCAGGGCGTCGGCGTCGAGAATGTCGAGGTGTTCGTCGGGCCGCTGGCCGAGGGCTACGCCAAGCGCGCACCCTACCACGTGATCCTGATCAACGGCGCGGTCGACGAGGTGCCCGAAAAGCTGCTGGCCCAGCTCGCCGAAGGCGGGCGGCTCGCGACCGTGATCGGCACCGGACCGGTCGGCCGCGCGACGCTGCTGACCAAGCGTCGCGGCGTCGCCTCGGCCCAGATCCTGTTCGACGCCGCCGTGCCCGCCCTCAAGGACTTCGCCAAGGAGCCGGGTTTCGTCTTCTAGCGGCCTCCGGCCGCAGGTCGCCGGCGCGACCGCCGTATCATTGGAATCTCTCGGTATCGGATCCCCCACATGCCCACACCGACCTATTCGATCCTTCTGCGATCCGCGGCAATCGCGGCCCTTCTCGCCTCGGTGAGCCCGGCCGCCGTGTCGGCGGAGACGCTTCAGGACGCCCTGACCCAGGCCTATTCGACCAATCCGACGTTGAACGCCAGGCGGGCCTCGCTGCGCGCGGTCGACGAAAACGTGCCGCAGGCGGCGGCCGGCTGGCGTCCGACGGTTCGCCTTTCGGGCGCGCTCGGCCGCCGCGACGTCGAGACCGAGCTGAACGGCCGCGTCACCGTCAACGAGATGCGCAACCCCGGCAGCGCCGCGGTCACCGTGACCCAGCCGCTCTACCAGGGCGGACGCACCCAGGCCGGCATCCAGCGCGCCGAGGCCCAGGTCCAGGCCGAGCGGGCGCGCCTGCTGGCGAGCGAGCAGACCGTGTTCATCGGCGTCGTGACCAACTACGCCAACGTGCTTCGCGACCAGGCGGTGGTCGAGCTCCGCGCCAACAACGAGCAGCGCCTTCGTCGCCAGCTCGAGGCGACGCGGGATCGATTCCGGGTCGGCGAGGTGACGCGCACCGACGTCGCCCAGGCCGAATCGCGTCTGTCGCGCTCCAGCGCCGACCGGATCTCCGCCGAAGGCAACCTGACCGCCTCGCGCGCCCAGTACGAGCGTTTCGTCGGCAAGCCGCCGGAAAGCCCGACCGAGCCGACGGCTGCCGTCAACCTGCCCAGGAGTTCGAAGGATGCCGCCGCGGCCGCGTCCGCCGACAACCCGAACGTCGTCGCGGCACAGTTCGAGGAGGCCGCACAGCGGCTTCGCATCAAGGAAGTGCAAGGCGAGCTGCTGCCCGACCTCAACCTTGTCGGCGACGTGACGCGAAGCCTCGATGCCAGCGCCCGCAACCAGACCAGCGATGCCTTCGGTGTCCAGGCCCAGGTGACGATGCCGCTCTACGAGGCCGGCAGCATCACCAGCCGCGTCCGCCAGGCCCGCGAGACCGCGACCCAGCGCCGCGTCGAGATCGAGGACGCCCGCCGCCAGGCCGCGACCGACGGAACCACCGCCTTCGAGGCGCTGGAGACCGCCCAGGCGAGCCTCCAGTCGCTGGAACAGGAAATCCGGGCGGCGACGATCGCCCTCGAGGGCGTGCAGCAGGAGGCCAATGTCGGGTCCCGCACCGTGCTCGACGTGCTCGACTCCGAGCAGGAGCTGCTGGATGCCCAGGTCCGTCAGGTGACGGCGAAGCGCGACGCCCTCATCGCTACTTATCAGGTCCTGGCGGCGATCGGCCGACTGAATGCCAAGGATCTTGGCCTGCAGGTACAGCTCTACGACTTTGACGCCAACTATCAGCGCGTCCGCAACAAATGGTGGGATACGCCTGACGCCCTTCGGTGACTTGGGCAAAAGCGCTATGGTATTCAGCAAGCCTTTGATTTAGGCTGCGTCGCCGGCTGTTCTGACTGGAACCATGAGCGATCCGAAGACCCAAGAACCGTCGATGGAGGAGATTTTAGCGTCTATCCGACGCATTATCTCCGAAGACGGCACCCCTGAGGATGGAGCAGCCAAGGCCGAGCCGGCCCCGGCGCCAGCCGCCGCTGCTCCCGCCCCGCCGCCACCTCCGCCGCCTGCCGCCCCTGCACCTGTCGCCGCGGCAGCGCCTCCGCCTCCGCCTCCGCCGCCATCACCGAAGGCCGCCGCCGCGCCGATCCCCGAGGACGTCCTCGAGCTGACCGAGCCGATGGACGAGGTCGTGAACCTGGCGCCGCCTGAAGACGAGCGGGTGCCGCCGCTGTTCGACGAGCAGCGCGGTAGGGAGATGCCGCAGGCACCGCCCCCGCCGCCGCAACCGCGGGCCCCCTTCGAAGGGCTGGTCTCGCCGCCGCAGGCCGACCAGACGGTCTCTTCGTTCTCGAACCTGCACGACGCGCTCAGCGGACCCGAGACGCCGATCGGCGCCGGCTACAAGACGCTCGAGCAGATGACCGTCGAGGTCATGCGCCCGATGCTGAAGGACTGGCTCGACACGCACCTGCCGTCGATGGTCGAGCGCCTGGTACAGGAAGAGATCGAGCGGATGGTACATCGCGCCACCCAGCCGCGCCGTTGACCCTCTCCCACCTCTAGCCGTACATCCGTTCCATGCTCGAGAAGACTTATCGGCCCGACGAGGTCGAGGCCAAGCATTACGCCGAGTGGGATTCCGCCGGCAGCTTCGCGGCCAACCCCGGCTCGAATGCGGAGCCGTACACGATCATCATGCCGCCGCCGAACGTCACCGGCAGCCTGCATGTCGGCCATGCGCTGACCTTCACCGTCCAGGATGTGCTGATCCGTTATCGCCGCATGCGCGGGCGCGACACGCTCTGGCAGCCGGGCACCGACCACGCCGGCATCGCGACGCAGATGGTGGTCGAGCGCGAGCTCGGCAAGGAAGGCAAGTCGCGCCAGGAGATGGGGCGCGAGAAGTTCCTCGAGCGCGTCTGGGCGTGGAAGGCCGAGTCCGGCGGCACCATCCTTGGCCAGCTTCGCCGCCTCGGCGCCTCGGCCGACTGGGAGCGCGAGGTCTTCACCATGGACGAGGGGCCGAATGCCGCCGTCCGCAAGGTGTTCGTCGATCTCTACAAGCAGGGCCTGATCTACAAGGCCAAGCGCCTGGTCAACTGGGATCCCAAGCTCAAGACCGCCATCTCCGACCTCGAGGTCGAGCAGAAGGAGATCAAGGGGAGCCTCTGGCACCTCAAGTACCCGATCGAGGGCGAGGAGGGGCGCTTCATCGTGGTCGCGACGACGCGGCCCGAGACGATGCTGGGCGACACCGGCGTCGCCGTGCATCCGGACGACGCGCGCTACAAGGACCTGGTCGGCAAGTTCGCCGTGCTGCCGCTGGTCGGCCGCAGGCTTCCGATCGTCGCCGACGAGTACTCCGACCCCGAGAAGGGTACCGGTGCGGTCAAGATGACCCCGGCCCACGACTTCAACGACTTCGAGGTCGGCAAGCGCCATCAGCTCGAAATGGTCAACATCTTCGACGACAGCGCGCATCTGAACGACAGCGTGCCGAAGGCCTATGCCGGCATGGAGCGCTTCGCCGCGCGCAAGAAGATCGTCGAGGACCTGGAGGCGCTGGGGCTGGTCGAGAAGATCGAACCCAACACGCACATGGTCCCGCATGGCGACCGCTCGGGCGTGCCGATCGAGCCCTGGCTCTCCGACCAGTGGTACCTCGACGCGCATACGCTGGCGCAGCCGGCGATCAAGGCGGTCGAGGAGGGCAAGACCCGCTTCGTGCCCAAGCAGTACGAGAACGTGTTCTTCGAATGGATGCGCAACATCCAGCCCTGGAACATCTCGCGCCAGCTGTGGTGGGGGCACCAGATCCCGGCCTGGTACGGGCCCGACGGCAAGGTCTTCGTCGAGCTGACCGAGGACGAGGCGCACGCCTCGGCCAAGGCGCACTACAACTCGACGGTCCAGCTGCGCCGCGACACTGACGTGCTCGATACGTGGTTCTCCTCCGGCCTCTGGCCGTTCTCAACCCTGGGATGGCCGGAGAAGACCAAGGAACTCGATCGCTACTACCCGGGCGACGTGCTGGTCACCGGCTTCGACATCATCTTCTTCTGGGTTGCCCGGATGATGATGTTCGGCATCCACTTCATGGGCGAGACGCCGTTCCGCGACGTCTACATCCACGGCCTCGTCCGCGACGAGCGTGGCCAGAAGATGTCGAAGACCAAGGGCAACGTGATCGACCCGCTGGAGCTGATCGACGCCTACGGCGCCGACGCGCTCCGCTTCACGATCTCCGCCTCGATCAGCCAGGGCCGCGACATCAAGCTCGCCAAGACCAAGGTCGAGGGCTATCGCAACTTCGCGACCAAGATCTGGAACGCCGCGCGTTTCGCCGAGATGAACGGCTGCAAGCCAGTCGCAGGCTTCGATCCGTCGCAGGCGAAGCTGCCGCTCAACCGCTGGATCGCGACCGAGATCTCCGACCTTTCAGCCAAGGTGACCGAGAGCCTCGACGACTACCGGCTGAACGAGGCCGCGATGGGCCTCTATCACGGACTATGGGGCACGTTCTGCGACTGGTATCTCGAATTCGCGAAGCCGATGCTGACGGGAAGCGACGCGGCGGCAGCCGACGAGACCAAGGCCACGACCGCCTGGGCGCTCGATGCGCTGATGCATCTGCTGCACCCGATCATGCCGTTCCTGACCGAAGAGATCCACGCGCAGTCTGGTTACTCGGGCAAGCTGATCACCGGCGAATGGCCGCTGCCCAAGGATGGGTGGATCGACCGCAAGGCGCAGGCCGAGATCGGCTGGGTGGTGAAGCTGATCTCAGACATCCGTTCGGTGCGCTCCGAGATGAACGTGCCGCCGGGGACCTCGCTCAAGCTCCAGGTCAAGGATGCGGGACCCGAGACCAGGCGCCGGATCGCCGCCTATGGCGACCTGATCCGCCGGCTTGCCCGCATCGAAGGCCCAACCGAAACCAGCGAGATCGAGAGGACCGCCGCCCAGGTCGTGGTCGACGAGGCGACCTTCGCGCTGCCGCTGGCCGGCGTGATCGACCTCGCGGCCGAGCGCACGCGGCTCTCGAAGGAGATCGACAAGCTCTCGGGAGAGATCGGCAAGATCGACGCCAAGCTCGGCAATGCGGGATTCGTCGCCAAGGCGCCGCCCGAAGTGGTCGAGGAGCAGCGGGAGCGCCGCGCCGAAGCCGACCAGGCCCTGGCCAAGCTCCGACAGGCGCTCGACCGGATCAGGGCGGCCTGACGTGCGGTTTCGCGACGCCCTGGCGCCGCGGCTCGCCGTTCAGACCTTCGATTGCTGGCTGGCGCTTCGCGTCGATGGCAAGGTGCCGAAGAAGGACCTCCTCTGTCCGCTCGGCCTGCCGCCGGCGGCGCTGCCTTACATCATGCTGATGGAGTGGATGGGCGAGGGCGAGGAGTTCCGCTGCCGCCTCGTCGGCGACGGCGTGCGCGAGTGGTACGGCGCCAGCGTGGTCGGCAGCTCGATGCGCGATCTCATTCCGCCTGAGGCGCACGAGCAGCGGGTCCCGCTGCTCCGCCATTGTCTGAAGGAAGGGGCACCGGCTTGGTTCTCGGGCCCCATGCTGGTCAACAAGCAGCCGGTCCGCCGCGCCGGACGCCTGATGCTGCCGGTCTCTTATCGCGGCGAGAGGCCCGACGGGATCGTCATGGTCGTCTTCATCGACGAGGCGGCCCACACCCGGCCCGGCATCGCGCTCGACGAGACGCGCACCTGTCCGAGGGCGGAGCTGGGCTAGACCTTCAGCCTCTCCCTGATCCGGTCGGCATATGCCGCGAGATTGGCGTGCTTCGCCGCCCCCGCCTTGAGCGGCGTTTCGAGAGGCGCGTGAAGGATGTTGATCAGCCAGCCTCCCGCCGTCGCATCCAGCGAAGTCGGTTTGTCTCCGAGCATGAAGGACCGGTCGCCGAGCAGCGCCGCGAGCGCATCGACGTCGCGCATGCCGAGCGCATAGATCTCGTCGCGGCTGTGGCGGAGCGTGCCCTGTCCGTTCAGCGTGCGGGCGACGCGGCGGCGGATCAGCGGCGGCACCAGGACCTTGAGCGGGCCGGGAAGGAACCCGAACACCAGGGGGCTGAATACCTTCCAGCCCGTATCGTCGATCCAGCGCGAATACACGATGGTCCAGTAGAGGCTCTCCTCGCACATCCGCTGCCAGGCATGCAGGTTGGCCCTCTCGGCTGCCGTGAGGTGGCCGTCGAGGGGATCGCCGTACTTGGCCTTCAGGTAGTCGATGATGAAGCGGGAGTCGGCGACGATCCGGCCGTCGTCCTCGATGACCGGGAGCTGACGCTTCGGCGACTTCCTGAGGTCGCCCCGCTTCTTCTGGAACGGATGGCCGGCGAGCCGGAGATAGGTTTCCATCTTCAGGCAGAACGGGCTCGGGTCGAAGCCGAAGGCATCGCCGAAGTGGTAGAGCGTGATCATCGTTCCCCCCGCGTTTCATGAAGCTATACGCGCTGCGAGCCGTTCGCGATAGAACCGGCTATGCAACGGTTGTCGCCGGGCGGTATCGTCCGGCATCCCTCCTTTTGAGCAAGAGATCCATGGCCGCGAAGAAGTCCAGGTCGTCCGGTTTCGACAAGTCCAAGCTGCCGTCGCGCTACACCAGCGTCGGCCCCGCCTCGGCGCCGCATCGCGCGTTCTACTACGCGATGGGCATGACGGATGCCGAGATCGCGCAGCCGTTCGTCGGCGTCGCCACCACCTGGAACGAGGCAGCCCCCTGCAACATCGCCCTGATGCGCCAGGCGCAGGCGGTGAAGAAGGGCGTGAAGGCGGCAGGCGGCACGCCGCGCGAGTTCACGACGATCACGGTCACCGACGGCATCGCCATGGGCCATGCCGGCATGCGCTCCTCGCTGGTCAGCCGCGAGGTCATTGCGGACTCGGTCGAGCTCACGATGCGCGGCCACAGCTACGACGCGCTGGTCGGTGTCGCCGGCTGCGACAAGTCGCTGCCGGGCATGATGATGGTGATGGCGCGTCTCAACGTGCCGTCGGTCTTCATCTACGGCGGCTCGATCATGCCCGGCAAGTACAAGGGCAGGGACCTGACCATCCAGGACGTGTTCGAGGCGGTCGGCGGTCACGCCGCGGGCACGCTTTCGGACAAGGAGCTCTCCGACATCGAGCATGCGGCCTGCCCGACCGCCGGCGCCTGCGGCGGCCAGTTCACCGCCAACACCATGGCCTGCGTCTCCGAAGCGATCGGCCTGGCGCTGCCGGGTTCGGCCGGCGCGCCGGCGCCCTATGACAGCCGCGACGCGCTCTGCGAGCAGTCGGGCCACGCGGTGATGAACCTGCTGAAGCTGAACCTGCGCCCGCGCGACATCATCACGCGGAAGGCGCTGGAGAACGCAGCGATGATCGTCGCTTGCTCCGGAGGCTCGACCAACGGCGCGCTGCACCTGCCGGCCATTGCCCACGAGGTCGGCATCGATTTCGACCTGCATGCGGTCGCCAAGATCTTCAAGTCGACGCCCTACATCGGCGACCTCAAGCCGGGCGGCAAATACGTCGCCAAGGATCTCTACGAGGTCGGCGGCGTGCCGATCCTGATGAAGGCGCTGCTCGATGGCGGCTACCTGCACGGCGACTGCATCACGGTCACCGGCAAGACCATCGCCGAGAACCTCAAGAACGTCGTGGTGCCGAAGAACCAGGACGTGGTGCGCACCACCAGGAACCCGATCACCAAGACCGGCGGCGTCGTTGGCCTCAAGGGCAATCTCGCGACCCAGGGCGCGATCGTGAAGGTCGCCGGCATGAAGAACCTGGTCTTCACCGGCCCGGCGCGGGTCTTCGATTGCGAGGAGGACTGCTACGAGGCGGTCATCAAGAAGAAGTACAAGGCCGGCGAGGTGCTGGTCATCCGCTACGAAGGTCCGCGCGGCGGACCCGGCATGCGCGAGATGCTGGCGACCACGGCCGCCCTCTACGGCCAGGGCGCCGGCGACAAGGTGGCCCTCATCACCGACGGCCGCTTCTCGGGCGCCACCCGCGGCTTCTGCATCGGCCATGTCGGGCCGGAGGCGGCGGTCGGCGGCCCGATCGCGCTGGTGAAGAACGGCGACATCATCAAGATCGACGCGGTGAAGGGCACGCTCGACGTCGCGCTGTCGGCCGCCGAGATCGCCAAGCGCAAGAAGGCCTGGAAGCCGCGCCAGCACGACTCCCGCTCGGGCACGCTCTGGAAGTACGCGCAGACCGTGGGCGACGCCGAGAAAGGCGCCGTGACCCATCCGGGCGCCAAGAAGGAAGTCCGCGCTTTCGCCGACATCTGAGTTTCGACACGAGGGCGGCAGCGATGCCGCCCTCTCGTTTACAAACTCCCGCTTTTTCGAGAGACAGAACATGGCCCGCATCGCCGTCGGTGGCTTCCAGCACGAGACCAACACCTTCGCGCCCTCGCTCGCCACATACGAGGAGTTCGCCAAGGGCGGCGGCTGGCCAGGTCTCTCGCGCGGCGCCGAGCTCGAGCCGGCGACCAAGGGCATGAACCTGCCGGTCGCGGGCTTCATCGAGGAGGCGCGGAAGCGCGGCCACGAGATCGCGCCCTTGGCCTGGGCCGCGGCTTCGCCCTGCTCCTATGTAACGGCGGATGCCTACGAGCGGATCTGCGGCATGATCTGCGACGACCTCAAGAAGGCGCTTCCCGTCGACGCGGTCTATCTCTGCCTGCATGGCGCGATGGTGGTCGAGACCTACGAGGACGGCGAGGGCGAACTGCTGGAACGCGTGCGCAAGATCGTCGGGCCCGACGTGCCCGTGGTCGCCAGCCTCGACCTGCATGCGAACACGACGCAGAAAATGATCTACAACTCCGACGTGCTGATCGCCTATCGGACATATCCCCATGTCGACATGGCGAACACCGGCAAGATGACCGCCGAGCATCTCGACGGGCTGCTCAAGGGATCGGGCGCGGTCTACAAGGCTTTCCGCCAGGCGCCGTTCATCATCCCGATCAACTTCCAGTGCACCTATATGGAGCCGGCGAAGACCATCTACAAAATGGTCGAGGATGCGGAGAAGGGTGACGTTGCTTCGGTCAGCTTCACGCCGGGCTTCCCGGCCGCCGACATCTGGGACTGCGGGCCCGCGGTGATGGCCTATGGCAAGACCCAGGAGGCCGCCGACCGCGCCGCCGACAAGATCATCGGCGAGGTGATCGGCCGCGAGGGCGACTGGTCCGACAAGTTCTACGATCCCAATGGCGCCGTCGCCTATGCGATGCGCAAGGGCAACCAGGCGACCAAGCCGATGGTGATCGCCGACACCCAGGACAATCCCGGCACCGGCGGCGACGGCGACACCACCGGCTTCCTGCATGCGCTCGTCGCCCAGAACGCCCAGGACGCGGCGCTGGCGCTCGTCTGCGATCCCAAGGCGGCCGAGGCCGCACACAAGGCCGGCGTCGGCGCCGAGATCACGATCAACCTGGGCAACATCTCGAAGGTTGCCGGCGACAAGCCGTTCCGCGGCACCTTCACGGTCGAGAAGCTGCATGACGGCAACGTCGTCGGCACCGGCCCGATGTATGGCGGTGCCCGCATGAAGCTCGGCCCCATGGCGTGCCTCAGGATCGGCGGCGTCCGCGTCGCGGTCTCCTCGCGCAAGGTGCAGGCGGCCGACCAGGCCCTCTTCCGCGCCGTCGGCATCGAGCCGACCCAGCAGAAGATCCTGGTGCTGAAGAGCTCGGTGCATTTCCGCGCCGACTTCCAGCCGATCGCCGAGGAGGTGATCGTCGGGATCGCGCCGGGTCCGTTCGTCGCCGACACCCGCGCGCTGCCGTGGAAGAAGCTGCGCCCCGGCCTCAAGGTGTCGCCGAACGGCCCGGTCTATCAGCCGGGCTGGCAACCCCAAACGAGCTGATGACCGAAGCCGGCGACATAAGGCGCGGCATCTACGAGGACGACAGTCTCCTCACCGTGTGCTCGCCGCCCTTCGCCGGCCTGTTCAAGCTGTGGGATTCGAAACGCGCCGGGCGAACCTATCCAGCGCGTTCCGATTTCGATCCGCTCGAGATGAAGCCCTGGCTCGGCCGGCTGACCCTGCTCGACGTCCTGTCCGGGCCACCGGTGGATTTTCGCTATCGCCTGATCGGAACCAAGACGGTCGAGCAGTACAGCCTCGACCTGACCGGCAAGCGCTTCACCGAGGCCTGCTATATCGGCACGCCCGCCGAGGCGCAGGCGGCGATGACCGAGTTCGTGCGCATCGGCAAGGTGCGCTACCGCAACGACCCCGTCGAGGACATGCGCGGCTTCGCCTCGATGCGCGAACGCATCTACCTGCCGCTGGCCGAGGACGGCAGGACGATCGACATGATCCTCTGCTACCAGCAGAGCCGGATCCTGGTTCACCCGGCGAGCCGGGTCAGGTAGCGCCCTCGCGCCGCCTGAAACCGCCGGTCGCAGCGATGATCGCGATCGAGGCGAGGATCAGCGCAGCTCCCAGGTAGAACGACGCGCCCGGCAGATGCACCGGCGCCTCGGGCCCGATGAAGTAGGCGAACACCGTCGTCGCCAGCGGCGGCCCGACGATCGCGGTGCCGGTATTGACGCTGGCGAGCCCGCCCTGAAGCAGGCCCTGCTGATCGGGCGGCGTGGCGCGCGAGAGGATGCTCTGCAGCGACGGCATCACCAGCGCCCAGCCCGGGATGTGGACCAGCATGATCGCGTAGGCCATCCAGCCCTGGGGCGCGATCGCGTAGAGAAAAAGGCCGAAGGCGCTGACGATGAGTCCGATCAACAGCGCGCGGCGCTCGCCGAAGCGCGGCACCACGCGGCGGATAAGCAGCGCCTGGCAGAGCGCGAATAGCAGGCCGACGGCGGTCAGCGACAGCCCGACCTCGATCGTCGACCAGCCGTAGCGGTATCCGGAGTAGAGCACCCAGATGTTCTCGAGCCCGCGCTGCGCGACCGCGGCGAGGATGTAGCCGCCGACCAACAGCGCCCCGCCATGGGCGAAGGCGAAGACGCGGAAGGCGCCGATCGGGTTGGCGCGCCTGAGATCGATCGCGCGACGATGCTCGGGCTTCAGCGACTCCGGCAGCGCGAAGTAGCCGAAGACGACGTTGGCGAGCGAGAGGAAGCCCGCGACGAAGAATGGCAGCCTGAGGTCGATCTCGCCGAGCACGCCGCCGAGGAAGGGGCCGGCGATGAAGCCGATGCCGAAGGCGAAGCCGACCAGGCCGAAGTTCTGCGCGCGCTTCTCCGGCGGCGAGACGTCGGCGATATAGGCGCTGGCGACCGGGAAGGTGGATGCCATCAGGCCTGAGAGCGCCCGCACCGTGACGAAGAGCGCCAGGGTCGGCGCGATCGCCGACAGCAGATAGGTGATGCCGAGGCCGAACAGCGAGACCAGCAGCACCGGCCGGCGCCCGAAGCGGTCGGAGAGCGCTCCGGTCAGCGGCCCGAACAGGAACTGCATGCCGGAATAGAGCGCGGTCAGCAGGCCCAGGACGTGTGCCGCGGCGACGATATCGCCGCCGGAGAGGCTCTCCAGCAGCCGCGGCAGGATCGGCAGGATCAGCCCGATCCCGAGCATGTCGAGAATGAGGGTGACGACGATGAAGACCAGGCTCGCTGGCCGCGCTTGGCTCGTCGTCACGCGATGCGGCTCAGCTCAGCTCGCACCAGGCGGGCGTGTGGTCGGAGGCTTTTTCCTCGCCTCGAGGCTTTCTGTCGACCCCGGCCGCGACCAGGCGGTCGGCGGCCTGGGGCGAGAGCAGAAGGTGGTCGATGCGGAGGCCTAAGTCGCGCTGCCAGGCGCCGGCCTGATAGTCCCAGTAGGTGTAGAGGTGCTCGGTCGGGTTCAGCGCGCGCAGCGCATCGGTGTAGCCGCTGTTGACGATGGTGCGGAAGCGGCCGCGGGACTCGGGCCGGCAGAGCGCGTCGTCGGCGAAGGCGGCCGGATCGTAGACGTCGATCTCGGTCGGACAGATGTTGTAGTCGCCGGCCAGCACCACCGGCTTTTCGGTCGCCAGAAGCTCCGCCGCGCGCGCCTGGAGCCGATCCATCCAGCCGAGCTTGTAGGGGAACTTCTCGGTATTGGTCGGATTGCCGTTCGGCAGGTAGATCGAGGCGACACGGAGGCCTGCGATGTCGGCTTCGAGGTAGCGCGCCTGCACGTCGCCTTCGTCGCCGGGAAGGCGGGTCGCGACGACGTTGATCTCCTTGGTCGAGAGGAGCGCCACGCCGTTATAGGCCTTCTGGCCGACCGCGATCGCATTGTAGCCGAGCGCCTTGATGTCGAGGACCGGGAAGTCCTCGGTCAGGCACTTGATCTCCTGCAGCATGACGATGTCGGGCTTGAACGCCGCCAGCCATCGCGTGAGATGGACGGCGCGCGCCTTGACCGAGTTGACGTTCCAGGTGGCGATCTTCATGGGCGAGGAGACTACCTCAGAGGCGCGCGGCACGTGCCGCGTCTTCGAGCGCCTTCATCGCCATGAGATAAGGGCGCGGCCCATGGCTGATGCGGGCGACGCCGCACTTCGCGAGCACGGCGAATGCCGGGGTGCCCTGGCTCACCATGATGTTGACGGGCAAGGGCGAGGCTTCGCAAACCTTGGCGATCAGCTTCTCGTCGATCAGGCCCGGCACGAACAGTCCGTCGGCGCCGGCGTCGGCATAGAGGCGCGCGCGTTCGAGCGCCGCCGAAACCATCGACGCATCATGTTCCTTCTTCTGGAAGAACACGTCCGTCCGGCCGTTGATGAAGTAGGCGATGCCGGACGCGTCCGCGGCCTTGCGTGCCGCCTGGATCCGCTTGGCCTGGTCGGCGGGCTTCCGCAGCTTGCCCGTGGACGGGAAGCTGTCTTCGAGATTGCAGCCGATGGCGCCGGCTGCGATCGACCGCCGGACGGTCTTCGCCACGTCCTTCGGCAGCTTGCCGTAGCCGCTTTCGAGATCGATCGTGACCGGGAGATCCGTCGCCTTGCAGATGCGCGCGAGGTTGGCGATCGCGAGATCGAGCGGCAGGTCCTCGCCGTCGTCGAAGCCGTTCGCCTTGGCGACCGACCAGCTTCCAGTCGCGATCCCTTTGGCGCCGCCGGCGGTGACGGCCTTCGCCGATCCGGCATCCCACGCGTTGAACAGGATCAGCGGCGTGCCGTGCACATGCAGCGACCGGAAGAGCTTCGCCTTGGATTTCTGGGTTGGCATATCAGGCTCCGTCCGAAAGAGGGCCGGAGCCTACGGCAGCGCGGTCAGATCGAGAAGGACTTGCCGCAGCCGCACCCCGAGGAGGCGTTCGGGTTCTTCACCTGGAAGGACGACCCCACCATGTCCTCGACCCAGTCGAGTTCCGATCCGGCGAGCAGGTCGAGCGAGGTCTCGTCGATCACCACCTCGACTTCGCCGTTCCTGAACAGGCGGTCGTCGCCGGTGGTCTGGTCGTCGAAGCTGAAGCCGTACTGGAAGCCCGAGCAGCCGCCGCCCGAGACCGCGAGGCGAAGCCGCGTGCCCGGCGCTGCGTTCTCCTGGCGCAGGAGTTCGGTGACGCGCCTTGCGGCGCTGTCGGTCACGGTGAAGTTGCGGCCTTCGGCGACGGAAGTGTCGGCCATGTCGAAAACCCTCGAAGAGAACGTCCTAACCATGTAGGCGACGTGGCGTGAATGTCAATTTGTCACTTTTCCCAAGCCCCTACCGCTTGTAGGGTCCGCCCGCCATGGCGCTTGCGCCCTATGCCTGCAATCCGGCCGCCACGCGCGGCCGCCGGCACCCTGAGCCGGCCCCGGCCGAGCGCAGCGAGTTCCAGCGCGACCGCGACCGGATCATCCATTCCGTCGCCTTCCGCCGGCTCAAGCACAAGACCCAGGTCTTCATCGAGCACGAGGGCGATCATTTCCGCACGCGGCTGACCCATTCGCTCGAGGTCGCCCAGATCGCCCGCTCGATCGCGCGGTCGCTGGGTCTGGACGAAGACCTCGCGGAGGCCCTGGCACTCGCCCACGACCTTGGTCACACCTGCTTCGGCCATGCCGGCGAGGACGTGCTGCACGAGGAGATGCTCCCCTATGGGGGCTTCGACCACAACGACCAGACCTTCCGCATCCTGACCCGGCTGGAACGGCGTTATGCCGAGTTCGACGGTCTCAACCTGACCTGGGAGACGCTCGAGGGGACGGTCAAGCACAACGGTCCCTTGAGCGGTCCCTTGAAGGTGAAGCAGAAGCCGGTGCCGCCCACCATCGCCGCCTACGACGCCGATCTGTGGCTCGATTCCTTTGCGTCGGCGGAGGCGCAGGTGGCCGCGCTCTCCGACGACATCGCCTACAACAACCACGACATCGACGACGGGCTTCGCGCCGGCCTGTTCAGGCTGGACGAGATCGAGCACCTGGACCTGATCCGCGACGTGCTCTCCGACATCCGCCCCAGGTACCCGGCTCTGGAGCCGGTCCGCCTGCATGGCGAGCTGGTGCGCCAGATGATCGGGCGCATGGTCAACGACGTGCTCGCCGAGACCCGGAAGGCGCTCCGCGAGACCCAGCCGCAGTCCGCCGACGAGCTCCGCCGGCTCGGACGCCCGGTGGTGGCCTTTTCGCCGGCGTTGCTGGCCTATGACAGAGAGTTGAAGGGGTTCCTGCATCAGCGTATGTACCGCCACGACCGGGTGAGGCTGGCGCGCGAAGAGGCGCATGCCGTGGTGAGGGATCTTTTCAGGCTGTTCCTCGCCGAACCCGACCGGCTTCCGGCGGAATGGGCGGAGGCGACCCGCGGCCTAGACGAGACTGGCCGCGCCCGGGTCGTCGCCGATTACATCGCCGGCATGACCGACCGTTATGCCTTCTCGGAACATGCGCGCCTGGTGAAGAATCGATCGATAGAAAATGAATCTTTACAATTATTTCTATGAGATAGTTCGCAAAGAACTTAAGAAGATCGATCTTCCGGCCGGTCTCGATTTCTCGCGCGTGGTGGTCGAGCCGACGCGCGATCCCAAGCATGGCGACATCGCCACCAACGCCGCGATGGTGCTGGCCAAGCCGGCCGGCAAGAACCCGCGCCAAGTCGCCGAGGCCCTGAAAGAACGCCTGGCTGGCCTGCCCGAGGTCACCAAGGCCGAGGTCGCGGGGCCGGGATTCCTCAACCTGACGCTCTCGCCGGAGTTCTGGTGGGGCCAGCTCAAGTACCTGCTACAGGCGGGCGTGGCCTACGGAGATTCCAAGGCCGGTGCCGGGCGCAAGGTGAACGTCGAATACGTCTCGGCCAACCCGACCGGCCCGATGCATATCGGGCATGCCCGCGGCGCGGTATTCGGCGACGCGCTGGCATCGCTGATGGAGAAAGTCGGCTTCGACGTCACCCGCGAGTACTACATCAACGACGCCGGCGCCCAGGTCGACGTGCTCGGCCGCTCGGCCTATCTCCGCTACCTCGAAGCCCATGGCGAGACGATCGAGATCCCGTCTGGCTATTACCCGGGCGAGTATCTCAAGGAGACCGGCGAGGCGCTGAAGGCGCGCGACGGGCACAAGTGGCGGGGCAAGCAGGAAGACGAGTGGCTGCCGCCGGTCCGCGACTTCGCCATCGACCAGATGATGGCGATGATCAAGGAGGACCTAGCGGCGCTCGGCGTGCACCAGAAGGTGTTCTCCTCCGAACGGGCTCTGGTCCGGGCCGGCGCGGTGGATCGGGGGTTGAAGACCCTCGAGGACAAAGGCCTGATCTATATCGGCGTGCTGGAGCCGCCGAAGGGCAAGACGCCGGAGGACTGGGAGCCCAGGCCGCAGACGTTGTTCAAGGCGACGGAATTCGGCGACGACGTCGACCGACCGCTGAAGAAATCCGACGGCAGCTGGACCTATTTCGCCTCCGACATCGCCTACCACTACGACAAGCTGAAGCGCGGCTCGAACGAGCTGATCGACGTGCTCGGCGCCGACCATGGCGGCTACGTCAAACGCATGACCGCGGCGGTGAAGGCGCTGTCAGACGGCAAGGCCAGCCTCGACTGCAAGATCTGCCAGCTGGTCAACCTGACCGAGGGCGGCCAGCCGGTGAAGATGTCGAAGCGGGCAGGGACCTTCGTCACGCTCCGCGACGTGGTCGAGCGGGTCGGCAAGGACGTCGTCCGCTTCATCATGCTGACCCGGCGGAACGACCAGACGATCGACTTCGACTTCCAGAAGGTGACCGAGCAGAGCCGGGACAACCCGGTCTTCTACGTCCAGTACGCCCATGCCCGGTCGCGGTCGGTGATGCGGCTCGCGGGCGAATCGATTCCTAAAAATCTGCTCGAACCTGCTGCGCTAGCCCAAGGAAATCTGGGCCGCTTGACCGATCCCAGCGAGATTGGTCTCATCCGAACGCTGGCGAATTGGCCGCGTGTCGTCGAGGGCGCGGCGGAGGCGCACGAACCGCACCGTCTGGCCTTCTACCTCTACGACCTCGCGGCGGAATTCCACCAGCTGTGGAACAAGGGCAAGGATGATGCGACGCTTCGTTTCATCATCGCCGGCGAGGACGAGACGACCCGGGCCCGGTTGGCGTTGGTTCAAGCCGTGGCGACGGTGATCGCCTCCGGTCTCAAGGTCTTCGGCGTCGAGCCGGTCGAGGAGATGCGTGCATGAGCGATCGGTACCGCGACCGCGACGACGAGGACGCCGACCTCGAGCTCGAGGAAGCCGAACCGCCACGGAGGCGAGGCCGCCTCCTGGCGATCATGATCGCGCTTTTCGCGATCGGCGGCTTCGGCGGGGTGCTCTGGTACGCCTACATCCAGGGACAGCGCAATCCGGACGCCGTGGCGCCGGTGCTGAAGGCGGATGGCGAGCCGAGCCGCATGAAGCCCGACCAGCCGGGCGGCATGGTCGTGCCGCACCAGGACAAGCTGGTCCTCAACAACATGCAGCAGGCGAGGCCTGCGGCCGAGAAGCTGCTGCCGCCGGCCGAGACGCCGCTGCCGCAGACCGCGCGCACCGCGCCGCCGCCGGCCGCCTCGGTCGCGATCGCGCCGCCTCCTTCTGCCCCGCCGCCCGCGGTGTCGGCGACGCCGACGCCGATTCCGCCGCCGCCACCCGCGGTGATCCCGCCTCCGCCGGCCGCGGCCTCGCCCGCTATCGTCCCGCCCAATCCGGCCCCCTCGGCGCCGCCGCCGAGCGCCCAGACCACGACCGGCAGCCTGATCGCGCCGCCGGCCCCTCCGCCGGTCGCGCCGGCGCCGTCGGGCACGTCGTCCTCGATGTCGGCGCCGCCCACTCCGCCGCCTCCCTCGGCCCCGCCGCCGCAGATGGCCGCCCGTCCGCCGTCGCCGCCGCCGGCGTCACCGCCCGCGGTGACGCCGCGCAGCAGCGGCGGCAGCAGCGAGTGGCGGGTTCAGCTCGGATCCTTCCCGGCCGCCGACCAGGCGACCGCGCAATGGGACCGCCTGAAGAAGACCTACGCCGAGCTGCAGCCGCTCGGCCTCACCACGGTGCGCGTTGATCTAGGCGACAAGGGCGTCTGGTATCGCCTGCAGGCTGGACCGCTCGGAGAGCCGCAGGCGCGCGCGCTCTGCGAAGACCTCAAGTCGAAGAAGCGGGATTGCCTCGTTGTCAGACCCTAGCCGGCCTTCGGCCGTCATCTATGGCGTCTCCGGAACCGTCCTGACCGAAGCCGAGCGCCGCTTCTTCGCGCGCGCCAATCCGCTTGGGTTCATCGTCTTCCTGCGCAACCTCGAGACGCCGGAGCAGACCCGCGCCCTGGTCCAGGCGATGCGCGAGTCCGTCGGCCGGGCCGATGCGCCGGTGCTCGTCGACCAGGAGGGCGGCAGGGTCACGCGCTTCAAGCCGCCGCACTGGCGGAAAGCGCCGGCCGCCGGCCGCTTCGCCACGCTCGCCAGCAAGAACCCGAACGAAGCGGCGGAAGCGACGCGGCTCAACGCCCGTCTGATCGCGGCCGAGCTGCTTGATGTCGGCGTCACCGTGAACTGCCTGCCGGTACTCGACCTCGCACTTGCCGGGGCCCACAACGTGATCGGCGACCGCGCCTTCGGCGGCGATCCCAAGACGGTCGCAGCGCTGGGCCGTGCCCAGGCGGACGGTCTCCTCGACGGCGGCGTGCTGCCGGTGATGAAGCATATGCCGGGTCACGGCCGCTCGCTGGTCGACAGCCACGAGAAGCTGCCGCATGTCGACGTCGACCTGAAGACGCTGGAGGCGACGGACTTCGTGCCGTTCAAGGCGCTCGCCTCGCTGCCCTGGGGCATGACCTGCCATGTCGTCTACACCGCGATCGACGCGCGTCCGGCGACGCTGTCGCCGACCGTGATCGACCGCATCATCCGCGGCCACATCGGCTTCAAGGGCCTGCTCTCGACCGACGACATCGGCATGGGTGCGCTGCCGGGAAGCCTGGGCGAGCGCACGCGGGCCTCGCTCGCCGCCGGATGCGAGGTGGTGCTCCACTGCACCGGCGTCATGGCGGAGATGGAGGAGGTCGCCGCCTCCGCGTCGCCGCTGACCGAAGCCGCGATGGCGCGCGTCGCCGAGGGAGAGCGGCGCCGTCATCCGCCGAAGCCGATCGATTTCAGCGCCGCTTCCGCCCGCGTCGACCAGCTCCTCGCCGCGGCCTAAGGCAGTCCCCTGAATGGATGCCGTCGCCGACATTCTCTACAAGGCCTCCGTCTGGGTTCTGCCGGCGCTGGTCGCGATCACGCTGCACGAGGCCGCGCATGGCTTCGCGGCGTATGTCTTCGGCGACGACACCGCCAAGCGGGCAGGGCGCATGAGCCTGAACCCGCTTCGCCACGTCGATCCGTTCGGCACCATCGTCCTGCCCGGGATCCTGCTGCTGATGCGGGCGCCGTTCCTGTTCGGCTACGCCAAGCCGGTCCCAGTGAACTTCTGGCGGCTCAATCCGCCGCGTCTCGGCATGATCATGGTCGCCGCTGCCGGGCCGGCCATGAACGTGGCCATCGCCTTCGCCTGCGCCCTGGCGTTCCACGTCGTCGAGGACCTGCCGGCCTATGTCGGGCCGTGGGCGGCGGAGAACCTGGAGAACGCGGTCGTCCTCAACCTGGTCCTGGCGGTCTTCAACATGCTGCCGGTCCCGCCGCTGGACGGGGGCCGGGTGCTGGTCGGGCTCCTGCCGCGGCCGCTCGCTTTCCAGCTCGCCAAGCTCGAACGGGTCGGCATCCTGCTGGTGATCGGCGTGCTGTTCCTGTTGCCGCTGATCGGCCGACAGCTGGGGATAAATCTGTCGATTTCGCCCTGGCTCATCGAGGCTCCGGTCGAGTATCTGTTGCGCGTGATCGTCACGCTGGCCGGGCTCGAATGAACACCGTCGTCGAATCCTTCGAGGATCAGAAAGAGGAGGTTCCCGAAGGGGAACGCCTGCTGGTCGACGTCGACGGCTACGAAGGCCCGATCGACGTCCTCCTGACGCTCGCCCGCGAGCAGAAGGTCGACCTCAAGAAGATCTCGATCCTGGCCCTGGTCGAGCAGTACCTGGGATTCATCCAGGCGGCGCGCCGGATCCGCCTGGAGCTGGCCGCCGACTACCTCGTAATGGCGGCATGGCTGGCTTACCTCAAGTCGCGCCTGCTCCTGCCCGAGCCTCCGGCCGACGAGGAGCCGACCGGCGAGCAGCTGGCCGAGGCGCTCCAGTTCCAGCTGCAGCGGCTCGCGGCGATGCAGCAGATGGCGGTCAAGCTGATGGCGCGCCCGCGTCTTGGCCGCGACACCTTCCCGCGCGGCGAGACCGTCGACGTCCGCGTGCGCAAGAAGACCGCCTACGACGTCACGCTCTACGAGCTGCTGTCGGCCTATGGCGAGCACAAGTCGCGCGGCGG
>JAEULB010000174.1 GCA_016792585.1 Rhodospirillaceae bacterium
TGCCGGAGAGCTGCGAGCGCCTCGCGCACGATTCCGGCGTGGCGCGCTTCCTTCTCGATCTTCGCAAAGGCCCCCGCGACCATCTGCGCCTGCAGCTGATCCGCCCGCGGCTGCAGCGGTTCATCGGCGTGATCTATCGCCCGGAAACCGAGCGCTGGAGCCACTATTCCGAGTGCTCGCTGGCACGCCAGTTCGACGCCTATGTATGGTTCGACCGCACCACCGCGGTGACGCCGCTGCCGACGGCGGTGCGACCCGGCGTGCCCGAGACCTATCCGTTCGGCCTCTAGGCGGAACCCGCAGCGCATCCTGCCGTTGATGCATCAAGCGACCCGGCCGATCCTCCCTCCCTCGAAGCCGGGCCGCACGACGAACCTCCACCGACCCGCTCCGGCCCGGCCGAAGCGGGTTTCTTTTTTTCAGGGCGTCGGCCTGGCGCCGGGAAGGGCGAACTTCGGCACCTCGAAGGCGAGATCGATCGAGACGTCCAGTGCCCAGAAGAACACCCCGGCCGCCGCGAGGCCGAAGGCGACGCGGATCAGGTGCAGCCGGCCCCATCTGACCAGCAGCGCGCGGATCTCCGCCCCGGCATCGACGCCGCGGGATGCCTGCAGCAGCGTGTTGGTGTGAAGCATCACCAGCAGCGTGTAGGGCCACGGCGCCAGCATCAGCGCCGCGCCCAGCAGCCAGCGCCAGTCGTCGCTCTGCCATCCCGCCAGCAGCCCGATCAGCCCGCCGATCAGCGCCAGCGACGCCTGCATCGCAGCGCCGCGCCGATACGCCGGCTGCCAGTGCAGCAGCGCCGCGCGATCGTCGAGCTGAAGGCGCGCGGGATGCTCGACGAGTGCCACATAGACGGCGGCGCCGGCGAACACCGCGGCAAACACCAGCGCCAAATGGCCGGCGAGCATGATGCGTCCCTCCGTCCGGATAGCGCAGCAAGCAGAACGTGACGGGTGGTAAGGGGTTCCGTTTAACCCAGACTGTTGTCTATTCGCCAACGGGGGCGCAGGCTCCGCCGGTCCAGCGACAGCGTGAATGGCCAAGGCGACCGCTTCGGCAGAACAGATCCGCGACGAGATCAGGCGGCGTATCCAGGCGGATACGTCGATGTCGGGGAAATGCGCCGGCTGCGGCGCGCCGATGCCGGTCAGGCTCGCCGAGCGGCGCGGCGACGGCGTCAACTGGACCATCGAGCACTTTCCTGCGCTCGAGCCCGGCTGCACCGCCTTCATGATGCGGATCCTGTCGAGCGTGATGCGCGACTACGACCTCGACTGACGGTCCCAGACTTCTCACGCGCCCGGCCGGATGCCCGCTGAAACCGCGAGGATAGTTCCGCGTTTGAAGCCGCACGAGGAGCGTTCTTCCCCCTCCAGGTGCTCCTCCCCCATTCCGGTCCTGTCCGCTCAATCGGGCAGGACCGGAGTCAATCTCGGGAGACGAGCGGTGACGATGCCCGACACGACGGCGAAGCTCGCCGAACGCTCGATCGATCCGATGCTGGTGCCGCTGCCGATCGCGTTCTTCGTCGCGGCGCTCGGCTGCGATGCGATCTTCGCGTTCGGCGGCGAGGCGGATTGGATCGCAGCGACGCGCTGGCTCCTCGGATCAGGAGTCCTGATGGGCCTCGCCGCGGCGGCGATGGGCCTGCTCGACGCCGAGGGCGAGCGTCGCCGCACCGATGCGGCCGTCTCGTTCTGGCACCGGCGCGGAAGCGTCGTGGCGCTGCTGATCGAGGCGTTCAACTGGTATCTCCGCGCCGGGAAGCCGGCCGAGCTCGTCCTGCCGACCGGGATCCTCTTCTCGGCAGCGGCGGTGACGATCCTGCTGATGACCGGATGGTGGTCGCGCGGACGGACGATCAGGACGGGGCCGATTTCGTTCCGCTGAAGTCGGTCGCGACCAGGACCAGCTTCGCCGGCCTGCCGGCGGCGTCGTACTTGTCGCTGGCGGCGCGCTCGATCGCCGGGCGGTAGCGGCGGAACGCGTCGAGGACGCTCTCGACGTTCCCGGCGATCGCGCCGAAATGCGCAGTCAGGGCATCGCCGGAGATCGCGCAGACAATGGACGTGCCTGCCGCCGCATCCTCGGCGGGGAAGGCAACGGCGTTGCGGGAAGCGTCCCAGGCCTCGCTCTTACCGGGCATAAACAGAGGCATAGAAAGCGGTATTTCCTCCTGCAGGCCAAAAGCTAGGCCTTCAGGATTGAGGGGTCCGCCGTCAAATCCGTGACATGTCGGTGATACCGGCCCAGCGGCGTGAACCTTCGCCGGGTCAATCGTCATAGGCAGCGGCGGAGCGTTCCTGGAGACGGCCGATGCTTTCGGCGAGGCGCTCGAATTGCTCGGCGACGCCGGTCAGGCTGCGACGCGCGCCGTCGTCGATCATGCCGACGGCGGCCTTCCTGACCTCTTCGGCCTTTTCCCGAAGCGCGTGGGCGCGATCGGAACGCGGCGAATCCGCTTCCGCGTCATCCAGCTCTGCGGCGGACACGACCCAGCGCCCCTTGAGGAGCTTGGTCTTCGGGTCTTTCGGCGAGGGAGGGAAATCCTGGGGTGCCATGACGTACGTTCGCTACTTGCCGAGCTCGCGCGCGACGTCGGTGACCATCGGGCCGGCCTTGGCGACCGCGGCCTTGAGCAGCTCCGGGGTCACGCCGAGCTGGTTCGTCCAGTAGGTGACCTCATACGCCTCGCCCACATGGATGCGGACCCCGTCTCTCGGCCCCTTCTTGGCGCGATCGTCAGCCATCTGTCCTCGGCGAAATCGGGATCATTCGCCGCAAAAAACAGCGGACACCGGCTGCCGGTTCCGCGGCACCGAACGGTCACAGTGACGTGAAAACAATGACTTGGGAGAGATGCGGGCGCGCGACGGCGGCCTTGGGGAGGGCTGGAGCGGGTGAAGGGAATCGAACCCTCGTATGCAGCTTGGGAAGCTGCCGTTCTACCATTGAACTACACCCGCGCTCAGGCCGCCGACCATAGCGGCAAAGGCAGATGGCGCCTAGAGGTGCGGGTTCCGAAGACCTAGTGCTGCAGGCGGGCGCCGATCAGGATCGCGGCGTCGAGATTGCACCCCGCCGTATTGGCCTCGCGGAGGTCGACCGAGCTCAGGTTGGCGCCGATCAGGTCGGAGCCGGCGAGGTTGACCTGGCGCAGGTCGGCGCCCCTCGCATCGGCGCCGGCGAGCCTTGCGCCTTCGAGCGAGGTCGGCCAGGTCCGCCCGCTCATCTTGCCGTCGGCGGTCCGGAGATCGATCGGGCCGAGCTTGGCGCCGCGCAGCTTGGCGTTCGACAGGTCGGCCTTGAACATCTTCGAGCCGCCGAGGTTCGCCGAGTCCAGGTTCACCCCGTCCAGCTTGGCGCCGGTGAAGTCGCAGAGCGTCAGCCACGCCTCCACCATCGTCGCGCGCGAGAGATTGGCGTTCCGGAACGACGCGCCGCTCAAGTCGCTGGCGTTGAGGTCGACGGCAGTCATGTCCATGCCGTCGAAGATGCCGCGCGCACCCTCGGCGCCGCTCGACGTGATCCAGAGGCTGTGGGCCGCGACCTTCTCGGCGATCTTGTGCGGCAAAGCCACATTGGTGAGGCGATAGATGGCGCCGGTCAGGTCGGCGCCGGTCGTGATCGCGCTGGCGAGGTCGACGTTGCGCAGCACCGCGCCGCGCAGGTCGGCGCCGGTGAAGTCCGCACCCGCGACGGCGGCGCCGTTCAGGATCGCGTCCTTCAGCTTCACGCCGGACAGCACGGCCTCGGTCAGGTCGGCGCCGGCCAGGTTCACCGCGTACATCTGGGCGCGTGAGAGGTTGGCGCGCATGAGCTTGGCGCGCGGCATCTCGGCTTCGCTGAAATCGGCCTCGGCCGCGTTTATGTTGTCGAGGCGTGCCTCGCGCAGCTGCGTCTTCTGCTGCACGGTGACCTTGTTTCCGCCCTCCCATTTGACGACCTGGCCGGCGCGGAGGTCGGCCTTGGGCAGCGTCGCCCGGACCAACTTCGCCCGCAGCAGGTTGGCGCCGCGCAGATCCGCGCGTTCGAACTTCGAGCGGGTGAAGTCGGCGTCGTTGGCGTTGACGCAGAACATGTCCGACAGGCTGAAGTCGGTATCGATGAAGCGGCTGTCCTGGAAATTGCTGGAGGACAGCACGCTCTCGTGGAGATCGAGACCGAAGAAGTCGAGCTTGGTGAAGTCGAAGTCCTTGGCGATCAGCCGCTTGCCGCCCGGCCGGCCGGCGAGATGGCTTTCGTGCCCGTTGAAGAGCGCGAGCGCCTTGGCCTTCCTTTCGTCTTCTGGTGATGCCTTCGCCATCGCACAACTCTAGCGTATCGGCTTCGGCCCGTCAGCGTCGCAGCCGCCTAATGCTGAAGACGGGCGCCGATCAGGATGGCGGTCTCGATGTTCGAGTTGGCGGTGTTGGCGTCGCGGAGGTCGGCCGAGCTCAGATTGGCGCCCGAGAGGTTGGCGCCGCCGAGATTGCTGCCGCGGAGATCGGCGCCGCGCATGTCGGCGCCGGTCAGCACCGCGCCCTCGAGCGAGGTCGGCCAGCTGCGCCCGGTCTTCGTGCCGCCGGCCGAGCGGAGGTCGATCGGCACCAGCTTGGCACCGCGCAGCTTGGCGTTGGAGAGATCGGCCTTCAGCAGGTTCGAGCCGCCGAGATTGGCGAGGTCCAGCACCGCCCCTTCGAGCCTGGCGCCGGAGAAGTCGCAGAGCGTGAGCCAGGACTCGTTCAGCGCGGCGCGGCTGAGATCGGTGTTCTTGAACGAGGCGCCGCTGAGATCGCTGGCGGAAAGGTCGAGGCCCTGAAGGTCCATGCCGTCGAAGATCGCGCGCACGCCGGCGGCACCGCTGGACGTGATCCAGACGCTGTGCGCCGAGACCATGTCGGAGACGTTGCGCGGGAGCGCCGCGTTGCTGACGCGATAGACCGCGCCGGTGAGGTCGGCCTGGGCGAGCTTGGCGCCGGTGAGATCCACGTTCCGCAGCACCGCGCCGCGGAGATCGGCATTCGAGAGGTTGGCGCCGGCGACGGTGGCGCCGTTCAGCACCGCATCCTTGAGCTTGGCCCCGGTCAGCACCGCTTCCGAAAGATTGGCGCCGGTCAGGTTGACCGAATACATCTCGGCACCCGAGAAGTCGGCGCCGGAGAGCGAGGTCCGCACCATCTCGGCACCGCTCAGGTTCGCCTCGCCGGCGCGGGCATGATCGAGCCTCGCATCGCTGAGCCGGGCGCGCTGGCTGACGACGGTCTTCTCGCCGCCGTTCCATTTGACGATCTGGCCGGCGCGGAGGTCGGCCTTGGTCAAGACCGCCTTCACCAGCTTGGTCCGCATCAGGTTGGCGCCGCGGAGGTCGGCGCGGTCGAAGCTGGAGCGGGTGAAGTCGGCGTCGGCGGCGCTGGCGCAGAACAGGTCGGCCATCGAGAAGTTGGTGTCGATGAACTGGCTCTCGGAGAAGTTGGCGCCGGAGAGCACGGCCTCGCGCAGGTTCAGCGCGGCGAACTTCAGCTTCGAGAAGTCGACGTCCTTGAGGACCAGGCGCTTGCCGCCGGGCTGGCCGTGGACGAACGCCTCATGGGCCGAGAACAGGCCGAGCGCCTTGCTGTGCCGGTCGCGGTCGACGAGGTCCCTGGCCATCGAGGAGCCACTCTAGAGCATCGCCGGGGCAGACTGGATCGATTCCAGGGTTAACGCGCAACAAAATCGTAAGACCCCCCACCAATTTGCCCCGGAGGCCCGGGCGGCCTAGGATTTCGGCCACGCCGATACCCCTGGGGAGGACTCCTGTGAAACGCCTCGCCGTCTCGCTCGCGCTCGCCGCCTGCCTCGCTGCTCCCGCGTCCGCCCAACAGCTCCGCATCGGGCTGCAGGAGGACCCGGACATCCTGGACGGCGCCAAGAACTGGACCTTCGTCGGCCGCCTGGTGATGCAGGCGCTCTGCGACAAGCTGGTCGACATCGACACCAAGGCCAACATCGTCCCCATGCTCGCGACCAGCTGGACCGCGACCGAGGACGGCCGCGTGCTGACGCTGACCTTGCGCGAGGACGCGACCTTCCACGACGGCGAGAAGGTGGATGCGGCCGCGGTCAAGTTCTCGCTCGACCGCGCGCTCACGCTCCCCGACAGCCGGCGGAAGTCCGAGATCGCCGCGATCCAGGCGGTCGAGGCCAGGGACGCGAAGACCGTCCGCATCGAGATGAAGCAGGCGTTCTCGCCGCTCTTGGCGCAGTTCGCCGACCGCGCCGGCATTATTCATTCACCCAAAGCAGTGGCGGCGATCGGCAACGACCAGTTCGGCACCAAGCCGGTCTGCGCCGGGCCCTACAAGTTCGTCGAGCGCGTGGCCCAGGACCGCATCGTCATGGAGCGGTTCGAAGGCTATCGCGACAAGGACAAGTTCCCGCCCGGCCGCATCGTCTTCCTGCCGGTGCCCGACACCACCGTCCGCTTCGCCAACTTGCGCTCAGGGCAGCTCGACATGATCGAGCGCATGTCGCCGAACGACGTGCCGGCCGCCAAGGCCGATGCCAAGCTGGGATTCGCGCAGGCGACGAGCCTGGGCTACCAGGGCCTCACCTTCAACATCGCCAACGGCGACAAGGCGAAGGGGCCGTTCGGCGCCAATGCCAAGCTGCGCCAGGCGCTCGATGCCTCGATCGACCGCGAGACGCTGGTGCAGGTGGTCTCGGGCGGCATCTTCACGCCGGGCAACCAGCCGGTGCCGCCGTCGAGCCCGTTCTACGTCTCCGACCTTCCGGTGCCGAAGCGCGACCTCGCCAAGGCCAAGCAGCTGGTGAAGGAGTCGGGCGTCGCCAACCCGAGCTTCACGATGCTGACGCCCAACACCGACATCGCCAAGCAGGCGATGGAGATCATCCAGGCGATGGCCAAGGAAGCCGGCATCGACATCAAGCTGCAGCTGATCGAGTTCGTGACCATGCTGGAGCAGACGCGCGCCGGGAACTTCGAGGCCGACTACGTCGGCTGGTCGGGCCGCATCGATCCGGACGGCAACATCTCAAACCTGCTCTCGTGCAAGTCGGCCGGCAATGACGGCCGCTACTGCAACCAGGAAGTCGAGAAGCTGCTCCAGCAGGCGCAGCTCTCGGTCGATCCCGCTGTGCGCAAGAAGAGCTACGACCCGGCGATCCGCCAGATCCTCGCCGACCTTCCGATCATCTATCTCTGGCACGGCACCTGGCTCTACGCCTTCGACGCACGCCTCAAGGGATTCGTGGCCTATCCCGACGGCATCGTGCGCCTGAACGGCATCACGCTGAACAAGAGCTGAGCGCTGCATCGCCCCCCCACCCTAACCCTCCCCCACTACGGGGGGAGGGATGGGGCGGGGGCTCTAGGCCCCGACGCTTACTTCTTCTGCGCCGCCCGGTTCGCTTCGAGCTTTTCGTCGACCAGCTTCACGGTCGCGTCGACGACCGGGTTCGACTTGCCCTTCTGCTTGGCGATCGCCTGCACCAGGCGATCGACGCGCTCGATGTTGGGCGCGCCGGCGAAGAGCGCGCGGGCCGCGGATGACGGGCGCGAGAGGCCCTGCGCCGCCGCCGCGTACTTCTCGAACGGCACCAGGTCCTCGCGCGAGGAGCCCAGCTCGACGCAGAGGTCGACGACCCAGTTGTAGACCGAGCGCGACGCCTCGATGTCGGTGTGCACCGCGTCCTTGATCGCGCGCGGGCCGTCCTTGGTGACGCAGCGGTAGTTGCCGGTCAGCAGCATCGCCCACTTCGCCAGCGGCACGAAGATGGAGTCGTGCGTCTTCAGCTTCACCGGCAGCTCGACCTTGGTGCCGTCGCCCACGTCGAAACGGATTGCCTCGATGTCCGCCTCGATGTTGCGGAGGATCTGAGTCGACTTGTCCGAGTCGAAGCGCGCCGCCTTGAAATTGGTCGGCAAGGTCACCTGCAACACGTTGACCGGCTCCTCCGGGGGACGGAAGGCCTGCGGGTCCGGGCTGCAGAGGGTCAGCGTCGCCGGATCGAACGAGTCCCACACGCGCGGATCGGTGTAGGCGACCTCGAGCTTGGCATAGTCGAGGCCGGGGATGCGCTTCACGTAGGGCAGCGGCGGCATGTTCATGATCGACATGCACGGCACGCGCGACTTGGCGACCGCATCGAGCAGCTCGCGCACGCCCGGCTGGCGGTACTGCGGCTCCTGCATCGCGAGGCCGATCAGGTCGAAGTCCTTCGGGTTGAAGTCGGCGGGACCGCCGGCGCGGAGCTTTCCGGGAAGCTTCCGGGTGTCGATCTCGACCAGGTCCTTCCGGCCCTTCACCGGCAGGCGGACGCGCGCACCCTCCTTGTTCATCAGCTCGGCCTCGGCCGGCAGGCAGACCAGCGACACGTTGTGCCCGCCGAACAGCATCTTGGTGGCGAGCAGCGAGCCGTAGGAGGCCCCCAGGATCAGAATGTTGTAGGCCGGCATGAATCCCCTCTTATGAGCGCACGTCGCAAGTTCGGACGGCATTCTCGACACTCTCCCCGGCAAAGCAAGGATGGCTTGTCCCTGAAATGAAACTGGTCCGGCGCCGGGGCCGCATCGTACTCAGGGGCCCTCGATCGCCAACCGGGACCCGAGCCACCCATGTCACGCGCACCGCTTGTCGCCCTGCTTCTCCTCGCCTCCACGCCCGTCCTGGCCCAGGGGCCTGTCGTCGCCCCGCCCCAGCGCGACTGGCAGCTGACCCTCGGCGGCAGCGTCGGCTTCGTCCCGAAATACCAGGGATCCAGCAACTACGAGCTGCGCGCGCTGCCTTATGTCGACGCCACCTACAAGGACCTGGTCTTCGTGCGCGGCCTCGCGGCCGGCGCCAACCTCGTGAACGTCCGGGGACCCAGGCCCGGCGACGGGCTTCGGATGGGCCCGATCGTCCGCTACGGCTTCGGCCGCGAGGAGAGCGACGACGAGGCGCTTCGCGGCCTCGGCGACATCGACGATGCGATCGAGGCCGGCGCCTTCGTCAGCTACTCGGCGGGCCCGTTTCTCGCCGACCTGACCCTGGTCAAGGACGTCGCCGACGGCCATGACGGCGTGCTGGCGGATGCCGGCATCGCCTGGCGGGTGCCGCTGACCCAGCGGATGCGCGGCTCGGTCCGTGCGTCCACCACCTGGGCCAACGACACCTACATGAGCAACGTGTTCGGGATCTCGGCCGCCCAGTCGGCCCGGAGCGGCATGCGCGTCCACGACGCCGGCGCCGGCATCAAGGACGTGGGCCTCGCCTTCAGCCTCTCCTATGGCCTGACCGAAAGCTGGTCGGTCTCCGGCCGCGTCGCCTACTCGCGCCTGCTCGGCGACGCCGCGGACTCGCCGATCGTCGCCGACCGGGGGGCGAAGAACCAGGTCGGCACCTTCCTGACGGTGGCGTACGGGTTCTAGCCGGA
This sequence comes from Rhodospirillaceae bacterium, assembly GCA_016792585.1. Classification (GTDB taxonomy): domain Bacteria; phylum Pseudomonadota; class Alphaproteobacteria; order SHVZ01; family SHVZ01; genus SHVZ01. The sequence continues at coordinate 9,403 of JAEULB010000174.1, forward strand.
AGCCTTGTCTCGCGGTGGAGGGCCCGGGCATGATGCCGGCCTCTCCATTCCATCCGAGGCTTCCGTGACCGCTGCCCAGACGCTCGCATCCCAGGCCAAGGCCCAGCCCTTCGAGGGCGTGATGGCGCCGGTGGTGACGCCGTTCCGCGCCGACCTCTCGGTCGACGTCGAGCGCTACATCGCGCACAACAAGTGGCTGCTGTCGCAGAATTGCGATGCGCTCGCGGTGTTCGGCACCAACTCGGAAGCGAACTCGATGAGTGTCGCCGAGCGCAACGACCTGCTCGACCGGCTGATCGAGGCGGGCATCCCGGGCTCGAAGATGATGCCGGGCACCGGCGGCTGCGCGCTGCCGGACGCGGTCGCGGCGACCAAGCATGCCGTGGCGCGCGGCTGCGGCGGCGTCCTGATGCTGCCTCCCTTCTACTACAAGGGCGTCAGCGACGACGGGCTCTTCGCGTTCTTCTCGGAGGTGGTGCAGCGCGTCGGCTCCACCGCGCTGAAGCTCTACCTCTATCACATCCCGCCGGTCGCCGTTGTCGGCATCTCGCTCAAGCTGATCGAGCGGCTGATCAAGGCCTATCCGGAGACCGTCGTCGGCATCAAGGATTCCTCCGGAGATGCGGCGAACCTGAAGTCGATCCTCGATGCCTTCCCCGGCTTCGGCACCTTCGCCGGATCGGAGGCGGGCCTGCTCGCCTGCCTTCGCGGCGGCGGCGTCGGCTGCATCACCGCGACCGGCAACATCGCGCCCGCACAGATCCGCCGCGTGTTCGAAACCTGGCGCACGGCCGAGGCCGACGGCATCCAGGAGAAGGTCACGGCCTTCCGCAATACGATGCAGAAGTATCCGATGATCCCGGCGCTGAAGGCCGTCATCGGGCATTTCCGCAAGGATGCGAGCTGGGGCCAGGTGCGCCCGCCGCTCGTGACCATGAACGAGGAGATGAAGGCGAAGCTGGTCGCCGACATCGGCGCCCACGGCTTCACCATGACGGGTCTGTGAGAGCAGCCCTTCTTCTCACTCTTCTTGCGGCCGGCTGCGCCGCGCCGACGCTGACCCAGCTTCGGCCGGCACTGCTCGACCAGGGCGACTTCCTCGGCACGCTCGCGCGCGAGGAGCGTCGCCACGCGATCTTCCTCGGCCGCCACGGTGCTGCGATCGCCGAGGCCGAGCGCTTCGCGCAAAAGGCCGAGACCGCGCGAAGCGGCCGGCTGCCCGAGCCGGAGCCGGCCGAGGGCGCGGCGATGGAAGCGACGCGAGCCCGCCTGCTCGCGGCCCTGGCGGCGCCCGCGAAAGAAAAATGCCCGGTGTTCGCGGCACTCGCCTTTGCCCGCTACGACGCCTGGGCCGAACGCCAGCGCGCCTGGCCGAACGGCGAGGAGGCCCAGGGCTTCCGCCGGGACGTCGAGGAGAACCTCGCGGCCCTCGAAGGTCCCTGCACCCGCGCGGGTTGAGCTACTCGGATACCGCTGAAGCAATTGGGAAAATCCGGATTACACAATATTTCCTGGGGCACGCCCGGAGATACCGCTGGCGGTCGCGAGAATCGTGGAAAATGTCACGGCTTTGACTGTGGCGTGCGCCGTAGCTGGACAACCGGTGGCCGGTCTCTAAAATCCCGTCCATCCCCATCCCCGAACCGGCCCCTTGGCCGAGCAAGGCTTATCTCCGATGCCGCCTAGAGCTTCCCGCCCGCCCAAGCCCCCCGCCGACGCCGCCGAGGGCCAGGACGTGCCTGCCGCCGAGCCGGTTGCGGAGGCTCCGATCGCGAAGGCCAAGAGCCAGCCCGAGCCGAAGCTCGAAGCCGAGCTTCGCCGGCCGCGCCGCTCCTCGGCCAAGGACGACAAGAAGCCCTATGTCGCCGAGACCAAGGCGATCAAGGTCTCGGTCAAGCCGACCTTCCTCGAGGACCAGTCCTCGCCGAGCGACGACCATTACGTCTGGGCCTATCACGTCCGCATCGAGAACGGCGGCGAGAAGACGGTCCAGCTGCTGAACCGCCACTGGAAGATCACCGATGCCCGCGGCCGGCTGCAGGAAGTGCGCGGCCGAGGCGTCGTCGGCGAGCAGCCGGTGCTGAAGCCGGGCCAGTCCTTCGAATACACCTCGGGCGTGCCGCTCTCGACCCCGTCGGGAATCATGTTCGGCACCTACGAGATGGATGACGGCGGTGGCGAGACCTTCCAGGTCACGGTTCCCGCCTTTTCGCTCGACAGCCCGCATCAGGCGCGCCAGCTTCACTAGCGCGTCGTCGGCGCCGCAGGCGCCATCCCATTAGAAGAGAGACCTTCCCCCGCGCTTCCGGCGCGGGAGCGAAGGCGTGAGCCGGAGAGTAGTCCCATGTCCGCGATCGCGATGGTCGAGCGGCTGATCGCCTTCGACACCACCTCGGCGTTGTCGAACCTGGCGCTGATCGACGATGTCCGCGCCTATCTCAAGGGCTTCGGCATCGAGAGCCGGCTCACCTTCAACGACGAGAAGACCAAGGCGAACCTCTACGCGACGATCGGGCCCAAGGGCGCGGGCGGCGTCGTGCTGTCGGGCCACACCGACGTGGTGCCGGTCGCCGGCCAGAAATGGACCTCCGATCCGTTCAAGGTGCGACGCGAAGGCAACCGCCTGTTTGCCCGCGGCACCTCCGACATGAAGAGCTTCATCGCGGTGGCGCTCCACCTCGTGCCCGAGCTGGTGAAGAAGAACCTGAAGACGCCGATCCACTTCGCCTTCTCCTACGACGAGGAAGTCGGGTGTCACGGCGCCCGCACGCTGATCAAGGACATCGTCGAGAACCTGCCGAAGCCGCGTGTCGTCATCGTCGGCGAGCCGACGATGATGAAGCTGATCAACCAGCACAAGGGCGCCGGCTCGTGGAGCGTCCACGTTCACGGCCTCGAAGGCCATTCGAGCGGGCCCGAGCGCGGCGTGAACGCGAACTTCTATGCGGTCCGCCTGATCTCGGAGATCCTCCGCATCCAGGACGAGCTGATCGCCAAGGCCGATCCGAAGAACGGATTCCAGCCGCCGTATCCGACCTTCAACATCGGCATGCTGAAAGGCGGCACCGCCGGCAACATCATCCCGAACCACTGCGAGTTCCTGTTGGAGCTGCGCGTGCTGCCGGGTGGGGCCACCGACCCGATCATCGACCGCATCAAGGCCTTCGCCGCCAACAAGCTGGTGCCGGAGATGAAGAAGGTCTTCGCTGGCGCCGACATCCATATCCACAAGAACGGCGAGATCCCGCCGCTCTCGCCGTGGCCCGACTCGCCGGCCGAGGAGCTGATCCGGCTTCTCACGGGCCTCAACGAGGCAGGCGCCGTTCCCTACGGCACCGAGGCCGGCCTCTTCCAGGAAGGCGGCATGCCGACGGTGATCTTCGGCCCCGGCGACATCGCCCAGGCGCACCAGGCCGACGAGTTCATCGACGTCTCCCAGATCGCGGAGTGCGAGGCCTTCATGCGCAAGCTGTTCGACTGGGCCGAAAAGAACGGCTGACCGCGGCAGGCTGTCGCAGGGAGCTTTCGTCCTGGGAACCACCAGGTGGCCGCAGCGTTCGGCATCGCATGGTCCCCAGATTTTCTCTCGCCGGAGCACCGCCGGCCGAGACCGGTGAACCTCGGGCGCAAGTCGCCGACCTATGAGGATGTCACCCGCCACCCTTCTCGACGGCGTCCCTCTGGTCGAAAGCCCGTTCTTCGACGATCTGGTTCGCCAGTTGCCACCCGATTGGGCCAGGATCGCAACCGACCTTCATCGCCAGGGCTACGCGGTCTTCGATTTTCCCGACAAGCACATCATCGAGAAGATGGACGGCATCGTCCGCGACTTCCCCGCCCGCTACGGCTGGGGGGCGTGGGAGGAAGGCAAGTCCGTCAGCACCCGCATCCAGGACGCCTGGCAGACCGACCAGCGGGTGCGCGACATCGCCGCCAACCCGGCGGTGCTGGACATCCTGTCGGCGATCTACGGCCGCCGCGCCTTCCCGTTCCAGACGCTGAACTTTCCGGTCGGGACCCAGCAGGCGGGCCACGCCGACTACGTCCACTTCAACTCGATCCCCGACCGCTTCATGTGCGGCGTGTGGCTCGCCTTCGAGGACATCGACGACGACAACGGCCCGCTCTTCTACTACCCGGGCTCGCACCGCTGGCCGACCTACCAGAACGAGCACCTCGGCATCTCGCACCGGCGGATCAACGACCAGTTCCCCGAGTATCATCGCTACGTCGACCTCTGGGAGCGGATGGCGCAGAAGCAGGGCCTCAAGCGCGAGACGTTCAAGGCGAGGAAGGGCCAGGCGCTGATCTGGGCCGCCAACCTCGTCCATGGCGGCAGCGTCCAGAACGACCCCTACCGGACGCGCTGGAGCCAGGTCACCCACTACTTCTTCGAGGATTGCGCCTACACCACGCCGCTGGCCAACGACACCTACAACGGCAAGGTCCTTTATCGGGACATCGTCGACATCCGCACCGGCAAGCCGGTTGCCAACGTCGTCAGCGGCGAGCAGGTCGGCTGGGCGCTCCGGCGCGCGACCAAGCCCGATCTCGACCCGAGCAGGAAGGACGCGGCGGCGACGCTGCCCAGGTACGACGCGACCGAGTCCCGCTTCGCCTCGCATCCCGAGATTCCGGAGGGCTTCGACCCGGCCTTCTACCTCGACGCCCATCCCGATCTCGTCGCCGCCGGGGTCGACCCCTACCAGCACTACGTGCTGTTCGGGAAAACCGAGGGCCGCCGGTTCCGGGCCGAATAGGCCCGGCCCGCCTGCCTTCGGCGCCGCCGGACCTCGAAAACCCCGTTCATTCGGGCTCCGACGCCTGTTGCAGGTGCGGGGCCTCCCCCCTATATAGCCCTTGAAACTAAGGTGTCTTTCCGGCCGGAAAGGCGCCTCCCACTCGAGCAGAGGGAGCCGGTGCGGTTGCCTTAGGGGACCGCCGAGGGGCTCGCCCAGAAGAAGGACGCAAGAGCATGAGTAAAGTCATCGGCATCGACCTCGGCACGACCAATTCGTGCGTCGCGATCATGGAGGGCAAGACCCCCAAGGTGATCCCGAACGCCGAGGGCGCCAACACCACCCCGTCGATCGTGGCATTCACCGATGGCGGCGAGCGGCTGGTCGGCCAGTCCGCGAAGCGGCAGGCGGTGACCAATCCGACCAACACCGTCTACGCGGTCAAGCGCCTGATCGGCCGGCGCTTCGAGGACCCGATGGTGGCGAAGGACACCGGCCTCGTCCCCTACAAGATCGTCAAGCACACCAACGGCGACGCCTGGGTCGAGGCCGACGGCAAGAAGTACAGCCCCTCGGAGATCTCCGCCTTCACGCTGCAGAAGATGAAGGAGACCGCCGAGGCGTATCTCGGCGAGAAGGTGACCCAGGCGGTCATCACCGTGCCGGCGTACTTCAACGACTCCCAGCGCCAGGCGACCAAGGACGCCGGCAAGATCGCCGGCCTCGAGGTGCTGCGCATCATCAACGAGCCGACGGCGGCGGCGCTGGCCTACGGCCTCGAGAAGAAGAAGACGGGCACGATCGCGGTCTACGACCTCGGCGGCGGCACCTTCGACGTGTCGGTGCTCGAGATCGGCGACGGCGTCTTCGAGGTGAAGTCGACCAACGGCGACACCTTCCTCGGCGGCGAGGACTTCGACAAGGAGATCATCGACTACCTGGCGGCCGAGTTCAAAAAGGAGCAGGGCATCGACCTGCGCCAGGACAAGCTCGCCCTCCAGCGTCTGAAGGAAGCGGCCGAGAAGGCGAAGATCGAGCTCTCGAGCGCGACCCAGACCGAGGTCAACCTGCCGTTCATCACGGCCGACGCCTCGGGCCCGAAGCACCTCGCGATCAAGCTGACGCGGGCGAAGCTGGAGGCTCTCGTCGACGGTCTCGTGCAGCGCACGGTCGGCCCCTGCCAGGCGGCCCTCAAGGACGCGGGCCTCAAGCCCTCGGAGATCGACGAGGTCGTGCTCGTCGGCGGCATGACGCGCATGCCGAAGGTCATCGAGACGGTGAAGCAGTTCTTCGGCAAGGAGCCGCATAAGGGCGTCAACCCGGACGAGGTCGTCGCGATCGGCGCGGCCATCCAGGGCGGCGTGCTGAAGGGCGAGGTCAAAGACGTCCTGCTGCTCGACGTGACGCCGCTGTCGCTCGGCATCGAGACGCTGGGCGGCGTGTTCACGCGGCTCATCGATCGCAACACCACGATCCCGACCAAGAAGTCGCAGGTGTTCTCGACCGCCGAGGATGGTCAGACCGCGGTCACCATCCGCGTCTTCCAGGGCGAGCGCGAGATGGCGGCGGACAACAAGATGCTGGGCCAGTTCGACCTGGTCGGCATCCCGCCGGCGCCCAGAGGCGTGCCGCAGGTCGAGGTCACCTTCGACATCGACGCCAACGGCATCGTCAACGTCTCGGCCAAGGACAAGGCGACGGGCAAGGAGCAGCAGATCCGCATCCAGGCCTCGGGCGGCCTGTCGGATGCCGACATCGACCGGATGGTGAAGGACGCCGAGGCGAACGCCGCGGAGGACAAGAAGCGGCGAGAGCTGGTCGACGCCAAGAACCACGCCGAGGCGATGATCCATTCGACCGAGAAGAACGTCGCCGAGCATGGCGCCAAGCTGGATGCGGCGACCAAGAAGTCGATCGAGGACGCGGTCGCCGAGCTCAAGTCCGTGAAGGACGGCGAGGACGCCGCTGCGATCAAGGCCAAGAGCGAGGCCCTCCAGCAGGCGGCGATGAAGATGGGCGAGGCGATCTACAAGTCGCAGCAGGAGAGCGCCGCCGCCGGCGGTGCGCCTGAGGGCGCGGCGCCGGGCGGCGCCACCGAAGAGCCGAAGGCTCCGGGTGGCGAGAAGGTCGTCGACGCCGACTTCGAAGAGGTCAAGGACTCCGACAAGAAGAAGTCGGCCTGATCGTCGAAACAGCGGGGGCCGAGAGTCAGAAAGGATGCAGCGATGCGACTGACTGACACTCGGCCCCTTTCGTTTTTCTAGCTCTAGCCCGCCGGCCCATGTCCAAGCAGGATTACTACGAGACTCTCGGCGTCGAACGCGGCGCCGATCAGGACGCGCTGAAGCGCGCCTACCGCAAGCTCGCGATGCAGTGGCATCCCGACCGCAACCCGAACAATCCGGAGGCCGAGCAGAAGTTCAAGGAGCTGAGCGAGGCCTACGACGTCCTCAAGGACGACCAGAAGCGCGCTGCCTACGATCGTTTCGGCCATGCCGCGTTCGAGAACGGCGGCCGGCCCGGACAAGGGCCCGGCGGCTTCTCCTTCGACTTCGGCGCCGGCTTCGCCGACATCTTCGACGAGATGTTCGGCGACCTGATGGGCGGCAAGCGCGGCCAGGCCCAGGGCCGCGGCGCCGACCTCCGCTACAACATGGAGATCACGCTCGAGGAAGCCTTCGGCGGCAAGCAGGCAAAGATCCGCGTGCCGTCGTCGATCACCTGCGAGGAGTGCGGCGGCTCCGGCGGCGAGAGGGGGGCGAAGCCCGCCGCCTGCAAGACCTGCCAGGGCCAGGGCAAGGTCCGCTCGCAGTCGGGCTTCTTCACCATCGAGCGCACGTGTCCTGCCTGCGGCGGCGCCGGCCGGGTGATCGAGAAGGCCTGCCGCTCCTGCGGGGGCGCCGGCCGCACCCAGCGCGAGCGCACGCTTCAGGTCAACATTCCCTCGGGCGTCGAGGACGGCACCCGCATCCGCTTGGCCGGCGAAGGCGAGGCGGGGTTGCGCGGCGCGCCGCCGGGCGACCTCTACATCTTCCTCGGCATCCAGCCGCATCGCGTGTTCCAGCGGCGCGACGCCGCCAACATCGTCTGCCGCTGCCCGATCCCGATGACCAAGGCCGCGGTCGGCGGCACGATCGAGGTGCCGACCATCGACGGCACGCGCACCAAGGTGCAGATCCCGGCCGGCACGCAGACCGGCGCGCAGTTCCGCCTCAAGGGCAAGGGCATGACCGTGCTCAGGAGCCCGCAGCGCGGCGACATGTACGTCGAGATCGTGGTCGAGACGCCGATGAACCTGACCAAGAAGCAGAAGGAGCTTCTTCAGGAGTTCGAGGCGGCGGGTTCGGCCGAGAAGACCAGCCCGGAAGCGGCCGGCTTCTTCACCAAGGTCAAGGAACTCTGGACCGACCTGAAGAGCTAGTCGCTCTTCAGGCGTTCGGCGTCGCGTCCGCGTTGGTCGGGCGCGGCAGGAGCTGGTTGCGGCGCTCGGCGAAGTCCCAGGCGTCGTAGGCGGTGTTGACCCAGAGGATGATCAGCATCACCGCCGGCACGAAGAGATACGTCAGCGACGCGAAGTTGGTGTCCTGGATCACCTTCGCGTAGTAGGCGATCGAGCCGAACAGCAGGTAGAGCGACACCGTCACCGCCACCGCCGCGAGCCAGCCGCGAAGGCGCTGCAGCGCCGGCGATCCGTCGCGAAGAAACGCGAACTTCACGATCAGCGTCACCGCGGCGAACAGCGACAGCAGGGTGATGATCAGGCTGTAGTGGCGGATCTGCGCGGGCGGCTGGCGGATCAGGACGAGGAAGCCCCAGGAGGCGACGAGGTCCGAGAGAAGCCCGCCGATGAGCAGCGTGAGGTAGGCGGGGCTCATCCGCGGCACCGGCGGGGTGAAGCGCCAGAAGCGGATCGTGGTGAGGCCGAGGCTCGTGAGCAATGCCGCGATGATGTAGGTCATGGCCTAGCCGGGAGCCGGCGCCAGCGGGCGGATCTGGCGGCCATCCGCATCGAAGTTGTCGGGGGCGAGCCACGCCGCGAAGCGCCGCGCGTGATCTGGCCATTCGCGATCGAGGATCGCGTGCACCGCGGTGTCGCAGTTGGCGCCCTTGATCCAGCGATGCTGGCGGAGCACGCCTTCGAGCGCGAAGCCGTAGCGCCGGGCGGCGGCCATCGAGGCGGCATTCGTCATGTTGCAACGCCACTCGATCCGGCGATAGCCCAGGTCCTCGAACAGGTGCCGGAGCGCCAGCAAAACGGTCTCGGTGCCGGCGGTCGATTTCTGCAGGCGCGCGCCGTAGACGCGGCCGAGCTCGGCCGTGCCCATCTGGGGCTGGATCGAGACGATCAGGAAGAGGCCGGCGATCCCGTCCCTGTCCACGACCGCGAACAGGACCTGGTCGGGCTTGGCGATCCGCTCGCGAAGGAAGGCGGCGAAGGCCTCGCGGTCGGCGAAGGGTTCGGGCGGCGTCGCCGCCCACAGGTCCCGGTGTCGTCCGACCGCCTCCCAGAGGCCGTCCGTGTGCCGGTCGGGATCGACGCGCTCGAGCACGACCGTGCGTCCTTCGAGACGGACGACGTCGACGGGAGGACGCGGCGGCGACGTCATTCGGGCTTGGTCGGGAGCTCGATCTTGGGGAGGAGCGGCGAGAAGACGGGGCTCAGAGGGAAGGCCGGCTTGCCGCCCTTCTTGAGGTCGAGGAACCCGTCCCAGGCGGCGATGAACTTGTCGGCGTCGGCTTCCGTGTTGAACCGGACGAGACAGCCGACGACCGCGCCGTTCCGCTTGAGCGGACCTTTCAGCGTCGAACGGCCCTCCAGGCCCAGCAGCTCGAGCGCCTTCAGGACCAGGCCGGGGCTCGCCTCGCCGTCGGGGAAAGTGATCTCGCGGACTGTCATGACGCAAATCTAGCTACGGCGGATGCCGCCATCAAACCCTGGAGCGGGCCGCTATGCGGTCGTGGGTGTGCAGCAGGATGGCGGCGCGGCGAAGGCGTCCAGCGCATGACGGCGGAGCGCGCTCACCGGTTCGGCCGGGTGGAGCACGCGATGGTCGATCGAGGGTAGCGTGTCTCTTTCCTCGAGCGAGGACAGGTGCGGTCCGAGATCGCGCAGCAACCCGTCGTGAAGCGCGTAGATCCACCCGTGCAGATGGAGCGGCTGGCCGCGCGCCCAGGCATTCTCGACGATCGGCGTCGCGGCGACGCGGCGGACCTGCATCTCGATATTGATCTCGCACATGCGGTCGAGCCGGGCCTCCTCGGTCGGGATCGCGTCGAACACCGACCGGTGCTTGCGGTAAAGCATGGAGATCGGCTGCAGCCAATGGTCGAGCATGGCGCCGCGCTCGTCCGCCAGGGCGCGCCGGATGCCGCTGCAGCCGTAGTGGCCGCAGATGATGACGTGCTGGACCTTGAGATACTCGACTGCGAACTCGAGCACCGAGAGCACGTTCATGTCGCTCGAGTGCACGACATTGGCGATGTTGCGGTGGACGAAGACCTCGCCCGGATCGAGGCCGAGCACGTCGTTGGCGGTGACGCGGCTGTCGGAACAGCCGACCCAGAGATAGCGTGGCGTCTGCTGCTCGGCCATACGCCGGAAGAAGTCTGGGTCCTCGGAAGTCTTGTGATGCGCCCAGGCGACGTTGCGGTCGAGCAGATGATCCAGCGTGCGGGACATCGGTACCTCCTCGCCCGGGATTCTAGGGAGAGGCCGGGCGGCGCCCTTGACCTAGGTCAACCTGCGCCCGGAAGCGAAGCCCGCTGGGAGGCCAGCCATAGGCCGTCTCCCGGTACGGCCGGCCGTCGGCCTCGAAAACCGTCTCGCTGCGTCCCAGGGCCTTCCCACCAAGCTTCTCGTAGAAATCGAGGGCGCCACGGTTGAAGTCGAACACCCAGATCGCCACGGGAGACAAATCCGCATCCTCCAGTGTCTGGAAGGTGTCGGCCATCAGGGCCCGGCCGAGGCCGCGTCCCTGGGCGGGCTTCAGGAGGTAGATCGTCTCAATCTCGCCCCGGTAGCCGGGGAGCCGCCCCTCCTCCCGGCCGAACCAGAGGAAGCCGACCGGCTCGCCTCGGTCCGTCTCGACGATCCGTGTCCAGCGGTCGGGCGGTCGGCGTTCGAGGCGGCGGTGCCAGCTCGCCGGGTCGTGGTGGGGGTTCTCTTCCATGCGGCCGAGGACCGAGTCCGGCATCTGGCCGGCATAGGTCTGGCGCCAGCCGGCGACTGACAGTCGCGAGAGGGTCTCGGCGTCCTCAGGCCTCGCGTTGCGCCAGGAAAATCCGGGGTATGACCCGGGCATACGTCAGCTTCCGGCGGTCGCCTGGGCCACCGGGGGCTGGTCATACTCGGCGACGCCGAGGGCCTGTCTCTCCCTCACCATGGCCTGCACGATGGCTCGACCTTCCCCTTCCAGGAACTCGATCTGGCCCTTTGCCAGGGCCAGCATGTAGCGGAGCGCGAAGCGCTGACCCTCGGCCAGGTGGACGCGGGAATAGCTTTGTAGGACCGACTGGGTTCCGCGGGCTTCGGCCAGCTTCTCGTCGGTAAGCCTGCGGAGTTCCGCGACCGGCAGGAGGTGGGCGAAGAACATGGCTACCAGGAACTCCGAGCGGAGAACGTCCCGTCCCTTGGTCTTGGCCAAGGTGGTCGAAAGCCGCGAACGGCCGGTCTCCGTGATACGGTAGCGCTTGCGGTCGGGGAAGCGGGCATCGCCCGCCGCGAGCACGGTCGCCTCGCCTTCGTCCACAAGCCGGGCGAGGGCCGGGTAGATCGAGCCGAAGCTCGCGTTGTAGAACGATCCGAAAACATCCTCGAGCGTCTGCTTGATCTCGTAGCCGGAGGCGTCTTCGAGGGACAGGACACCGAGGCAAAGAGTGCGAACGTCCATATGACCGGTCTTCCATATCCCGATTCGATATATCATGACAGGAACCCATGGGCCCGTCAAGAAAATCATTGGGTTACGACGGTTTTTTGCGTCTGAAAACGAGCAGATTACGGTAAAGAAGTGCTACGCAATTGAGACAATTGCTTATCCACAGAACCGGTTACGCGGTATGACCCGGGGCAGTCGGGTGGTCCTGCTCGCCACTGCGAAATGCCTCTGCCATACTCGACGGCAACGGAAGGGACGACTGTGGACACCCCTTAACCGATCTTCCCAACCGGGGAAGTCGGACCGGGTTCCCTGGCGTGGAGGGGGAAGCAGCACATGGCTGAAGTCGCGATCGGCATCGTCGGCGCCGCCGGCCGGATGGGTCAGATGCTGGTCAAGCAGATCGGCGAGTCGCCCGGCGCGAAGCTGGCCGCGGCCTCCGAGGCGCCCAACGGCGCCGCCGTCGGCAAGGACGCGGGCGAGCTGGCCGGCCTGGGCAGGCTGGGCGTCCTTATCTCGGGATCGCCGGACCTTGTCTTCGAGCGATCTCAGGTCGTGATCGACTTCACGGTGCCGAAGGCGACCGTCGCCCATGCCGAACTAGCGGCCCAGCGCGGCACCGCCATGGTCGTCGGCACCACCGGCCTCTCGGCCGAGGAGGGGGCGAAGATCAGGGCGGCGGCCGCCAAGGCCCCGATCATGTGGGCCGACAACATGAGTGTCGGCGTGACCCTCCTGGCCGAGGTGGTCCGGCAGGTCGCGGCGACCCTGGACCCGGCCTACGACATCGAGATCGTCGAGATGCACCACCGGCACAAGGTCGACGCGCCGTCCGGCACCGCGCTCCTGCTCGGCCGGGCCGCCGCGGCGGGGCGCAACGTCGACCTCGCCAAGGTCTCGGCCCGCGGCCGCGACGGCATCACCGGCGCGCGCAAGGCCGGCGACATCGGCTTCGCCAGCCTTCGCGGCGGCGACGTGGTCGGCGACCACACCGTGGTCTTCGCCGGAGCGGGCGAGCGGATCGAACTCGGCCACCGGGCGTCCTCCCGCCAGCTTTTCGCGCAAGGAGCGGTCCGCGCCGCCCTCTGGGTCGCCGGCCGCGGTCCCGGTCTGTACTCGATGAAAGACGTGCTGGGGCTCACCACCTAGAGAGCGCTCCCCAAAAGACGTCGAGCCCCCGATGTCCCATCTCTCCGCCCCCATCGCCGCCTCCGCCGGCCTTCGCGACGGCGCCCGGATCGTGCTGCACACGGTCAGCCCCGACGACCGCGCCTGCATCGCCAGGGGCTTCGAGCAGCTGTCCGCGGCCTCCCGCCAGAGCCGGTTCCTGATGCCGATGCGGAAGCTCGACGGGCCGATGCTGGACTACCTGACGGCGATCGACGGCAACCGTCACCTCGCGGTCGCCGCCTGCACCGACGAGGTCGAGCCGGTCGGCCTCGCGCGCTGCGTGCGCCTGGAGGACGAGCCGGACACCGCCGAGATCGCGGTCACGGTGCTGGATTCATGGCAGCGCCGCGGCGTGGCGCCGGTGCTGGTGACCGAGCTCGCGCGCTGGGCCGACGCGGTCGCGATCGGCAAGTTCCGCGCGCTGTTCGGCTACGACAACCGGGCGATCGCGAAGCTGATCGGCGCCGCCGGCATTCCGCTGATGCCGGACGGCAACGGCATGCTGCGCGCCGACATCGAGGTCGCCCAAATTCTAAAGATTGGCCTCAGGTTCGCGGCCCCCGCCAGCGCCTGAGCGCCGAGCGCAGCGCCTCCGCCACCTCGACCCGCTCGGCCGGCGGCAGGAACTGGCCGATCGCGAGGCTGCGCCCATGCGTCGAGAGCAGAAGCTTGCTGTCGGGCCTGGGCGGATCGTCGACATCGACGCGGAGCCAGTTGGGCTGGAAGCTCCAATGCTCCTCCTTGCCGTCGATCGCGTGGCGGTCGACGGTGAGCTCTGTGTCCGACAGGCGCACCCGCTCGCTCTCTTTGGCTGCACGGTTGTTCAGGCGGAACGCGACGTAGAGCAGCACGACGTCGAGGCCGAGGAATCCGGTCACCGGCCACGCGCCCATTGCAAGGAATACGCAGCCGAGGATGAAGCTGGGGACCGCGGCCAAGGCGAGAACCATCGCGATACCGCGGCGGGTGAGGCTGCGGTGCGGCCTTAGCCAGGCGTCGAAATGGAGGGTCGCGGCGGACATCCTGGCGTACATGGGAGCGCAGGTGGGCCGGGTCCATCAAGAAGAAATGCGGTCGCTTGCGAACGATCCACCCGGATTCGGCCTTGCCGCCCCGGAGCGCCGAAGCGTCGCATTGGACCGGCAAGAAATATGGATCACCTTAGGCCGAGGGCTTTCACCCGAGCCGCATCGACCGGAGGACGTCCGATCATGACCGAGCATCTTTCGCCCGCCGAGGTCGCCCGTTACGAGCGCGACGGCTACCTCTTTCCTTACAAGGTCATGGATGCCGCGGAAGTCGCCGAGGCCCGACGGCGGATCGAAGCCTTCGAGCGCAAGCTGGGCGGTCCGCTGCCGAAAGAGCTGCGCCACCGGCCGCATCTCTACTCCTCGACCATCGACGCGATCGTGCGGTCGCCTCGCATCCTCGATCGCGTCGAATCCCTGCTCGGGCCCGACATCCTGTGCTGGGAGTCGGTGCTGTTCATCAAGGAGAGCAAGGACCCGGCCTTCATCTCGTGGCATCAGGACGCGGCCTATTGGGGGCTCGAGCCCTACGACGTGCTGACCGCCTGGGTGGCGCTGTCGCCGTCGACGCGCGCGAGCGGCTGCATGCGCGTGCTGCCGGGATCGCATGCGGGCGGCATCGCCGCCCACAAGGACACCTTCGCCCCGAACAACATGCTATCGCGCGGACAGGAGATCCAGGTCGAGGTGGACGAAGCCAAGGTCGTCGACATCGAGCTGCCGCCGGGGTCGATGTCGCTGCACCACGTCAAGATCGCGCACGGCTCCGATCCCAACACCGCCGACGACCGCCGCATCGGCCTCGCGATCCGCTACATCCCGGCGCATGTCCGCCAGACGATCGGCAGGGACGACACCGCGACGCTGGTGCGCGGCAGCGATCACTACCGGCACTTCGAGCCGGAGCCGCGGGCGGACGGCGACTTCACCGAGGCCGGGCTTGCCAACCAGGACCGGCTGCGCCGGCGACGGATGGAGATCCTGATGCGTCCGGCTGCCTGATCCTCAATCGAACGACTTCACGAACCTCGGCAGCCACAGCGCGACCTCGGGGATGA
>JAEULB010000175.1 GCA_016792585.1 Rhodospirillaceae bacterium
GATCGCGTCCGGCAGCCGCGAGCAGGCGCGCAGCATCGCCGAGATCAACAAGGCGCTGAACGAGCTCGACGTCGCGACCCAGCAGAACGCGGCCCTGGTCGAGGAAAGCTCGGCCGCCGCCGCATCCCTCGCCGACCAGGCAGGACAGCTCGTCCAGGTCGCCTCCGGATTCAGGAACGGCGAGGCGCAGGCGGCGGCTTAGGCCTTCGCCGTCTTCATCTGCTTGTCGAGCTCAGCCAGGATCCTGGCGCGCGCCGCCGGATCGGCGATGCCGGCGATCTGCTTCTTGAGTTCGACCGACACCACGGCCTCCAGCGCCGGTGCGATCCGCGTGCTCGACAGCGCCACCACGAAGTTCGCATTTGCGAGCGACGAGGCACCGGCCTCGACGATCCAGCCGACGCCGGCCCGAAGTCCGTTCGGCCCGCCCATCTCCAGCACCGCGGCGGTGCGATGCACCAGCGCCTCGGCCATGGCGGCGCCGCCGAACACGCCGCTCTCGCGCAGCACGTGCTTGATGAAATCGCGGAAGCGGTTCTGCTCGACGATCTGGTTGTTGCGGACCAGCGGATTAGGCCCGCGCAGCTCGGATCGGACGCGCTCCATCAGGATGTCCTGGCTCGCCGGCAGACGCCCGGTCGCCATCAGCTTGCAGAGCGCCTCTTCGGCCTGGACGACGTCGGGCGCCTGTCCCTTGCCCGGCCCCTTGAACTTGCCTTCCGCCATGTCGAGCAGCTTGAACAGCGCGTCGATCAAGGTCGGCTGCTGACCCAGGAGGTCGGCGATCAGCGTGGCGCTGCCGAGAGAGTCGGAGATGAAGTCGTCGAGGAGGCCGATGCTGGCGGTCTCCTTGGTGGCGTTGTTCCACTCCAGCGCCTGCATCAGCTTGCCGTACCAGGAGCGGGTCTGGCTGAGCTCGCGGGCGATCATGCAGCGGAGCAGGAAGATCAGCTCCTCCGGCTTAGCGGTCTTGGCGACCGCCCGGATCGCCTCGTCGAAGCCGAGTTCGCGGATCGAGGGCAGCTTCAGCTTGTCGGCCTCGTTGGCGCGCTTGGTGATAGCCTCGGAGAGTTTCCACAGCGCGTCGGTGCGCTTCTTGGCGTCCTCGCCCTCAGGCCCTTTCTGGGCGCGGGCGGCGCGGTCGATCGCGGTCTGGACCATCGACTCGAAGTCGTTGAGCCGCTTCATCTCGCGGCCGATATGCATGATCTCGGTCGGGGTCAGCGGCGACTTGTCGAGATACTGGCGAAACAGGCGGTTGAGGGTCTTGCGGGCGGCCGGCCCATAAAGGTCCTCCGGCCGGGCGCAGAGCGGCGCCTCCTCGATCTGCGGCACCGTCAGGGGCGCCGTGACCTGGGGTTTTTCCTGCTCCCACAGCGGCTCGTCCGGCTTGCTGTCGAGGACGACGCGGACTGCCTCGATATCCTTGAGCTTCGCCAGCAGCGCCTTCGCCATGGTTTCGGCGCTGGCCTGGTCGCTGGCGGTCTGCTCGATGGTCCAGCGGCCCTTGCGGCGGGCCTGGATATCGTAGGTTTTGCTGCGGAACGAAAACATTGATGCCCTCTGGCACGATACCCCGAAGCGAAGTGGGCAGCATCCATAGACCCGATTGCAATAGTCTTCTGAAAATTCTCAAGGTTAACGTCGAAAATCCGCGCCACCGCGATTGCCTGATCACGAGGCGATGGCTACTGTGCTGACCGAATTCGGGATTCTGTGGGGGATCCTGACCAGAAGGGTCTTGTTGGGGGTGCGCGTGGGAGATCCGACGCCCATCGGTCGGTTCGAGCTGCCGTCGACGGCGGACCTCGCCACCATGCGCGACATCAAGGCGGCGCTCGCCGAACGCCTCGAGGCCGGACAATCGATCCATCTCGATGCCAGCCAGGTCGAGGAGCCGTCGACCGCGCTGATCCAGCTGATCGAGTCGGCGGCGATCTCCTACGGCGCCCGCGACCTGCAGGTCGGCCTTGTCTCGCCGTCCGACGCGCTCTGCCAGGCCTATGAGGATCTCGGCCTGTTCGGCGCGCTGATGACCCGCACCGCGGCCGTCGCCGAGCCATGACCGAAGAAGAAGACCTCAAGCGCATCTTCTTCCTCGAATGCGAGGAGCTGCTCGGCAGCGCCGAGAGCAGCGTCGAGTCCCTGCGCAACGAGGCGTCGCCCGAGGCGATCAACGCGCTGTTCCGCTCGGTCCATTCGGTCAAGGGCGGCGCCGGCGCCTTCGGCATGGACCGGCTCGCCAAGTTCGCGCACGCCTTCGAGTCCTTCATGGACCTGCTTAGGAAGGGCAAGGCGGAGCTCGACCAGGCAGCGCTCGACCTGCTGTTCGACGGCGTCGACGTGCTGCACATGCTGGTCGACGAATCCCAGCACGGGAAGCCGGCGCCGGCCGCGCGGGTCGATGCAGCGCTCGCCAGCCTCCGCCAGCGGGCCGGTCTCGAGGAAGAGCCGGAAGAAGCCGAGCCCTTCGAGCCCGAGATCCCGGCCGAGGCGGCACCCTCCAACGCGATCGCCGCCCCTCTCCGCCAGTACCAGATCCGCTTCGCGCCGGGGCCGCGCCTTCTTGCGGCCGGCGTCGATCCGCTCCTGATCCTGCGCACAATCAAGCAGCTGGGCACCGCGTCGGTCGAGGCGGAGGTCTCGAAGATCCCGGCCCTGGCCGAGCTCGATCCCTCGGTCTGTCACATCTCCTGGACGATCGCTCTCGACAGCTCGGCGCCGAAGCGCGACCTCGACGAGATCGCCGAGATGATCGACGACCTCGCCACGTTCGAGATCGACGCCGGGCCGGAACCGGACATGGCCCACGAGGTTTCGCCGGCGGCGGCGCCCGAACCCAAGGCACTCGCCCTTCCGTCGCCCGCGGCGCCGAGCGCGCCGGCGGCCAAGAAGACCGAGCCGGCCGCGCCCGCGGCCAAGGAGCCGGCAGCCGATCCCGCGAAGGCGCGCACCCAGGCGACGCCGACGGTCCGCGTCGACGTGCCGAAGCTCGAGCGCCTCGGCAACATGGTGGGCGAGCTGATCATCACCCAGGCGTTCCTCGCCCGGCAGGCCGCCGGCCTCGATACCGACCAGTACCGGAGCCTGTTCCGGGCGCTGGACGAGATGTCGCAGCACATCCGCGACATCGCCGACGCCGCGACGTCGATCCGCGCCCAGCCGCTCAAGGTGGTGTTCCAGCGCTTCGGCGCGCTGGTCCGCGATCTCGAGAAGGCGACCTCGAAGCGGATCCGCCTCGAGGTCCAGGGCGAGTCCGTCGAGATCGACAAGACGGTGGTCGAGCGCCTGAGCGAGCCCTTGACCCACCTGATCCGCAACTCGATCGACCACGGCATCGAATCCACCGAGAAGCGCCTCGCCGCCGGCAAGGATCCGGTCGGCCGGCTCAGGCTCAGCGCCGAGCAGCGCGGCAGCCACGTCGTGATCGAGCTCTCCGACGACGGCGGCGGCATCAACCGCGAGCGCGTGCTGCAGAAGGCGATCGAGCGCGGCCTGGTCGCGCCGGATGCCCAGCTCTCGGACGAGGAGACCGACCACCTGATCTTCCTGCCAGGATTCTCGACCGCCGAGGCGGTCACCTCGATCTCGGGCCGCGGCGTCGGCATGGACGCGGTGCGCGCGACGATCGCCGAGATGGGCGGCCAGGTGACCCTGACCTCGCATCCGGGCCGGGGCTCGACCTTCTCGCTGCACCTGCCGCTGTCGCTGGCGATCCTGGACGCGATGGTGACGCTGGTCGCCCGCCACAACTACCTGATCCCGATCAGCGCCATCGTCGAGAGCCTGCGGCCGATGCCGGCGTCGATCGTGCGCATGGACAAGCAGAACCCGATGCTGTCCTGGCGCGGATCGATGCTGCGCATCGTGAACCTCGCCAAGGAGTTCTCGATTCCCGGTGCGGTCGAGGATCCGACCCAGGCGATCCTGGTCGTCGTCCGCCCGGCCGGCGGCGACCTGTTCGCGCTCCAGGTCGACGACCTGATCGGCCAGGAGCCGGTCGTCGTGAAGAGCCTCGAGAAGAACTATCGGAAGGTCGTGGGCCTCTCCGGGGCGACGATCCTCGGTGACGGCCGGCCGGCCTTGATTCTCGACCTCCCGTCCCTGGGCAGCGCCCAGCTCGGACGCCGGAAGATCGAAGCCCCCGTCGGGGCGGACTAGAGGAGACGGGCATGGACGCGCAGCGCGAAAGCAAGCCCGGCGATACGTCGGAAGCGCAGTTCGTCAGCTTCGAGATCGGCGACAGCAAATTCCTGATCCCGATCGAGCGCGTCGTCGAGTTCCGCATCTGGTCGGAGCCGACGGCGGTGCCGCGGACGCCGGAATACGTGCGCGGGATCGTCAACATCCGCGGCGAGATCGTGCCGATCTACGACGTCGCCGCCAGGCTCGGTCGCGGCGCCACCGAGGCGACCGCGCGCCACGTCGTCGTCATCGTGCGCAGTGAGGACTCGCGCTCGATCGGCCTCCTGGTCGACTCGGTGACCGACATCGTCAATGCCAAGGGCGGCAACATGGCGTCGATGCCGAAGATCGACGGCGGCAATGCGACGCCGTTCATGGCTGGCGTTGTGTTCATCGACGACCGCATCCTCGGCGTCACGGACGTCGACCGGCTGGTGCAGGAGACCTTCCCGGGCATCGAGCATGCGATGCCGGCAGGATCCCTCGAAGGACCGCGCGGATGACCATGGCCGCCAGCGACAGCGCGGACGCGATCGGCGAGGTCTACATCGCGGCGAAGGCGAGCGGTCCCGCCTTCGAGCCGGACGACCTCGCCTTCTTCGCCGAGGCGATGCGCCAGCGCGCCGGCATCATCCTTCCCGACACCAAGGCGGCGCTGGTCTTTCGCCGGCTGGCGCCGCGGGTACGCGAGCTCGGGCTTGCTTCATTCGCGGCATATCGCCAGCGCCTGTCGAATCCGGAAGACGCCGAATGGGATCGCGTCGTCGGCCAGCTCACCACCAACCATTCGCGGTTCTTCCGCGAGGTCCATCACTTCAAGCTCTTGTCCGAGCACCTGTCGGAGCTGATGGCGCCCGGCAACGCGCGCGTGCGCCTGTGGTCGGCCGCCTGTGCGGCCGGCCAGGAACCGTACTCGATGGCGATCCTGCTCTCGCATCTCCGCGCCAAGCATCCGGTGACCGACGCGCGCATCCTCGCGACCGATATCGACCGCTCGATCCTCGTCCAGGCCGAGCAGGCTCGCTACACCCCGGAGGACATCGGCCGGCTGCCGCGCTTCGCCCGGCCGTTCGTGCGCCGAGAGGCCGACGGCTTCTCGACCGTCGCCGAGGCACCCCGCGAGCTTGTCAGCTTCAAGCACCACAACCTGATCGGCAGCGACTGGCCGATGCGCGGCCCGTTCGACGCGATCTTCTGCCGGAACGTGCTGATCTACCTGTCGCGCGCCGACCAGGAGCGGGTGATCGCGCGCCTCGCAGGATTGCTCAAGGTCGGCGGCCTCCTCTGCCTCGGCCATTCCGAGGTCGCCCGCGGTGCCCGCCTGCCGATCCGACGCATCGACGTGCCGAGCAGCTATGTCCGAATCTGAACGTCCGGTCCGGGTTCTGATCGTCGACGACTCGGCGCTGGTGCGCGAGCTGCTCACCGGCATTCTTTCGTCCGATCCGGCGATCGAGGTCGCCGGCGTCGCACCCGACCCGCTGATCGCGCGCGAGAAGATCAAGGCGCTGTCGCCCGACGTCATCACCCTCGACGTCGAGATGCCGCACATGAACGGCATCGAGTTCCTCGAGCGCCTGATGCGGCTTCGGCCGATGCCGGTGGTGATGATCTCGACGCTGACGACCGAAGGCGCCGACACCACGCTGCGCGCGCTCGAGCTCGGCGCCATCGACTACGTCGCCAAGCCGACGCGCCGCCTGAGCGAATCGATCGGCAGCCTGGCCGAGGAGATCCGCACCAAGGTGAAGACCGCGGCGCATGCCCGGGTGCGCGGCGGCGCGGCGCGGAAGCCGGCGGCACCGGGACCGAAGGCCGAGGCTCCCGCCGCCGCCTCGAACCGCTTCACCCATCTCGACGTCATCGGCATCGGTGCCTCGACCGGCGGCGTCGAGGCCATCGGCGAGATCCTGGCGCAGGTGCCGGCGGATGCGCCGGGCATCGTGATCGTCCAGCACCTGCCCGGATCCTTCACCGGCCGCTTCGCCTCCCGCCTCGACGCGTCGCTTCCGCTCACGGTCGCCGAGGCCCGCGACGGCGCGCCGATCCTGCCCGGCACCGTTCATATCGGGCGCGGCGGACAGGACTTCGAGGTCCGCACCGATGCTGCCGGACGCCCGATCTGCCGGCTGGCCGAAGGCACGCCGGGCGCGCTCCACGTGCCGTCGATCGACCGCCTCTTCACCTCGCTGGCGCGCTTCGGCAAGCGCACCGCCGGCGTGCTGCTGACCGGCATGGGCCGCGACGGCGCGATCGGCCTCAAGGCGATGCGCGACGCCGGCGCGCTGACCATCGGCCAGGACGCCGGAACCTCGGTCGTGTTCGGCATGCCGAGAGCCGCCGCCGAGGCCGGCGCCGTTTCCATCCAGCTTCCGCTCACCCGCATCGCCCAGGCGATGCTCGACCAAAGTTCATCCGAGTGAGGACATGGAAAATGCCCGCAGCCAAATCCCTTCGCGTTCTCGTCGTCGACGATCAGGAAAGCGTCCGCGGCATCATGCGCGGCTACGTCAAGCGGCTCGGCGTCGACAACGTCGACGTCGCCGAGAGCGGCTCGGCCGCCCTCAAGCAGCTGGGTAAGCAGCCCTATCACCTGGTCATCTCCGACATCAACATGGAGAACGGCTCCGGCCTCGACCTCCTGAAGGCGATGCGCTCGCATCCGGTGCTCAAGCGCACGCCGGTGCTGATGGTGACCGGCAGCTCCGACAACGAGACCGTCTCGTCGGTCGTCCAGGCCGGCGTCAACGGCTACGTCGTGAAGCCGGTCTCCTTCGACGGGCTCAAGCAGCGCGTCGAGAAGATCCTGGGTCCGCTCACCTGACCATCCGCATCCGCCGAGGTAGCTCAGAATGAAGATCTCGACGAAGCTTACGGGCCTGATCTGCGGCGCTGCGGCGCTCTCCGCCGGGCTGTTCGGACTGCTGTCCTACAACAGCTTCCAGTCGATCCAATTCCAGCGCGACATCGTCGCCGGCCAGACTTTCGTCGCGCCCCTGCGCGATCTCGCGGTCGCTCTCTATCGGCACGAGGTGGCGCTGCTCAGGGGCTTGTCGGCCCGCACTCCGGCGAGCGAGGCCGTCACCCGCAGCGAGGAGCAGATCAAGGCCGCGATGACGCGCCTCGCGACCCTGCATCGCGACATGAAGGCGGCGCGCGGCTACGAAGCCGAGATTCCGAGCCTCAAGCCGGCCGTCGATCGCGTTCTCGCTCTGCGCGAGTCGCGCGACCTGGCCATCGCCGCCGTGGCCGAGGCCCACGAGGCGAGCTTGAACCAGCTCCTCGAGCAGGCCGCGCAGATCTCCACCATCTTCCACAACATCGAGGACCCGAACGCGGACCTGGTGCTGTCGCAGATCGCCGAGTTCGAGATCTTCCCGGGCATCCTGATCGCCCGCGCCAACATGATGGGACGCATCTTCCAGATCGACGACGCCCGCAAGGGCGGCATGTCCTCGGGCTTCGTCATCCGCGGGCAGATGGACCAGCTCGGCCAGCAGATGGGCGTCGTGCGGGAACATCTGCAGAGCCTGGCGCGCGCGATGAACCGGTCGGCGCAGTCGGACGCCGACGGACGCGGCTGGGGGCCCTTCGTCCAGAGGGTGGCGGCGCTGATCGAGCGTGAGCACAAGTTCCTCGCCGCCGTCGACGACGGCGTCCTCAACCCCAACGCGGCGCCGGTCCTCGCCGGCGCCGATGAGGCGCTGCTGGCCGGCCTGGTCGACCTCTGGTCTTCCATCTCGGCGACCTCGACCGCCGGGCTGGCGGCACGCCTCGGTGCTCTCGAGTTCGCCTTCTATTGGCATTCCGCGGCGATCGCCGTCGCCATGATCGTGCTGTTCGTGGCGATGCTGTTGGGCGTGCGCAGCGTCAGCCGCGACATCAACGATGCCGAGGCCGTGACCACCCGCATCGCCGACGGCGACCTCGACATCGAGATTCCCGGCACCGAGCGCCCCGACGAGATCGGCGGCCTCGCGCGCTCGGTCGAGGTTCTCCGCCAGAACTCGGTCCGCCAGCGCACGATGCAGGAGAACGAGCGCGAGATGCAGGAGAAGGAGCGCGAGATGGTGGTGCGCCTGACCGAGACCGCGTCCAGGGTCGCGGAATCGGTCCAGGCGATTCGCGCCGCCTCCAGCGAGATCAGCCAGGGCAGCAACGATCTCGCCTCCCGCACCGAGCGCCAGGCGTCGGCGCTGCAGGAAACGGTCGCGACCATGACCGAGATCTCGGCGACGGTCTCGATGAACGCCCAGAACTCCGAGAAGTCGCGCCAGCTGGCGGCGGAAGCACTGGCCAGCGCCGAGGACGGCGGCAAGGCGGTCTCCAGCGTCGTCGCCGCGATGTCGGCGATCGAGGGCTCGTCCGCCAAGATCAACGCGATCATCCAGGTGATGGAGGAGATCTCGTTCCAGACCAAGCTGCTGGCGCTGAACGCGGCGGTCGAGGCGGCGCGCGCCGGCGAGACCGGCAAGGGCTTCGCGGTGGTGGCGCAGGAAGTGCGCTCGCTCGCCGACCGCTCGCGCCAGGCCTCGCAGCAGATCCGCGACCTGATCGGGGAGTCGAGCAAGGAGGTCGGCCAGGGCGTGAAGCTGTCGGGCGAGGCCGGCGAGGCGCTCACCAGCATCATCGACACCGTCCGCCGCGTCGCCGAGATCGCGCCGGAGATCGCCGCCGGAAGCCGCGAGCAGGCACGCTCGATCACCGAGATCAACAAGGCGCTCAGCGACCTCGATGCGGCGACGCAGCAGAATGCGGCGCTGGTCGAGGAGAGCTCGGCCGCTGCCGCCTCGCTGGCCGATCAGGCGGGCCAGCTGGTCACAGTGGTGTCGAGCTTCCAGGCCGGTGTCGAGACCGCGCCCGCGCCGGCGCCGGAAGCCGACGAGCCCCCGGCCGTGGCGGCACGGCCGGCTGCGAAGCGGGCGAAGAAGGCGAGCCAGCCGGACGGCGACTGGGACGAGGAGTTCTAGGGGCGGAAGCCGCCATGCCTGTGCCAAGATCGTGGCCTAGGCTCCCGCCCAAGTCCCCTTAGGAGGCGCCCTTGCGGCACCTGCTTTTCGTTCTTCTCGCCCTCATGGTCTCCGGATGCATCGAGGACGGCCGCGGCAGCCCATTCGGCAGCTCCCCGCGCCCGGTGACGCAGGCATCCCGCGAGGATCCGCCGCTCCGGATCGTCCAGGCACGCTACGGCACCGACCGGCGCACCTGCGATGCGACGCGGGCGGTTCGCCGCGCCTGCGAAGGCGAGTCCGACTGCTCGCTGAAGGCCGGCAACGAGCTCTGCGGCGACCCCACCCCGGGACAGGTGAAGACGCTCTACGTCAGCTATCGCTGCCGCGGACGCGTGCGCGACATCACGCGCCAGGAAGGCAAGTACCTGAGCCTCGACTGCGACTGACGCAACCGGAACGCCCGACCGGCGTTGCTAGGAGACCCCCGGCGCCCCTCCCGAGGAGACCTTCCTATGCGGCGTCACCTGCTCTCCACCCTTCTCAGCTTCGCCGTCGTCGCGTCGAGCGCCACGGCGGCCCTCGCCCAGCCCGACGGGGCCAACCGGCCGAGCTATTACGGCAGCCCGTACAGCCCCTATACCCAGGATCGCTATTACGACGACGACGACGATCGCTACGACTATCGCTACGGCAATGCGCCTTACGTGCGCCCGCAGCCGCAGCCCTATTCCTACCAGCCCCGCTACGACCAACGGGCGCAGCGCTTCGGCGGGCTGCAGATCCTGGAGGCCTGGTACGGCCGCGGCCGGCGGGTCTGCGACGCCGCGCACTCGATGCGCCGCGCCTGCGAAGGCCAGCCGGGCTGCGAGGTGAAAGCGGGCAACGAGCTTTGCGGCGACCCGGTACCGGGCGTCATCAAAGGCCTGACCGTGACCTATCGTTGTCACGGCGACGTCCGGCGCGCCGAGCAGCGCGAGCCGGGCTACATCGGTCTTCGTTGCTGATCCTCTGACAGGAGTCACCTCATGCGACGCCTTCTCGGCCTCCTCGCTCTGGCGCTGGTCCTCGGCTTCGGTCTCGAAGCCGTGGCGCAGACCGCCTATCCCTCGACGCCGATGCCCTATCCGCAGATCGGGCAGGCGCCGGGCTTCGACCGCGATCGCGATCGTGACCGGCGCCACTGGCGGCGCGACATCCACATCATGAGCGCCTGGTATGGCCTCGAAGGCCGGGCCTGCAACGCGACGCGCGATGCCCGGCGTCTCTGTGAGGGCCGCTCGGAGTGCACGATCCCGGCGACCAACCGGCTCTGCGGCGATCCGGCGCCCTACGTCACCAAGGTGCTGACGGTCTGGTACCGCTGCGGCAACCGCCCGCCGCGGAGCACCACCCGCTGGGAAGGCCGCTACGTGGGTCTCCGCTGCGACTGAGCGCCGACGTTTCCTGATCGGAACGGCGCCGGAGGCGACTCCGGCGCCGTTCGCCTGTCAGGTCTTGAAGTAGTGCGGGAAGGTGTTGCGCATGCGGTAGAGCCTGGGCGTCAGCTGGTCGCGCGCCTGTACGCTCGGCGGCCTGCGGAAGTACTCGTAGTAGTCGCAGCCGACCTGCGCTGCCTCCTTGCCCTCCGGCGAGAGCGGCCACTCGCGCCAGATCTCGTAGAGGCCGTGGCCGAGACCGCCGTCGACCTGGTACTTCATCATCATCGCGAGATACGGTCTCTTGCCGCCCGCTCTCGAGTGAATGCAATCGCGCCCGGGTCCTGAGCGCAACCGGAAACACATGACCGATTCGAGACAATTCGCGCCCGCCACCCAGCGCAACCGCGACCCGATCCTCGAGGTGCTGAAGGCCGAGTTGCCGGCCTCCGGCCTCGTGCTCGAGATCGCCAGCGGATCGGGCGAGCATGTCGTCCACTTCGCCGAGGCGCTGCCGGGCCTCTCCTTCCAGCCGAGCGACCCCAATCCGGCCGCGCTCGCCAGCATCGCGGCCTGGACCGCCGAGGCCGGCGCCGCCAACGTGCGGGCGCCAGTCAGGCTGGACGTGACCGAACGGCCGTGGCCGGTCGCATCCGCCGACGCAATCCTCTGCATCAACATGGTCCACATCTCGCCCTGGGAGGCAACGGCGGCGCTGATCGAAGGCGCCGCGGCGATCCTGCCGGCGGGCGGCCTGCTCTATCTCTACGGTCCTTATTTCCGCCGCGAGGTCGAGACCGCGCCCAGCAACCTCGCCTTCGACCGCAGTCTCCGGGATCGCAATCCGGCCTGGGGGATCCGCGATCTGGCCGAGGTGGCGGCGCTGGCCCAGCGATCGAAATTTTCTCGGCCCCGCTTGACGGAGATGCCGGCGAACAATCTCAGCGTCGTTTTCAGGCAGATCTAGCGTTAATGAACGAATGCTTGTCGTAATTCTGGAAAATTGTTTTTATTTTCAAGCTGTTTTCCCCAAATCTTCAAGGCAAAGTAACGGGATACCCTGCGCCAGATAGGGTGTCGGCGTAGACAGGCGCCGGGTTGGGGACCGGCCGCAGAAGGCGGCCCAAGGGGGAAGTCCAAGTGTTTCTCTTTCGCCAGAAGACGTACGAGATCCAGGCATCTCGCAAGGGCCGCTGGACGATCGAACAGACGTCCCACGATCCGGCCGAAGCCGAGGCTGCCGCCAAGGCCCTCCTCAACAAGCTCAAGGACATCGAGGCGATCCGCGTGGTGCTCGACAGCGCCAGCGAGAAAGTCCTGTTCGAGCAGAAGAAGCCCCAGACCAAGCAGCCGCTCGTCGTGCCGCAGATCGAGGAGGCGCCGGTCTGCGCCCAGCCGGACGATCTCTACGGACCGCAGAGCCGCAAGATCGTGAACCGGCTGTTCCGCCAGTACCTCGACAAGGCGCTGCTGACGCCGACCGAGATCATGCACAACGGCCGCGAGATGAAGCGGGTGATGGACTTCGAGTCCATCGTGCAGACTGCGATCGACCGCGTCGCCCGCGTGCAGAAAGGCGCCGAGGGCCAGGATGCCAAGAAGCGCGGCGACGCGCTCTGGGGCATGGTCAACGGCATCTCCAAGCGCGCCAACGAAGCCGACAAGCTGAAGCTGCCCAACATCCGCGAGGTCGGATTCGACGAGGCGGTGAAGTTCGTGACGAAGACGGCGAAGCCGGAGGAGCTCAAGTTCCTGCTGCGCTGCGTCTTCGCGCGCGAGCTCTCCCAGACCCGTTCCTGGTACGGCAAGCTGACCCAGGTGCTCGAGTGGAGCAACACCTCGAGCGAGGCCGCGGGCCTGGTCCTGCTCGACGACTTCGTCTCCGACACGCTCGCCAGCGGCTCGATGATCGCCGACATCCTGGGATCGCCGGTGAACCTGGCATCCGCCCTCCTCAAGCTCCTCGACATCGCCGACGGCGAGTACAGGCCCGCCAAGGGCCAGTCGCCGGAAATGGCCGGCCTCGAAGAGATGCTGTGCAAGCTGATGAAGACCGGGCGCCTGCCGGCGAGCCGCGACTTCCTGCTCGAGCGCGTGCGCTCGGAGCTCCGCACCACGAACCTGCTCTCGAAAAACGACACCGGCGCCGAGATCGAGCGCTTCTGCGAGATCATCGACCGCGTGCTGCTCGATGGCGGCGTCGCCGGCGGCATCGGCATGGCCGAAGCGCTGGTGGCGCGCGCAACCGTGATCCTCAACGTCGGCGGCGCCGTGGGCCAACGCGAAGGCGTTGTCTGGGTACTGCGCCGCGGCCCCACGCCGCTCGCCAACGCGCACTACCTGACCGCCATCCTCAACAGCCGGATCGCGCCTGCCCTCGACGACGTGCCGGCAACCCATCTGGAGTCGCTGGTCGGCGGCATGAGCGAACTGGTCGGCGGGCCGGGCACGCCGATGGACCACATGCGTGCGGTCACCAGCCTCTATCGCGCGGTCGAAGGCTGCGTCGGGCTTCCGCCGGAATCGGCACAGGCGATCACGAAGCGCCTCGACGACCTGCTGTTCGAGTACGTGGTCAAGGGCAAGATCGTCGAGCAGATGGACAACCCGGGCTGGAAGCTGCACACCCGCGCCTTCCTCCTGATGCAGATGTGCATGCCGGACGTGCTGCCCGAGGGCAAGGCCGTGTCGGTCGCCCGCAAGGCCGTGGTGAATCACCTCCGCCGGCCGAACTTCGAGATCGAGCTGATCTCGGGCGTCGCCGATCCGAACGAGCAGAAGAAGATCATCCTGCAGTGCCACCATCTGATGAAGGCGGGCGGCTTCAGGTAAGGTAGGGGGATGGAAACATCCCTCCTCCCCGACGGCTGCGCCTACATCGACGGCCGCACCATGCCGATCGCCGAGGCGGCGATCCCCGTCACCGATTTCGGCTATCGCCGCTCCGACGTCACCTACGACGTCGTCAGCGTCTGGGGCGGCGCCTTCTTCCGCCTCGACGATCACATCAAGCGGTTCCGCGCCTCGATGCGCTCGATCCGGCTCGACCCGCCGGAGTCGGACGACGACATCCGCAAGATCCTGACCGAGTGCGTGCGCCGAACCGGGTTGCGCGAGGCCTATGTCGCGATGGACTGCCTGCGTGGCCGCCCGAAGCCGGGCCTTCCCCGGCACCCGGTCAACTGCCGCAATTACATCGTGGCCTTCGCCATCCCCTGGGTCTGGGTGATGCCGCCGGAGATGCAGGCGCGCGGTGCACACCTCATCGTCGCGAAGACGCCGCGCATTGCCGACGAGTCCGTCGACCCCAAGGTGAAGAACTTCCACTGGGGCGACCTGACGCGCGGCCTGTTCGAGGCGCATGACCAGGGCGCCGACAACTGCGTGCTGACCGACGGCAAGGGCTTCGTCACCGAAGGACCCGGCTACAACGTCTTCAGCATCACCGGCGGCGCGGTCGCCACGTCCGACCATGGCGCGCTCGAAGGCATCACGCGGCTGTCGGTCAAGGAGCTCTGCGCCGAGCTCGACATCCCCTTCGCGATCCGCAAGCTGCCAGTCGAGGAGCTGAAGGACGCCGACGAGATCTTCCTCGCCACCACCGCCGGCGGCATCATGCCGGCCTCCCGCATCGACGGCCGCATCATGGGCAACGACCGGCCCGGGCCGATCTCGTCGCGCTTACGCGAGACCTTCTGGAAGAAGCGCGCCGAAGGCTGGCACGCGACGCCGATCGCGTACTAGCTCGTCATCAGAAGCGCGCGGATGCGATCGGCGGCTCGCATCGTCAGCATGATGCGGGCCTCGTCCATCGGCATCGCCTGGGACGAGAACTTGGCGATGACGATCTCGTTCTGCCGATCGACGAACAGGTTCTGGCCGTTGACGCCGAGGCCGAACAGCATCGGCGAGGCCCCATGCAGCACGTACCACTTCGAGCGGTAGCTGATCGGCAGGCCCGGGTAGTAGGGGATGAAGTCGCCCTTATCCCAGGCGGCGCGGTCGCCGCCCGATACGAGGTCGTCGATCCAGGCCGCGGGCACGATCTGCTTCGCGCCGCGTCGTCCCCCCTGCACGAGGAGCTGGCCGACGCGGGCGAGATCGCGCGCGGTCGCGCAGAACCCGCCGGCGCAACGCGGAGCGCCCAGACGATCGACGGTGATATAGGCGCTGCGCTCCGCGCCCAAGGGTTGCCAGACGAGCTCGCTCATCGCGTCGGCATAGCGCTTGCCGGTCGCGCGCTCGACGACCCAGCCAAGCAGGTCGGTGTTCGGCGAGACGTAGTGGAAGCGGCCGCCATGCGGGCCATCGCTCTCGGAGAGCTGCGGATAGAAGCCGCGGAGATCGGTCGGCCTCTCGCCCGGCTCCAGCGGATTCCAGTTGGTCGACTTGCGATAGGCGATGATGGGCCCTGATGTCGCGAGATAGTCCTCGTCGAAGAAGATGCCGGCGCGCATGTCGAGGAGCTGGCGGATCGTGGCACCCTTGTAGGCGGTGCCTGCGACCTCCGGCACCAGCGAGGTCACCGGCGCTGCCAGGTCGAGCTTGCCCGATGCGGCGAGGATGCCGCACAGCATCCCCAGCATCGACTTCGAGACCGACATGAAGATGTGCGGGCTGGCCTGGGTCATGCCGTTGGCATAGGCCTCGGCGACGATGCGGCCGCGATGCAGGATCACGATCCCGTCGGTGTCGGTCTGGACCAGGAAGCGGTGCAGGTCCATCTCGCCCTCGATCCGAAGGCCCGAGAGGTCCATCGGCGCCGAGGGCAGCCGCCAGACATTGTCCGGGTCGTTCGGGATATCGGCCGAGGGCACGATCTCGCGGACGTGCTGGAAAGCCCATTTGTTGAACGGTCCGGTCCGCCAGTTCGCCAGCGTCACCTGGCCTTCGGGCGCCGGCGGGAAGCCGTCCATCAGCGTCGGCATGGGGGAGGCGTCGTTCATGGATTCGTTCCTTGGGTACGCGAGAGCGCTGTAAGAGTCGTCCCGCGATCGGGTACGGTCAACCGAAGGTCCACCCGGAGGAAACCCCCACGTGATCCACGTCCTCGCCATCATCACCACCAAGCCCGGCATGCGGGCGAAGGTGCTCGAGATGTTCCACGCCAACATGCCGGCCGTGCATGCCGAGAAGGGCTGCATCGAATACGGGCCGGTGGTCGACACCGAGACCTCGCCGGCCAAGTTCGGCCCCGACACCTTCGTCGTCGTCGAGAAATGGGCGACGGCGGAGGATCTCAAGGCCCATGCCGCCGCCCCGCACATGGCGGCCTACGGCGCCAAGGTGAAGGACATGGTCGCAGGCCGCGCCATCCACATCCTGAACCCGGCTTAGACCCGATGACCGATACGTCGCTGAAGGGCCAGGTGGCCCTGGTCACCGGCGCCGGCCGCGGGCTCGGCCGCGCCTTCGCCGAGACGCTGGCGAAGATGGGCGCCTCGATCGCCGTCCACGGCATGCGCGAGAACGGACCCGCCGAATACGGCGAGGGCACGACGCTGACCGCAACGGCCGAGGCGATCGGCTCGGCGTTCGGCGTGAAGACCATTCGCCTCCTCGGCGACCTCACGAAGATGGAGGACTGCGCCCGCATCGTCGCCGAGACCGAGAAGGCGCTCGGCCCCATCGACATCCTGGTGCACAACGCCGGCGGCGACATCGCCGCGGCCGGCGGCAAGCCGAACCCCAACGACTGCGTGGCGATCAAAGAAGAGGACGTGCGCGCGGTGATCGATCGCAACCTGCTCTCGACGATCTTCATCTGCCAGCAGGTGGCGCCCGGCATGATGCAGAGGAAGCGCGGCCGCATCGTCACGCTGGGATCGATCGCCGGATTCATCGGGCGCACCGACGGCGCGATCTACGCGGTGTCCAAGGCCGGCGTCGCCCACTACACGCGCTGCCTGGCGTCCCAGCTCCGGCCCTACGACGTGACCGTCAACTCGATCGCGCCCGGCGGCACCCGCACCGGCCGCTTTATCGGTACCGGCCAGGGCAGCGATCCCAAGCGCATGGTGACCGAGGGCACGCTCGACCGCGTCGCCACCGTCGACGAAGTTGCGCGCACGGTCGCGATCTTCGCCGGCCCCGCCGGCGCCTTCGTCACCGGCCAGACGCTCCGCGTCGACGGCGGCGGCCAGCTGTGGCCGGCGTGACGTGCAACGGACGCTCTATCAGCGCCCTCCCGCGTGCATAGCGCGGAGGAGGGACGGGGTGGGGGCCGGACTCCGCAGCAGCAACCGCCACCGCCGACCTCGCCCACCTCGCCATGCCCCCACCCTGCCCTCCCCCGGCAGAGCCGGGGGAGGGTTGTAAGAGCGATGCCCAAGCTGACCCCGAAGCAGCTCCAGATGTTCGTCGTGATCGGCATTTGCGTCGCAATGCCGATGATCGCGATGCTGGCAGTGGCGCTGGTCGTCCTGTTGCTGAACCTGATCGCCGGCGGCGATCTCGACGTTCAGCCGTAGCCGCCGATGATCGGCAGCACCTCGCCGGTGATGTAGCTGGAGCATTGCGGCGAGGCGAGGAAGACGAAGGCCGGCGAGATCTCCTCCGGCTGCGCCGGGCGGCCCATCGGCGTCGCCTCGCCGAAATGGGAGACGTCGTCCGCCTCGCGGTCGGACGGGTTGAGCGGCGTCCAGACCGGACCCGGCGCCACCGCGTTCACGCGGATGCCGCGCGGCAGAAGGTTGCCGGAGAGCGCCTTGGTGAAGGCGTGAATCCCGCCCTTGGTCATCGAGTAGTCGATCAGGTCGTCGCTGCCGCGGATGCCGGTGATCGAGCCGGTATTGACGATGGCGCTGCCCGGCTTCATGTGCGGCACCGCCGCCTGCGCCATGAAGAAGTAGCCGTAGAGGTTGGTCTTCAGCGTCTGGTCGAAATGCGCCTCGGTCAGGTCCTCGAACTTTTCGGTGTGGATCTGGAACGCGGCGTTGTTGACCAGGATATCGAGGCGGCCGAAATGCTCGACCACCTGGGCGACCGCCTTCTGGCAGAAGGCGCGGTTCTGCACGTCGCCGGCGATCAGCAGGCAGCGCCGGCCCTCGGCCTTGACCGCGCGCTCGGTCTCGGCGGCGTCCTCGGCCTCGTCCAGGTGCAGGATCGCCACGTCGCAGCCCTCGCGCGCATAGAGCACGGCGACGGCGCGGCCGATGCCGGAATCGCCGCCGGTGACGATCGCGACCTTGTCCTGGAGCTTGCCCGATCCGCGCCAGAACGGCGCCTCGTACATCGGGGCAGGATCCAGCCTCGCCTCGATGCCGGGCTTGGCCTGGTGCTGCCTGGGCAGCGGCGGCACCGGATATTCGCGGGCGCCGGCCTGCATCGCCTTCGGCCTTTCCTCGTCCGGCGCGGCCTTGTCGGCCCTCGCCACCTGGCGCTGGATCGTGCGCTGCTTGGCGGCGGTGCCCTTCGCCTGCTCGACCGTCCTCAGCTTCACGTGTGCGGCCATGGCCCGCTCCTCCTGTCAGTGCCGGCGCTTAGGCCTGGCGGGCGCGATTCCCTCGAACCAGCGCGCGAGGTCCGGGCCTTGCGGCCGGCCGGCCGCCTGCCACAGCTCGAAGGCGCGCCGGCGGACGAGGTCGTCGCCGACCGGCAGCGGATCGCCGAAGTCAGGCGGCGCCGGGCCGTGCCGCCTCGCCGCCTCGGGCGGTTTGGCTTCCTTGATGTCCGGGCCGCCGGCGAGCCCCGGAATCTCGGGCTCTCGGTGGTGTTCCGCCTGCTTGGCCATAGGGAGATAACGGCCGGGCGCGGCGAGGGTTTCGCCCTAAAGAAAAACGGCGCCGGATCTCTCCGGCGCCGTCTTCAGGCTCTCCCAGACGGATGGCCATTTCGCGGCGTCGACCGCCCGTTTCGCCATCACCTTGATCAGATGGCCCGCGGCCGGATCATCGAGCCCTGAGCGCGTCACCAAGAAACGTCAGGGCATCCGGCAGCGCATCGGCCCAGAGCTGCCAGTCGTGGCCGCCATCGAGGATCCGGTAGCGGATCGAGAAACCGGCTCGATCGAGGCGTTCCGAGAGCTGCTCCGTGTCCTGCCGGAGGCTCGGAAAGTCGCGGCTGCCGGCAATCAGGAAGATCGAGGGCTTCACATCCTCCCTCGCCATGGACTCGATCATGGCCCGAGGACTAAGCGCGAGGAAACGGTCCGTGCGGAAGGGCGAGCCGAAGGCGCCGCGGAAGACACGCTGCAGGCGCTCGTCCGTCGGCGTGTCCGGCGCTATCCGCAGCCACAGCGCCGGGCTGAGCCCCGCCGCGGCCGCATAGCGCCGCGGCGGGCGCAACGCGAATCGAAGCGCGCCGTAGGCCCCCATCGAGAGGCCGCCGACCGCCCGACCGCCCGGGTCGGAGCGCGCGGCGAATCGTCGTTCGATTTCGCCGACAAGGTCGCGGTCGATGGCCGTTTCGTAGTTTCCAGGTCCGCCGACGTCCTCGGAATCGACCCACCAGCCGACGGCGCCGTCGGGCATGACGACGATCGCCGGCGGGATCGCTCGCTCGGCAATCAGCCGGTCGGCGGTCTCGCGCAGGCGGCCGTAGCGAAGCCAGTCGTAACGATCGCCGCCGACGCCGTGAAGAAGGTAGATGACCGGCAACGCGGCCCCGGCGCCGTCGTATCCCGGCGGCAGGTAGAGCGCGTAGCCGAGCGGCCGGCGAAGCGCCGGACTGTCGAAGGAGGCATCCTCGAACACTGTCGAGGTTCCGGAGATTGTCGACGCGCGCGGATCGCCGGCGAAGCCGGCCCGCGCCGCCAGCAGGCCGGCGGCGACCGCCGATACCCAAAGGAGCAATCTTGCGGCATCGGCGACGCTGGTCGGCATGAAGCTCCGTCGGATCGAACAAGCGAATGTGAGCGGCGGCGACGCTCGGCCTGCCGCCGAGGACGCTAGCCCAGGTATAGGATGCTGTCATTCGCGGCGATCGTCGGGCGTTGCCGGCACATGTGCGGAAGATTCGAAGCGAGCTTGCCGCTCGAGGCCGCGGCGACGGGTGGATAGCGGATGTCCGTGGCGTCCGGTGCCACCGGTCCGGGGATCGGCCTGCTTGCGGCGGCGGGCGCCGGGGCGGCGGCCCTCGCGCTTGAGGTCGGCTGGCGGCAGGGGGCGCTGTTCGTCGTCGCTCTCCTGCTCGGAATCACGCTCTACCAGTCGCGGTTCGCTTTCAGCGGATCCTATCGGGCGCTGCTCACCCGTGGACGCGTCGACGGCGTTCGCGCCCAGGCACTGATGATCGGCGTCGCGACACCGATGTTCGCTTCGCTGCTGTGGGCTGGAGAGGCCTGGGGCTGGGAAGTCCGCGGCGCGGTCGCGCCGGTCGGGCTTCCGGTCGTGATCGGTGCCTTCATCTTCGGAGTCGGCATGCAGCTCGGCGGCGGCTGCGGCTCGGGCACGCTGCTTGCGCTCGGCGGGGGAAGCCTGCGGATGGGCATCACGCTCGCCGCCTTTTGCTTCGGCGGATTCTGGGCGACCCTGCACTGGCCGTTCTGGATCGCATTGCCGTCCGCCGGACCGGTCGTTCTCGGCGAGCGGTTCGGCTGGGCCGCGGCCGCGGCCGGACAGATGCTGGCGATGGCGATGATCTGGCGAGGTCTGCGCCGGTGGGATGGCGTGCCTCCGCGAACCGGAGAACGAAGGCGGGGCCGGCTTCGGTTTCCATGGAGCCTCGCGACCGGGGCAACCCTGCTTGCGCTGCTCAACGTCGCGACTCTCGCCTTGTCCGGCGGCCCCTGGTCGATCACCTGGGGCTTCACGCTCGTGGCGGCGAAGCTCGCACGGCTGGCCGGCTGGGATCCGGACGCTCACGTCTTCTGGCAGGCCGACTTCCAGTCATCGGCCCTGGCCTCGCCGCTCGTGGACGACGTCGTCGCGGTCATGGATGTCGGGGTCGTGCTCGGCGCGGCCATAGCCGCCGTCGCCGCCGGGCGGATGATGGCGCCGGGTCCTATCCCGCCCGGCGCATTTGCGGCATCCGTCGCAGGCGGTCTCTTGCTCGGCTACGGCGCGCGGATCTCGTTCGGCTGCAACATCGGGGCATTCTTCTCGGGCGCCGCCTCGACCAGCCTTCACGGCTGGATCTGGCTCGCGGCGGCACTGGCGGGCAACTGGGCGGGTGTCCGCCTACGGCCGCGCTTCGGTCTGGACGGCTGAGGCCATCGACGATGGACCGCGCGCCGCGGCCGGCAGCGGCGGCCGGTGAGACACGGCAGGCGTCTCGACCGGCACCAGGGCGGCGGGGCGTTTCCAAGGCGTCGACTTGAACCAACCGACGACATAGGCGCCGCCGACCAGCAGCCCGAGCGTCGTGGCGTTGACCAGGATCTGCATCGGCCAGCCGGCGCCCAGCTGGTCGAAGGCGATGCCCCCGGCATTGGAGAGCACGATGCTGAATAGGAAGCTCGGCAGCGCCTGCTGCCCGACCTTGCGGATCGGCCGGAGCAGCGGATGCTCGAGGAGGCGCGTGCGGCCTTCGAGCAGGCTGTTGACGACGTAGGCCGCCGACAGGAAATGCACGAGGCGCATCGGGTCCAGCAGCGTCTTGTCGCTGTGGTCGAGTATGAGGCTGCCGAGCGCTCCGATCGGCGGGAGCCAGTCGGCAAGGCCTGGAAGCTTGACGACGAGCCCGATGGCGAGCACGCCGACGGCCGCCTGGAACAGGTGGCGGTTCGGCCCCGGCGGCGCGATCCACCCGGCGGACAGGCTGAACCCCGCGAAGAAGATGAGCTGCCAGGCGAAGGGATTGAGGAACCATCCTCGCCCTTCGATGGGATCGGCGAGGAAGTTCCAGCCGGTGACGTTGGCAGCGAGGTAGAGCGCGACCGAGGCGGCCGGAGCGAGGAGCAAATGGACCCGGGAGAGCGCCATCATCGCCGGCACCAGTGCAAGGACGACGATGTAGACCGGCATGATGTCGAGGTAGGCCGGAACATAGGTCAGCGAGAAGAGCCGGATCAGCGCGCTCGCCGGATCGACGAAGAACCAGGTGATGTAGGCAAGCTCGAAATAGTCGGGAGCGGCGAATGTCGCGCTGGCGCCGGCGACGAGCGCGGCAATGATGAAGAACAGCATCAGGTGCGCGAAATAGAGTTGCCCGCAACGATAGGCGATGCGGGCGCTGCCGATCAGGAACCCGGCGCGCCGGAAAGTGCCTCCGAAAGCGATCGCCGACGCGCAGCCCGACAGGAAGACGAACATCTCGGCGGCGTCGCTGAGCCCGAAGCGGGCCGGGATGTAGTCCGCCAGGACAGTCCATCGCATGTGGGCGAGAAGGATGATGCACATCGCCAGGCCGCGGAACACGTCGAGCCTGGGGTCACGTCCACGTACCGGCGCGGCCGTCATGTCCGATTACCCTTCCCGCCCGCGTCGAGGGATGCCGAAGCGTGCAACGCAGGGCCGCCGCAAGCCGGCCCGCATGACCCCGGTTCGCCGCCGCCCCGGAAAGGTTTCACCGCCTCGCGCGGTCTCACACGGACGTGATCCGGGAGGCGGATGGCCGCGAAGCGCAGGACCAAGCCGCCAGGATCAGGTCGAGGCGGCGGGTTGCCGCGACGGCAGAAGCAGGCGAAGCCATGCCGCCCCCTGCTCGCGTCGGATCACCAGGATGACGAGCGAGAAGACGAAGACGGTGCAGGCCTCGCGGAAAAGCTCGCCGCCGTCGCCATAGGGGTCGATCCCGAGCGGCGAGACGACATGAAAGAAGATCGCGCCGGCCATGATGCCGAGCGACATCAGGGCACCGATCGCCTGCGTCCAGGGCATCAGGATGAGGATCGATGCGGCGAGCTCCGCCGACCCGACCGCGATCCGCATCGCCTTCTCATGGCCCGAAAGCCCGAGCCAGTCGGTGAGGATGGTGAACAGCCAGACGCTGCCCTCGTTGCCGGTGAACTTGTACTGAAGGTACCAGACGAAGATGAAGGCGACGTAGGCCGCGAGCGGCCATGGCAGCAGATCGATCGTTCTCTTCACGCGCGTCGACTCCCGGTTCGGTCGGAGGCGTGACCGGCGCGCGTCAAGGAACGGCCGGGCGGCCAGGAAGCCGCCTCCTCCTGACCTACCGGTTCGGGCCGTCCCAGGCGAAGGTTACAGCGTCCCGCCGCAAAGAAAAACGGCGCCGGATTGCTCCGGCGCCGTCTTCAGGCTCTCCCAGACGGATGGCTACTTCGCGGCGTCGACCGCCCGCTTCGCCATCACCTTGATCAGGTGCGCCCGGTAGTCGGCCGAGGCGTGGATGTCGGAGTTGAGGCCCTTGGCGTCGACCTTGACCCCGTCGAGCGCCGAGCCGGCGAAGCTCTTTCCCAGAGCCTCCTCGAACGACTTCTTGCGGAACACGCCGCCTTCGCCGGCACCCGTGACGGCGACGCGGACGCCGCCCTTGGTCTTGGCGACGAAGACGCCGACGAGGGCATAGCGCGACGCCGGGTTGCGGAACTTCATGTACGCGGCCTTCTCCGGCGCCGGGAAGGAGATCGCGGTGATCACCTCGCCCTCTTCCAGCGCCGTCTCGAACAGTCCCTTGAAGAAGTCGTCGGCGGTGATCTTGCGCTTGCTGGTGACGATGGTGGCGCCGAGCGCCACGCAGGCCGCCGGATAGTCCGCGGCCGGATCGTTGTTGGCGACCGAGCCGCCGATGGTGCCGCGGTTGCGGACCGCCGGATCGCCGATGCCGGCGGCGAGCGCCGCCAGCGCCGGGATCGCCTTCTTGACCTCGGCCGAGCTTGCGACCGCCGCATGCGTGGTCATCGCGCCGATGGTGACGCCGCCGCCCTCGGCCTTGATGCCGACCAGGTCCTTGAGGCCGCCGAGATCGACCAGCTTGGAAGGCTGGGCGAGCCGGAGCTTCAAGGTCGGGATCAGCGTCATGCCGCCGGCGACGAGCTTCGCCTCGCCGGTCGCCGCCTTCGCGGCATCGGCCACCGAGCCGGCCTTCTGATACTCGAATGAATACATGTGTCGGTCCCCTCTACTCGGCCGCGCGGGCCGCATGGGCGTTCGCCGCCCGCCAGATCTTCTCGTTCGTCGCCGGCATGTCCATGTGGCCGACGCCGAGCGCGTTGCAGATCGCATTGATCAGCGCCGGCGGCGAGCCGATCGCTCCCGCCTCGCCGCAGCCCTTCACGCCAAGCGGGTTGTGCGTGCACGGCGTCGGCTTGTCGGAATGCTGCACCTCGAAGGACGGGAAATCGTCCGCCCTGGGCATCGCGTAGTCGTTGTACGAGCCGGTGAGCAGCTGGCCGTCCTTGTCGTAGACGCAGGTCTCGAGCATCGCCTGCCCCAGACCCTGGGCGATGCCGCCATGGACCTGGCCCTCGACGATCATCGGGTTGATGATCTTGCCGAAGTCGTCGCTGGCGACGAAGCGCGCGACCTCGATCGTGCCCGTGTCCTTGTCGATCTCGACCTCGGCGATATAGCAGCCCGAGGGATAGGTGAAGTTGAGCGGGTCGTAGAACGCCTGCTCTTCGAGGCCCGGCTCAAGCTCGGTGATCGGGTAGTTGTGCGGCACATAGGCCGTCAACGCCACCTCGCCGAAGGTCTTCGCCTTGTCGGTGCCGGCCACCTGGAACTTGCCGTCCTTGAACTCGACGTCCTTCTCGGACGCTTCCATCAGGTGGGCGGCGATCTTCTTGCCCTTGGCGATGACCTTGTCGAGCGCCTTGACCAGCGCCGCACCGCCGACCGCGATCGAGCGCGAGCCGTAGGTGCCCATGCCGAAGGCGATCTTGCCAGTGTCGCCGTGGACGATGTCGATCTGCTCGAGCGGAACGCCCAACTTTTCCGACACCACCTGGGCGAAGGTGGTCTCGTGGCCCTGGCCGTGCGCGTGGCTGCCGGTGAAGATCGACACCGAGCCGGTCGGATGCACGCGCACATTGGCGCATTCGTAGAGACCGGCGCGGGCGCCGAGCGACCCCACCACCGCCGACGGCGCGATGCCGCAGGCCTCGATGTAGCAGGAGATGCCGATGCCGCGGAGCTTGCCCTTCTTCGCCGCCGCCTCCTTGCGTGCCGGGAAGCCTTTGTAGTCGATCATCTTCAGCGCCATGTCGAGCGTGGCGTCGTAGTTGCCGGTGTCGTATTGGAGCGCCACCGGCGTCTGGTAGGGGAACTGGCTCGGCTGGATGAAGTTCTTCCGGCGGATCTCCGCCGGATCCATCTTCATCTCCTTCGCGCAGACGTCGACCAGACGCTCGAGCATGAAGGTGGCTTCCGGTCGGCCCGCGCCGCGATAGGCGTCGACCGGCACGGTGTTGGTGAACACCGCCTTCACGTTGCAGAAGATCGCAGGCGTCGTGTACACGCCTGCGAGCAGCGTCGCGTAGAGGTAGGTCGGCACGCAGGTCGAGAACGTGGAGAGATAGGCGCCCATGTTGGCGAGCGTCTCGACCCTAAGCGCCAGGAACTTGCCGTCCTTGTCCATCGCCATCTCGGCGTGGCTGACGTGGTCGCGGCCATGGGCGTCCGACATGAAGCTTTCGCTGCGCTCGGCCGTCCACTTGATCGGCTTCTTGATCTGGCCGGTCGCCCAGGTGACGATCGCTTCCTCGGCGTAGTGAAAGATCTTCGAGCCGAAACCGCCGCCGACATCGGGCGCGACGATGCGGAGCTTGGACTCGGGAATCGACAGCACGAAGGCGCCCATCAGGAGCCGGATCACGTGCGGGTTCTGGCTGGTGGTGTAGAGCGTGTAGTCGCCGGTCGCGCGGTCGAACTCGCCGATCGCCGCGCGCGGCTCCATCGCGTTCGGGATCAGCCGGTTGTTGACCAGGTCGAGCTTCGCGACCTTCGCCGCCTTGGCGAAGGCGGCGTCGACCGCGGCCTTGTCGCCGAGGCCCCAGTCGTAGCAGATGTTGCCCTTGGCCTGTTCCCAGACCTGGGGCGCGCCCGGTTTCACCGCCTCCTTGAGCGAGACCGCGGCCGGCATCACGCCGTAGTCGACGACGAGCGCGTCGGCAGCGTCGCGGGCCTGCTGCTTGGTCTCGCCGATCACCACGGCGACGATGTCGCCGACGTGGCGCACGTATTCCTGCGCCAGCACCGGATGCGGCGGCTCGACCATCGGCGTGCCGTCCTGGTTCTTCACCAGCCAGCCGCAGGGAAGACCGCCGACCTTCATGTCGTCGCCGGTGAAGCAGGCGACGAAGCCCGGCATCGCCGATGCCTTGGACTTGTCGATCTTCTTGATCTTGGCGTGCGCGTGCGGCGAGCGGACCATGACCGCGTAGGTCTGGCCCGGGCGGTTGATGTCGTCGGTGTAGGTGCCGCTTCCCGTGAGGAAACGCGCGTCTTCGCGGCGCCTTACGGAAGCGCCGATCCCCGTACCTTCTGGCATGGCGGTCTCTCCCTCATCTTCGTCTTTGTTTGATCGATCGTCAGAGCCCGCCTCAGGCCATGGCCTTGGCGCCGGCGGCGATCGCCTTGACGATGTTGTGGTAGCCCGTGCAGCGGCAGATGTTGCCCTCGAGCCACTCGCGGATCTCGTGCTCGGACGGGTTCTTGTTGTTCTTCACCAGGTCGATGGCGCTCATCACCATGCCGGGCGTGCAGAAGCCGCACTGCAGGCCGTGATGCTCGCGGAAGGCTTCCTGCATCGGGTGCAGCTTGCCGTCGGTGGCGAGGCCCTCGATGGTCAGCACGTTCGCACCCTCGGCCTGGGCGGCCAGCATGGTGCAGCTCTTCACCGACTTGCCGTCGACATGGACGACGCAGGCGCCGCACTGGCTGGTGTCGCAGCCGACATGCGTGCCGGTGAGGCCCAGCGTCTCGCGGATGAACTGGACGAGAAGCGTGCGCGGCTCAACCTGACCCGACACCTTCTTGCCGTTGACGGTCATCGACACAGTGGTGGGCATCGCCCCCTCCCGTTTTTTTGACATCTCTAAGGTCTTGGCCGTCCGGGCGAGACGGTGGTTCTTAGGATTGGGGCCCGGTCGGCGTCGGGGTTAGTGTCGACCGGCGGCGGCGCATCGGTCAAGCTCTTGCAACTCCACGGTGGAAGGCTTCCTAGAGTCCCAGAAAGCAGCTATGAAATCGGTCATAAAAAGTCGGGGAAGCGCCGGATGCCGCAGCCGATCGAGTTCTGGTTCGATTTCTCCTCGCCGTATGGCTATCTCGCCGCCCAGCGCATCGACAAGCTCGCCGAGAACCATCGCCGGTCGGCTTCCTGGAGGCCGTTCCTGCTCGGTGCCGTCTTCAAGGTGACCGGCAGCCAGCCGCTGCTGAACTTCCCGCTGAAAGGCGACTATTCGCGCCACGACATGGAGCGTTCGGCCCGCGAATACGAAGTGCCGTTCAAGATCCCCGAGAAATTCCCGTTCCTGTCGGTGGCCGCGGCCAGGGCTTTCTACTTCCTGGATGCAAGCGATCCCGGCAAGGCGCGCGCCTATGCCAAGGCCGCCTATGCCAGGATCTTCGGCGAGGGCCAGCCGCCGGAGTCGGGCGAGGCCGCGGCCGAGATCGGCTCGGCGGTCGGCGTCGACCCGAAGGCGATCCTCGCCGGCATCAACGACCAGGCGATCAAGGACAAGCTCCGCACCGAGACCGACCGCGCGATCCAGCTCGGCGTCTTCGGCTCGCCCTTCTTCTTCGTCGATGGCGAGCCCTTCTGGGGCCACGACCGCCTGGAGCAGATCGACCGCTGGCTCGACAGCGGCGGCTGGTGAGCCGGTTCGCATGAGCGTCATCGCCTCCCAGGTCAATCCGCGCTCGGAAGAGTTCCGCCGCAACGCCGACGCGATGCGCGCGGCGGTCGACGACCTCAAGGCGACGGTTCACAAGATCAAGGAAGGCGGCGGCGAGGAAGCCCGCAAGCGCCATCTCGGCCGCAACAAGCTGCTGCCGCGGGAGCGCGTGCGCACCCTGCTCGATCCGGGATCGCCGTTCCTCGAGCTCTCGCAGCTTGCCGGCCACGGCATGTACGGGGCCGACGAGGTGCCGGCCGGCGGTATCCTCACCGGCATCGGCCGGGTGTCGGGCCGCGAATGCGTGGTGATCGCCAACGACGCGACCGTCAAGGGCGGCACCTACTATCCGGTCACGGTGAAGAAGCATCTCCGCGCCCAGGAGATCGCGCGCGAGAACAACCTCCCCTGCCTCTACCTGGTCGATTCCGGCGGCGCCAACCTGCCGAACCAGGATTCGGTCTTCCCCGACCGCGACCATTTCGGCCGCATCTTCTACAACCAGGCGACGCTGTCGGCCGCGGGCATCCCGCAGATCGCCGTGGTCATGGGAAGCTGCACCGCCGGCGGCGCCTATGTTCCGGCAATGTCGGACGAGACCATCATCGTCAAGGGCCAGGGCACGATCTTCCTGGGCGGCCCGCCGCTGGTGAAGGCCGCGACCGGCGAGGTGGTGAGCGCCGAGGACCTCGGCGGCGCCGACGTGCATACGCGGATCTCCGGCGTCGCCGACCACCTGGCCGAGGACGACGCGCATGCGCTCGGCATCGCGCGCACGATCGTCGGCAACCTGAACCGCACCAAGTCGAACCCGCTCGACGTCTCGGCGCCGGAAGACCCGCGCTACGATCCTTCCGAGCTCTACGGCGTCGTGCCGCCGGATCTCCGCACGCCCTACGACGTGCGCGAGGTGATCGCGCGCCTCGTCGACGCCTCGCGCCTTGACGAGTTCAAGGCGCGCTACGGCGCCACGCTGGTCTGCGGCTTCGCCCGCATCATGGGCTATCCGGTCGGCATCCTCGCCAACAACGGCATCCTGTTCTCGGAGTCGGCGCTGAAGGGCGCGCACTTCATCGAGCTCTGCTGCCAGCGGAAGATCCCGCTGCTGTTCCTGCAGAACATCTCGGGCTTCATGGTCGGGCGAAAATACGAGTCCGGCGGCATTGCCAAGGACGGCGCCAAGCTGGTGACGGCGGTCAGCTGCGCCCAGGTGCCGAAGTTCACCGTGCTGATCGGCGGCAGCTTCGGCGCCGGCAACTACGGCATGTGCGGCCGCGCCTTCCAGCCGCGCCTGCTCTGGATGTGGCCGAACGCGCGCATCTCGGTGATGGGCGGCGAGCAGGCCGCCGCCGTGCTGGCGCAGGTGCGCCGCGACAACATCGAGGCCCGGGGCGGCGCGTGGCCGGCATCCGAAGAAGAGGCGTTCAAGGCGCCGATCCGAAGCCAGTACGAGACCCAGGGCCATCCCTACTACGCCAGCGCGCGGCTCTGGGACGACGGCGTGATCGACCCCGTGGACACGCGGATGGCGCTAGGCCTCGGCATCTCGGCCGCGCTGAATGCGCCGATCTCGGACACGCGCTTCGGCGTCTTCAGGATGTGAGGCGGATTTGAGTGAAGCGACCGTCCTGGTTTCGACCGACGCGCGCGGC
Source organism: Rhodospirillaceae bacterium (assembly GCA_016792585.1). Classification (GTDB taxonomy): domain Bacteria; phylum Pseudomonadota; class Alphaproteobacteria; order SHVZ01; family SHVZ01; genus SHVZ01. The sequence continues at coordinate 28,886 of JAEULB010000175.1, forward strand.
GTCGCCACCGTCACGCTGAACCGCCCGGACATCCGCAACGCCTTCAACGAGGCGCTGATCGAGGAGCTGCGCTCGGCCTTCGAGCGGGTGGCGACCGATCCCAAGGTGCGCCTGATGGTGCTGGCAGGATCCGGCAAGGCATTCTGCGCCGGCGGCGACCTCAACTGGATGCGAAAGCAGGGCACGCTCTCCGAGAAGGAGAACCAGGAGGACGCCTATCGCCTGGCGGTGATGCTGAAGACCTTGGACATCCTGCCGAAGCCGGTGATCGGCCGGATCCAGGGTGCCGCCTTCGCCGGCGGCATCGGGCTGGTCTCGTGCTGCGACGTGGCGATCGCCGCCGAAGGCACCAAGTTCTCGCTCTCGGAAGTGAAGATCGGCCTGGCGCCGGCGACCATCGGCCCCTATGTCACCGCCGCGATCGGTCCGCGCCAGATGCGCCGATATGCGATCTCGGGCGAGGTCTTCGAGGCGACCGAGGCGAGACGCATCGGCCTCGTCCACGAAGTCGTACCGGCCGAGGGGCTGGACGCCGCGGTCGGGAAGATCGTCTCCGAGTTCCTGCTCGGCGGCCCCGAGGCCCAGGCGGCATCGAAGCAGCTGGTCCGCGACGTGACCGGCCGCGCGGTCGACGAGGCGCTGATGCGCGATACGGCCTCCCGCATCGCCAAGCGCCGCGCCTCGCCCGAAGGCATCGAAGGCCTGCAGTCCTTCCTCGAGAAGCGCAAGCCGAGCTGGGTGCGGGGATGACCTCCGATCCCGCCCTCGCCGCCCGCGCCCGCGACTGGCTGTTCGACAAGCACCTGCCGATCTGGCGCACCCATGGCTGGGACGCCAGGCACGGCGGCTTCCACGAGCGCCTGAACCAGGACTTGAAGCCGGTCGAGCTCGGATACAAGCGCCTGCTGGTGCAATGCCGGCAGCTCTACTGCTACAGCCACGCCTGCATCCTCGGCCATCGCGGCGACAACGAGCGCGCGGCGCGCGAGGGCTATGCCTTCCTGATGCGCACCTACCGCGACAAGCGGAACGGCGGCTGGTTCTTCACCGTAACGCCGGACGGCCAGAAGCTCGACGGCCGCAAGGACTTCTACGGCCATGCCTTCGTGCTGTTCGCCCTTGGCTACTATCACCGCGCGACCAAGGACGTGACCGCGCTGACCGCCGCCGAGGACACGCTCGAGGTCATCAAGCTCAAGCTGCATGACGGCCGCGCCGGCGGCTTCCATGTCGCCGCCGATGAGGCCTGGAACATCCTTCCCGGCCCGCACCTGCAGAATCCGCACATGCACCTGCTGGAAGGACTGCTTTCGCTCGACGAGGCGGCGCCGGCCCCGATCTATCGGGAGGGAGGCAACAAGATCGTCGATCTCTTCCTCTCGAAGTTCTTCGACGGCACGACGCTCGGCGAGTATTTCGGCGCCGACTGGTCGCCCGACCCGCAGCGCGGCCACATCGTCGAGCCCGGACATCACTTCGAGTGGGCCTGGCTGCTGGAGCGCTTCGCCAGGCGATTCGACCGTCCGGATGCCCAGGGAGTCGCCGACAAGCTGTTCGACTTCGCGCGCGCCCACGGCCTCGATGCGCAGTATGGCGGCGTCTACGACGAGGTCGACCGCTACGGCCGCGTCATGAACGACAGGAAGCGCATCTGGCCGCTGACCGAGTGCCTGAAGGCCTACGCGCAGCGCCCGCATCTCAAGCTCGAGCTCATCCGCCACGCCCGCTTCCTGTTCGACCGCTATCTCAAGGAAGACGGGCGCTGGAACGAGCATCTCGACCGGCGGCTCAACGTCGTGAACCCGGCGATGCCGGGATCGACCGGCTATCACCTGCAGCTCGGCATCCTCGAAGCGGTGCCGGCGCTGGAAGCGGCCTGATGCTGAAGAGCCTGCTGATCGCCAACAGAGGCGAGATCGCCTGCCGGGTGATCCGGACAGCGAAACGTCTCGGTCTCCGCACCGTCGCCGTGTATTCGGAGGCCGACCGCGCGGCACAGCATGTGCGCGCCGCCGACGAAGCGCATCCGATCGGCCCGGCGGCGGCGCGCGAGAGCTATCTCAGGATCGATCGCATCATCGAGGCGGCGAAGAAGTCGGGCGCCGAGGCGGTCCATCCGGGTTACGGCTTCCTCTCGGAGAACGCCGACTTCGCCGAGGCCTGCGCCAAGGCGAACATCGTCTTCGTCGGCCCGCCGGCATCGGCGATCCGCGCGATGGGCTCCAAGTCCGCCGCCAAGGCGCTGCTCGAGAAGACCAGGGTGCCGCTGGTACCGGGCTATCACGGCGACGACCAGGCCGAGACGAAGCTTGCCGGAGAGGCGAGCCGCATCGGCTATCCGGTCTTGATCAAGGCCTCGGCCGGCGGCGGCGGCAAGGGCATGCGGATCGTCGAGCAGGAGAGCGACTTTGCCGCCGCGCTGGCGTCAGCCAGGCGCGAGGCGGCGTCGTCCTTCGGCGACGACCGGGTGCTGATCGAGAAGTACCTGACGCGGCCGCGCCACATCGAGATCCAGGTCTTCGCCGACAGCCACGGCAACGCGGTCTACCTGCATGAACGCGACTGCTCGATCCAGCGCCGGCATCAGAAAGTGCTCGAAGAAGCGCCCGCGCCCGGCATGACGCCGGCGCGGCGCAAGGAGATGGGCGAGGCCGCGGTCGCCGCTGCGCGCGCGGTCGGGTATCGCGGCGCCGGCACGGTCGAGTTCATCGCCGAGGGCGAACGCTTCTACTTCATGGAGATGAACACCCGTCTCCAGGTCGAGCATCCGGTGACCGAGATGATCACCGGCCAGGACCTGGTCGAGTGGCAGCTCCGCGTCGCTTCCGGCGAGGCGCTGCCGCTCCGCCAAGAGCAGATCCCGCTCGACGGCCACGCGATGGAAGTGCGCCTCTACGCCGAGGATCCGTCGAAGGACTTCCTGCCTCAGACCGGCACCTTGCATCATCTCCGCTTCCCGGAAACCTCGGGCGATGTCCGCATCGACACCGGCGTGACCCAGGGCGATGCGATCGGCATCCATTACGATCCGATGATCGCCAAGGTGATCGTCCGTGCCGGGAATCGCGAGGCTTGCGCGCGGCGCCTCGCCCAGGCGATGGCCGAGGTCGAGGTCGTCGGCCTCGGCACCAATGCCGCCTTCCTCAAGCGGCTGGCCGAGCATCCGGCCTTCGTCCGCGGCGAGGTCGATACCGGCTTTCTCGAGCGCTACGGCGACGAGGTGGTGCCGAAGGAGCAGCCCGCCTCCGACCGCGTGCTCGCGCTCGCGACGCTGGCGAAGCTCGATGCGATTTCCCGTGCGGCCGCGGCCGCGCGCACGACCGACCCGCATTCGCCCTGGGCGACCAGCCGCGGCTGGCGTCTCAACGACGAAGGGCTGGCGCGCCTCAAATGGCAGGATGGCGAACGCCTCATCGAGGTCACGGCGCACTTCGGCGCCGACGGGTACCGCCTCGATCTTCCCGGTGGATCGGTCGCTGCATCGGCGGCGGTCGACGGATCGCGCCTCGCCGCGACGATCGGCGGCGCTGCGCTCGCCGCCAGCGTCGTCTTCCGTGGCGAAGAGGCAACCGTGTTCGACGACGGCGCCAGCCACCGGCTCGGCTTCGCCGATCCGACGCGACGCGCCGTCGGCGACGCAAGTGCGGCCGGGCGCTTGACCGCGCCGATGCCGGGAAAGCTCGTGCAGGTGCTGGTGAAGAAGGGCGACACCGTCGAGAAGGGCCAGCCGCTGGTCGTGCTCGAAGCGATGAAGATGGAGCACACGGTCAAGGCACCCCGCGCCGGCAAGATCGCCCAGGTCGGCTACGCCGCCGGCGAGCAGGTCGAGGAAGGCGCGAGCCTGGTCGAGCTTGAGGAGAAGGCACAATGAAGCTTCAGGGACATTCGGCGATCGTGACTGGCGGCGGCTCGGGGCTCGGCGCGGCGACGGCGAGGGCGCTGGCGAAGGCCGGCGCCAAGGTCGCGGTGTTCGATGTGAACAAGGCGGCGGCGGAGGCCGTCGCGAAGGAGATCGGCGGGATCGCGCTCGCCTGCGACGTGTCGGACGCGGCCTCGACCGAGGCGGCGGTCGCGGAGGCCGCGAAGGCACAGGGCCCGGCGCGCGTCGCGGTCGCCTGCGCCGGCATCGCGCCGGCAGCCCGCATCGTCGGCCGCGAGGGTCCGCTGGCGCTGGCCGACTTCCGCCGCGTGATCGAGGTCAACCTGATCGGCACCTTCAACATCATGCGGCTGCTGGCGGCTGGCGCCTCGCAGCTTCCGGCGCTGGAGGATGGCGAGCGCGGCGTCGTCGTCACCACCGCCTCGGTCGCGGCGTTCGAAGGCCAGATCGGCCAGGCCGCCTACGCGGCATCGAAGGGCGGCGTCGCGGCGCTCACCTTGCCGGCGGCACGCGAGTTCGCACGTTCCGGCATCCGCGTCTGCACGATCGCGCCAGGCCTGTTCGGGACGCCGCTGCTGCTCAACATGCCGCAGCCGGTGCAGGACGCGCTGGCAGCGACGGTGCCGTTCCCGACCCGCTTCGGCGCGCCCGAGGAATACGCGAAGCTGGTGCTGGCGATCATCGACAACCCGATGCTGAACGGCGAGACCATCCGGCTCGACGGCGCGCTCCGGATGCAGCCGAAGTGAGCTTCTAGTTCGGAAGTTTATCCAGATCGTCGATGAACTTGGCGAGCGCCGCGTCGAGCTCGGTCACGCCGCCGGCGTCGTGGGTCGAGAGCGTGATATCGACCTTGTTGTAGACGTTCGACCATTCCGGATGGTGGTCGAGCTGCTCGGCCTTGAGCGCGACCCGGGTCATGAAGGCGAAGGCGGCGTTGAAGTCCGGGAACTTGAAGGTCTTGTGGATCGCGTCGCGGCCCTTCACCTCGGTCCAGCCGTCCAGCAGCTTGAGCGCGGCGGCGCGCGCCGCCCCTTCGAGCTTCTTCGGACGCATATTCCCTCCTCGGATGCTTGCATCCGACGTTACCGCCCGCTATCGCAACACGCCATGACCTGCCCGGGTTGCCGATGAAGGACTGGACCGGACGCTCCGCGCCGAGCCTGGACGAGCTCGCCCAGATCGCCGAGGAGGCCTACGGGCGGCTGCCGGCGCCGTTCCGCCAGGTGGCCGGCGACATCGTCTTCCATGTCCAGGACTTCGCCGACGAGGAGGTCCTGAAGTCGATGGGAATCGAGGACCCGTTCGAGCTGACCGGCCTCTACGACGGCATCGACCTGACCGAGCGCACCGCCGGCGACACCGCCCAGTCGCGCGTCCACCTCTACCGCCGGCCGATCCTCGACGAATGGGCCGAGCGCGGGGACGTTCCGATCGACGTCCTCGTCGAGCATGTCCTGATCCACGAGATCGGTCACCACCTCGGCCTTTCCGACGAGGAAATCGAGGACATCGAGGCCGCCGCGGACCGCTGAGGGTGCCTCTCCGCTTGACTTAGATCGGTCCCGGCGGATGATTGGTAAGGGTACGCCTCGTTTCGGTGGGGAAGATGTCCGACGGACGTAAGACCGTTCTCGTCGTTGACGATTCGTCGTTCATGCGCACCTTGGTCAAGCAGATCATCGGCGTCGACGAGGCCTTCAACGTCATCGGCGAAGCTGCGGACGGCGTCTCTGCCGTCGCCATGGCGATGACCGCCAAACCCGACATCATCATCCTCGACATCGAGATGCCGAAGATGGACGGCCTCGAGGCGATGAAGCGCCTGAAGCTGTTCAGCCGGGCGAAGGTCATCATCCTTTCCTCGGTCGCGCAGATCGGATCGGAGGCGGCCCAGAAGGCACGCATGCTCGGCGCCTTCGAGGTGATTCCGAAGCCGTCGGGCGCGATCAGCATGGATCTCAAGCCCAAGCGTGGCCGTCAGCTGCTCGAAGTCATCCATTCCGCCGCCGGGCTGCCGCCGCCGGACTTCCAGCAGCTCGCGATGCGCATCAAGCAAATGACGGTGTCGGAGTAACCCGGATCTAGGCGCGTGCCGCGAGATCGAGGCCCGATCGCAGCCTGAGTAGTTTCGTCGACATGCCGGGCATCGCCGCGATGCCGTCGAACAGGCGATGCGCGTCGGCGAGGCTCTGCGGAAACGGCTGAAGCATCTCGGCCGCGACCGATATCGATCCCAGCACCTCGTCGAGGCCGAGAATGGCGAGCTTCGCGTCGTCGACGGCTTCGCCATAGACGAGCAGGGCGCCGGCCTGCTTTCCCGCCGGCTCGCCGAGCAGCGCGCGGCCGTCGACATAGGGAACGGCGCGGCCGCGCCAGGTCGGCGCCTCGTCCAAGATCTTCTCGCTGGTCCAGACATCGAGCACCGAGCCGGCGGGAATCAGGACCTGGTAGGTCCCGATCCTTCCGCGCAGGTGCATGCTCACGAAGCGGCCTCGGCCCGGCTCTCGCGCCGGCGCCCGCCGGATCGGGCCAGGTCGATGAGCGCGTCGGCATCGAGCACGAGGATCGGGCTGCCGTCGCCGAGCAGCGCCGCGCCGCCGACACCCGGCAATGCCGCCAGCGCCGGATGCAGGTCGCGCAGCAAGAGTTCCTGGCGGCGAAGCAAACGGTCGACCTCGATCGCGATCGACGCCTCGCCGCTGGCGACGACGACCGCATGGCCGCCGCCGCGCGCCGCCTGCCCCATGCCGAGAAGGCCGGCGAGGCCATGCAGCGGCAACGCGATGTTGCCGCGCAGCAGCACGCGCCGTCCGCCGGCCTGGCGCAGGCGATCGCCGTCGATCTCCTCGACCGCGACGATGTTGCGCTCCGGGATCGCGAAGGTCTGGCCGGCGATCTCGACCAGGAGCGCCGGCAGCACCGCCGCCGAAAGCGGCAGCCGCAAGGTGAAGCTGGTGCCGATGCCGGCCTCGGTGCGGATGTCGACGCGGCCGCCGAGCCGGGTCACGGTATGCATGACGACGTCCATGCCGACGCCGCGCCCGGAGGTCTCGGTGACCGCCGCCGCAGTCGAGAAGCCCGGCGCGAAGACGAAGCGATAGATGCGGTCGGGCGACATGCCGCGGCTCTCGGCCTCGTCGACGAGGCCGCGCGACACCGCCTTGGCGCGGATCGCCTCGGCATCGAGGCCGCGGCCGTCGTCGGAGACCTCGAGACGGAATTCGCTCGCGCGCTGGCGTGCGCGCAGCGTGATCGTCGCGGTCTGGCTCTTGCCGGCGGCGGCGCGGGCCTGAGGCGTCTCGATGCCGTGATCGACCGCATTCCGCATCATGTGCATCAGCGGATCGAGCAGCTGCTGCACCACGCTCTTGTCGATCCGCACGTCTCGGCCCTTGAGCCGGATGCGGACCGCCTTGCCCTGACGCTGCGCCAGCTCGCGCGTCACCCGCGGCAGATGCGCGAGCACCGTCTCGACCGGTACAACGCGGAGATCGAGCGCGTCCGCGTGAAGCTGGCTCAACGCCGTCGCCAGCCTGGCATCGGCGGCGGCCATCTCCGCCTCGCGCTCCTTGAGCCCTTCGAGGTGCCGGCTGAGCTCGGCTGCCAGCAGCGCCGGCAGCTTCTCGCGCAGACGCGACAGGCCGGTCATCGCATCGATCTTGCGGCGATCCTCGGTCAGCATCTGCGACAGGCCCGCCGCCTCGACGCGCGCCTGACCGACCGCCGACATCAAGGCGTCGATCGTGGTGCCGCGGACGCGCAGCATGGCGTCGCTGGCCGAGCCGGCGTCCGCCGCCGGCTTCGGTGCGGGGCGCGCGGCTTCCTTCAGCTGGGCGGGCGCCGCTTCGGCAGGAGCCGCAGCGGCCGCTTCGGCAGGCGGCTTGCCGGCCGCATGCACGGCCTTGATCCATCGCTGTCCGGGATCGAGCGACTTGACGCGCTGGGCCATATCGTCCGGCGACAGCAGCGAGACGACCAGGAACTCGAACCAGGTACGCTCGCCATGCGGCACCGTGCGGCTGGTGACGATGTGACAGAACCCGGACAGATGATCGAGCGGCCCGGTATCGCCGGTGCCTTCATAGGCCTCGACGTCGGTCATCATCTGATAGATCGTCTGGCCTTCGCCGACCGCGCGTTCGAGGTCCTGACGGTTCTCCGTCGAGAGCACGGCGAGGAAAGGCTCGGGCACGGCGACCTCGGCGACGTGCTTTTCGCTTTCGGCCGCCGGCGTCTCCTCTTCCGGCGCGCCGTGGAGGGCCGCGCGGATCTCCGTCTCGTGAGCCGCGGTGCTCGTCTCGTCGAGGTCGCCCGGCACGGTCAGCGGATCTTCCCAGAGCCCGATGACGGCGGCGACCGAGGCTTCGATCGCGTATCCAAGCGCCGTCGAGGCCCCGACCTCGCCGCGGGACGAGGCCGCCTGCGCCTCACCGGCGAGTGCAAGCAGGCCGGCGCTTCGGCGGTGGCCGATGGCGACCAGCAGCTTCGCCGTCGCCGCCGCTTCCTTCGCCAGCGTCTCCACTGACAGGATCTCGAGCTGGTCGCGCACGGGTTCGGCCAGCAGCGGCGCCAGCGCCGCGGCGAACGCATCGGCGCCGGCCTCGACGCCGCTGACCTCGCTGATCAGCGATGCCTGCTGGTCGAGGCGCGCGAGAAAGTCGATCCGGGTCTCGAGCGTCTCCGGACCGGCGCCTTCGGCGAAGGCCGAAAGCCCGGCGAGGATCTCGCCGAGCTCGGGCATCTCCATGACCTCGGCGGCATTGCGGAGTGCCGTCACCGCGTCGCCG
>JAEULB010000198.1 GCA_016792585.1 Rhodospirillaceae bacterium
CTCGCTGTTCGCGGCCGCGTTCGCGTCCGCCATGCTCGCCGCCGCCGGCGCGCACGCCCAGAAGGACTCGATCACGCTCAGCATGGCGCTCGAGCCGCCGCATCTCGATCCGGTCCTGAGCCCGGCCGCGGCGATCAAGGAGATCCTCTACACCAACGTCTACGAGGGCCTGACCCGCCTCGACCGCAGGAGCATGGTGCAGCCGAGCCTCGCGACCGAATGGACGCTCTCGCAGGACGGCCTGACCTACACCTTCAAGCTCCGTCGCGGGGTCAAATTCCATGACGGCACCGAGCTGACCTCGGCCGCGGTCGCGCAGTCGCTGGCACGTACCACGTCGGCCGACAGCGCCAACCCGAAGAAGTCCATGCTGACCGACAACGGCATGGAAGTGACGACGCCCGATCCGAGCACGGTCGTCATCAAGCTGAAGAAGCCGGTCGGCCTTGTGCCCTACCTCGTCGGTATGGGCGAGGCCGTCGTCGTGGCGCCAGGTGCGATCGCGGATGCGAAGGCGAAGCCGGTCGGCACCGGTCCGTTCAAGTTCGTCCGCTGGAACAAGGGCGACCGCCTCGAGATCGAGAAGAATCCCGATCACTGGAACGCCGCCAACATCAAGCTCAACAAGGCGACCTTCCGCTTCATCCCGGATCCGGCGGCGACCGTGGCGGCGCTGCTGGCCGGCGACGTGGATGCCTCGCCGAACACCGGCGCCGGCGACGCGCTGGATCGCCTGAAGGCCGATCCCAAGCTCAAGGTCGTGGTCGGCAACACCGAGGGCGAGACCATCCTCGCCATGAACAACAAGAAGGCGCCGCTCGACGACGTCCGCGTCCGCCGCGCGATCAGCCATGCGATCGACCGTAAGGCGATCATCATCGGGGCCGCCGGCGGCACCGCGACTGCGATCGGCTCCCACTTTTCGCCGAACCATCCCGCCTACGTCGACCTGACCGGCGTCTATCCTTACGACCCGGCGAAGGCGAAGGCCCTTTTGGCCGAGGCCGGCAAGACCAACCTGACACTGTCGCTCCGCCTGCCCCCGCCGGCCTATGCGCAGCGCGGCGGCGAGCTGATCGCGGCGATGCTGGAGCAGGTCGGCGTCAAAGCGCAGATCGAGCAGCTGCAGTTCCCGCAGTGGCTCGAGCAGGTGTTCAAGAACAAGCAGTTCGACCTGACGATCATCAGCCACACCGAGCCGCTCGACATCAATATCTACGCCGATCCCAACTACTACTTCCAGTACGGCAAGCCGGAGTTCAAGTCGCTGATCGACCTCACGGTCTCTGCCGGCACCGACGACATCCGCAACAAGGCCTTCGGCGATGCGCAGCGCATGCTGGCGGCCGATGCGGTCAACGGCTACCTGTTCATGCTGCCGAAGACCGGCGTGTGGAACGCGAAGATCGAAGGCCTCTGGGAGAACAGCCCGGTCCAGGCCAACGACCTGACCGAGGTGCGCTGGACCAACTAGTCATATAACCGCCACCGCGGCGCAACCGAGCTTGGGCACGGTTGCGCCGCCTCTTTTTCAGGGAGCCAGGACGATGCGGATTTTCACGACGTCCCTCGCCGTCGCCTTGCTGATGAGCGCCACCGCCGCGCTTGCCGCCAAGGATACGATCGTCATCGGCATGCAGGACGAGCCTCCGGTGCTCGACCCGACGCAGAACGCCGCCGCCGCGATCGACGTGATCTTCAGCGTCAACGTCTACGAGAGCCTGGTCCGCATCGGCGAGGACGGCACCGTGAAGCCGGGCCTCGCCACGTCCTGGACCATCGGCGAGGACGGCAAGGCCTATACCTTCAAGCTGCCGAAGGGCGTCGTCTTCGACAACGGCGAGAAGCTGACCTCGGAGAACGTGAAGTGGTCGTTCGAGCGCGCCGGTTCGGCGACCTCGACCAACCCGACCAAGCGCCACTTCGCCAACATCGCCGCGATCGAGACGCCGGACCCGGAGACCGTGATCCTTCGCCTCAAGGCGCCGTCGAGCCTGTTCCTCTCCTACATGGCCTCGGGCGGCGCCGCGATCTTCGATCCGAAGTCGGCCGACAACAACAAGACCACCCCGGTCGGCACCGGCCCCTACAAGTTCAAGCAGTGGGTGAAAGGCGATCGCGTCGTGCTCGAGAAGTCGCCCACCTACCGCGACCCGTCCAAGGCGCAGATCAAGCAGGCGACCTTCAAGTTCGTGCCCGACGCCGCGGCCCAGGTGCCGGCGCTGCTCGCCGGCGACATCGACGCCTTCCCGACCGTCGGCGCCACCGAGACCCTCGACCGCTTCAAGGCCGACAGCCGCTTCCAGGTGGTGATCGGCTCGACCGAGGGCGAGGTGCCGCTGATCCTCAACAACAACAAGAAGCCCTTCGACGACATCCGCGTCCGCCGCGCCGCCAATCACGCGATCGAGCGGAAGTCGATCATCGACGGTGCGACCTCCGGCTACGGCCTCCCGATCGGGAGCCACTTCCCGCCGCATCATCCGTGGTACGTCGACCTCACCAACCGCTATCCGCACGACATCGCCAAGGCGAAGGAACTGTTGAAGGAGGCCGGGTATCCGAACGGCGTCGACGTCACCATCAAGCCGCCGCCCTTCGCCTATGCGCGCCGCTCGGCCGAGATCGTCTCGGCCCAGCTCATGGAAGCCGGCTTCCGCGTCAAGATCGAGCCGGTCGAGTGGGCGCAGTGGCTCGACGTCGTCTACAAGCAGAAGAACTACGACATGACCGTGGTCGCGCACGTGTCGCCCTGGGACCAGGACAACTACACGCGCGGCAAGGACTACTACTACGGCTACCAGAACCCCGAGATGGACGCGCTGATGAAGGCGGTCCTGGCCGAGAGCAACGAGGCCAAGCAGAAGGACCTCTACGGCCAGATCCAGCGCAAGATCGCCGACGAGGCGGTCCACGCCTTCATGTTCCAGCTGCCCCGCACCGGCGTCTACGCCGCGAAGCTCCGCGGCATCTGGAAGAACTCGCCGGTCTCGGTTACCGACTTGGCAGGGCTCAGCTGGGTCGACTGACCTCGGTTCCAGGCCCGGTCTCGAGAAAGCCCCCTCCCTCCCGGAGGGGGCTTTCGCTATAACCGCCTGACTGCATGCTCTCCTTCACCCTCCGACGCCTCGCCGCCTTCCTCGCCACCCTGGTCGCCACCTCGCTGGTGGTGTTCCTGGTGCTGGAAGTGCTGCCCGGCGACCCGGCGCTGCTGATGCTCGGCATCGACGCGCAGCCGGACGCGGTGGCGGCGCTGAGAGCCAAGCTCGGCCTCGACCGCCCGCCGGTCGAGCGCTACCTGGTCTGGATGGCGGGCCTGGTCCGCGGCGACCTCGGCATCAGCCACACCTACGGCACGTCGGTCGCCGAGTTGATCGGCGAGCGGCTGGTCGTGACCCTGCCGCTGGCGCTGATCGCGATGAGCCTGACCACGATGATCGCGCTGACGCTCGGCGTCTACGCCGCCTCCAAGCACAACACGGTCGGCGACTACGGCGTGATGACCGCGACCCAGCTCGGCATCGCGATCCCGAACTTCTGGTTCGCGATCCTGCTGGTGCTGCTGTTCGCCGTGTTCCTCGGCTGGCTTCCCGCCGGCGGCTTCCCCGGATGGGACCAGGGGCCGATCGCCCTCAAGTCGCTGGTGCTGCCGGCCTTCGCGCTGGCGCTGGTGCAGGCGGCGATCCTCGCCCGCGTCACTCGCTCGGCCGTGCTCGAGGTGCTGCGCGAGGACTTCGTCCGCACCGCCCGCGCCAAGGGACTGACCCGCACCCAGACGCTCTGGCGCCATGTGCTCCGGAACTCGCTGATCCCGGTGGTCACGATCATGGGCCTGCAGTTCTCGAACCTGCTGGCCGGCACGATCATCATCGAGAACGTCTTCTACCTGCCCGGCCTCGGCCGCCTGATCTTCCAGTCGATCAACCAGCGCGACCTGATCGTCGTGAAGGACGTGGTCGTGCTGCTGGCGGCCAAGGTGGTGGTGATCAACTTCATCGTCGACCTGCTCTACGCGGTGATCGATCCGCGCCTGAGGACGGCCCGATGACGCGCGACGGACTCCTGATGCGCTGCCTTCGCCAGCGCAACTTCATCATCGGCGCAATCCTGGTCGGCGTGGTCCTGTCCGCAGCGCTCCTGTCCTACTTCTGGACTCCGCACTCGCCGAGCCGGATCAACGTTCCCGGCCGGCTGGCCCCCGCCTCGGCGACCCATTGGTTCGGCACCGACCATTTCGGCCGCGACGTCTTCTCGATGATCCTGGTCGGATCCCGGAACTCGATCGCGGTCGGCCTCGTCGCGGTCACGATCGGTGTGCTGACCGGCGTGGCGCTCGGCCTCCTGGCCTCGGCCAAACGCGGCTGGGTCGAGGATCTGGTGATGCGGATGGCCGACTTCACCTTCGCCTTCCCGGCGATCCTCTCGGCGATCCTGATCACCGCAATCCTCGGCCCCGGCACCTTCAACTCGATCCTGGCGATCGGCATCTTCAACATCCCGGTCTTCGCCCGCATCACGCGCGGCGCCGCCAACGCGATCCTCGCCCGCGACTTCATCCTGGCCGCGCGCGCCGCCGGCAAGGGCCATATTCGCATCACGCTCGAGCACGTGCTGCCCAACATCTCGAACGTGCTGATCGTCCAGGCGACGATCAACTTCGCGCTGGCAATCCTGGCCGAGGCCGGCCTGTCGTATCTCGGCCTTGGGACCCAGCCGCCGAACCCGAGCTGGGGGCGGATGCTGAACGAGTCCCAGACCTTCCTGTTCCGCGCGCCGATGCTGGCCATATACCCTGGTGCGGCGATCATGATCGCGGTCCTCGGCCTCAACCTGCTCGGCGACGGCCTCCGCGACGCCCTCGACCCTCGGCTGTCGAGGTCGCGCTGATGGCCCTGCTCGAGGTCGAGAAGCTCGCGGTCCACATGCCGACGCTCCGCGGCGAGATCCCGCTGGTGCGCGAGGTCAACTTCTCGATCGAGCGCGGCGAGACCCTGGGCATCGTCGGCGAAAGCGGCTGCGGCAAGACGATGACCGCGCTCGCCCTGATGGGGCTTCTCCCCGACGGCGCGATCCCCTCGGGCGCGATCCGCTTCGAGGGCGAGAACCTGCTGGCGCTGCCGGAAGACCGCATGTGCAAGCTGCGCGGCAACCGGCTCGCGATGATCTTCCAGGAACCGATGAGCGCGCTGAACCCGGTGCATACGATTGGGCATCAGATCGCCGAGAGCCTGATCCTGCATCGCGGCATGTACCGCCCGGACGCCGAGGCGGAAGCCGTGCGTCTGCTGGAGCTCGTGCGCATGCCGGAGCCGAAGGCGCGCCTCGCCCAGTATCCGCACCAGCTTTCCGGCGGACAGCGCCAGCGCGTGATGATCGCGATCGCGCTCGCCTGCCAGCCCGACATCCTGATCGCCGACGAGCCGACCACCGCCCTCGACGTCACCGTCCAGGCGCAGATCCTCGACCTGATCCACGACCTCGTCGACGAGCTCGGCATGGCGCTGGTGCTGATCAGCCACGACCTCGGCATCGTCGGCGACATAACCGACCGGGTGCTGGTGATGTATGCCGGCCGCGTCGTCGAGGCCGGCCCGACCGTGAACCTGTTCCGCCGCCGCGCGCACCCCTACACACGTGGCCTGTTCGGCGCGCTGCCGGAACCCGGCCGCGACCGCGGCAGCCGGCTCTACGCGATCCCGGGCACGGTTCCCGATCCCTGGCTGGTGCCCGGCGGCTGCGCCTTCGCCGACCGCTGCCAGCTGGTCGAGGACGCCTGCCGCGCCGCATTGCCGCCGAACGTCGAGGTCGGCCCGACCCATGCCGCGCTCTGCCGGCGGACGGACGTGACCGCATGATCGACGCGCCCGTTTCAAACGCCCTCATCGTCGGCCAGGACCTGGTGCGCCACTTCCCGTTGCCGAGGCCATCGCCGTTCGCGCCCCGACGATGGATCAAGGCGGTCGACGGCGTCAGCTTCCGGGTCGCGCCCGGCAAGAGCTTCGGCGTCGTCGGCGAGTCCGGCTCCGGCAAGTCGACCCTGGCGCGCCTGGTGATGGCCCTCGACAAGCCGGACAACGGCACGGTCGAGACCGTCGGCCAGGATCCGTTCGCGCTCTCCGACCTGGACCTCCGCCGCCATCGGCGGAACTTCCAGATGGTGTTCCAGGATCCCTTCGGCTCGCTGAACCCGCGTCACACGGTGGCGCGTATCGTCGGCGAACCGCTGGACGGGCTGGCAATCCAGGTGGGTACGGCCGAACGGGCCGAGAAGGTCGCCGAGGCGCTGGGCGAGGTAGGGTTGCCTAGCGACGCCGCGACCCGCTATCCGCACGAGTTCTCCGGAGGCCAGCGCCAGCGGATCGCGATCGCGCGCGCGCTGATCACGCGCCCAAAGCTGATCGTCGCCGACGAACCGGTCTCCGCGCTCGACGTCTCGGTGCAGGCGCAGGTACTGAACCTGATGCAGGACCTGCAGCAGAAGCACGGCGTCACCTACTTCTTCATCAGCCACAACCTCGCCGTGGTCGAGCATGTCTGCGACGAGGTCGCGGTCATGTACCAGGGCCGCATCGTCGAGCAGGCGCCGTCGGAGGCGCTGTTCGCCGATCCGCGTCACCCCTACACGCAGGCGTTGATGGCGGCGATCCCGGGCCTCGCCGGCGGCACGCGCCGGCGCGACCGGCGCGGAATCAAGCTCGCCGCCGCCTCGACCGAGACGATTCCGCCGCCGCCCAAAGGCTGCGCCTACGCGCCCAGATGCCCGATGGCTCAGGCGCGTTGCCAGACGGAAAACCCGGCGCTCCGGGAAGTGAAACCTGCCCAGCGGGCCGCCTGCCACTTCGCCTGACGCTTCCCCATTGCTCTCGGTCGCCCCTGCCCGCAGGATGGGTGCAACGAAAGCGGGAGGTAAAATGACCGGAACCCAGACAATTGGGCCACTGTCGATCGCCAGCGGCGGCCGTGAATACACGTCTCACTATCCGGCCCAGATCGACTGGAACGAACCGATCGCGCCGAAGCCGCTCTACGAGCTGCTGGACGAGCCGGTGCGGCGGGTGCCGTCCCAGAACGCAATCGACTTCCTCGACAAGAAGACCACCTATGCCGATCTCTCGGCCCAGGTCGACCGCTTCGCCAAGGGGCTGCAGGACCGCGGACTGAAACCGGGCGACCGCGTCGGGCTGTTCCTGCCGAACTGCCCTTACTTCATCATCGCCTATTTCGGGATCCTCAAGGCGGGCGGCATCGTCGTCAATTTCAACCCGCTCTACGTCGCCAAGGAGATCGAGCAGCAGATCCGGGACTCCGGCACCGAGGTGATGGTCACCCTCGACCTGCAGGCGCTCTATGCCAAGCTTCAGCCGATGCTGGGAACAACGCCGCTCAGGACCATCGTCGTCTGCTCGATGGCGGACGCGCTGCCCTTCATCAAGAAGCTCCTGTTCCCGATTGTCCGCCGGAAGGACCTGGCGACGCCGCCGCGCGACCAGGCGCATCCGCGCTATGCCGAGCTGACCGCAAACGACGGTCGCTATCGGCCCGTCTCGATCGACCCGGTCAAGACGACGGCGGTGCTGCAATACACCGGCGGGACCACCGGCATCCCCAAGGGCGCGATGCTGACCCACGCCAACCTCTACGCCAACGCGATCCAGTGCCGGCGCTGGTTCTCCACCTTCGAGTTCGGCAAGGAACGCGCGCTCGGCGTGCTACCGTTCTTCCATGTTTTCGCGATGACCGTGATCCAGAACCAGATGCTGTCGGTCGGCGCCGAGATCGTGATGCTGCCGCGCTTCGAGGTCGACGCGGCCTTGCAGGCGATCGAGACCAAGAGGCCGACCTTCATGGCGGGCGTTCCGACCATGTACACCGCCTTCAACACCGCCGTCGCCAAGCAGCCGCGCAACCTCTCCTCGATCCGCAACTGCATCTCCGGCGGCGCGCCCTTGCCGCTCGAGGTCAAGCAGCGCTTCGAGCAGGTGACCGGCTGCTTCCTGGTCGAGGGCTACGGCCTGACCGAGGCCTCGCCGGTGACCCACTGCAATCCCTTGGGCGGCGTCGCCAAGGCCGGATCGATCGGCCTGCCGCTGCCGCTGACCCGGGTCGAACTCAGAGACATCACCGATGCCACCAGGGTGGTGCCGAAAGGCGAGCGCGGCGAGATCTGCATCGGCGGCCCGCAGGTGATGGCCGGCTACTGGAACCGGGCAGAGGCGACCCAGCAGCAGATGGTGGGCGGGCTGCTTCGGACCGGCGACATCGCGATGATGGATGAGGACGGCTATTTCTTCATCGTCGACCGGATGAAGGACCTGATCATCTGCTCGGGCTTCAACGTCTATCCGCGCGTCGTCGAGGAAGCCGTCTACCAGCATCCCTCGGTCGAGGAATGCACGGTGATCGGCATCGACGACAGCTACCGCGGCCAGAGCCCGAAGGCCTTCGTCAAGCTCCAGGCGGGCAAGACGCTCACGTCCGACGAGCTGATCCAGTTCCTGAAGGACAAGCTCAACCCGATCGAGATGCCGCGCGAGATCGAGTTCCGCGACGCGCTGCCGAAGACGCTGATCGGCAAGCTGTCGAAGAAGGAACTGGTCGCCGAGGAAGCAGCGAAGGGCCGGAAGGCGTAGGGCCGAACCCTAGCGGGCGGCGTCGCGCTCGGCGCGACGCGCCTCGGGGTCGTGCAGGGCGATGCGCCAGCGCGTGCCCCGGCTGGTCGGGTCACGGATCAGCTCGGCATCTGACTGCTCGGCCAGCGCCTGGCTCAAGCTGAGGCCGGATCGCGTCGACCCGGACGAAGCCTTGGCCTCAAAGCCGCGTCCGTCGTCCTCGATCGTCAGGACCGCTTCCTTGGCGCCGGTCGCATGCAGGCTGAGGTCGATCTGGCCGCTCTCGCCCTCGGCGAATGCGTACTTGATCGCGTTGGTGACCAGCTCGTTGACGACGAGGCCGAGACGGATCGCACGGTCGGCTTCCATCCATACAGGGTCCGCCTGGGTGCGGAAGACGATGCGCTCCATGCCGGTGGCGTTGCCGATGTCCTTGACCAGGTCCGCGACATAGGAGCCGAAGTCGATCCGGTCGACCGCACCGCGGCTGTAGAGGTGGTGATGGACCGCCGCCAGCGCGCTCACGCGCTGGATCACCGCCCTGATCCGGTCCTTGGCGTGCTGGTCCGAGAGCCCGCGGGACTCGAGGTTCAGGAAGCTGATGACCAGCTGCAGATTGTTCATCGTGCGGTGCTGGACCTCGCGAAGCAGCACCTGGTTGCGCTCGACCACCTGCCGGAGCTCGTTCTCGACCTGACGGATTCGGAGCAGCGACTTGATGTTGGCGACAAGCTCGCTCGGCTCGATCGGCTCCGCGAGATACCCGTCGGCGCCGCTGTCGAGCCCGCGCGTGCGGTCCGACGGCTTGCGATAGGCGGCGGAGGTGTGCAGCACGAACACCGACGGCCAGCGCTCCTTGATGATGCGGCAGGCCTCGAGCCCGTCGATGCCCGGCAGCTTCACGTCGAGCAGCACGAGATCGGGCGTCCTCTCCTCGATCCGGTCGAGCGCCCTCTCTCCGGACCCGGCCTGGTCGACCTGGAATCCCTGGCTCTCGAGCACCCGCGTCTTGATGTAGCGCGAGGCTTCGTCGTCATCGACGACCAGGATCGCCGGATGCGCGGTCATGCGGCCCCCGGATGGCCGAAGGCCGACGCGGCATCGATCGAGTCGATCAGCGTGTCGCGGGCGAGGTCGCGCTTGGAAAGAATAGCGAAGGCTCCGGCCAGCCGGTGGCGAGCAGCATCATCGAGGACAGCCGAAGTCAGCATGATGACGGGTATTCGCCGTGCGGGATCGCTTTGGAGCCGGGAAAGCATCGCATAGCCGTCATTGTCCGGAAAGTGCAGATCCAGCAGGACGACGTCGGGTTCGTCGCGACCGATCGACGCCATGCCCTCGTCAACGCTTTCCGCCTGGCGAAGATTGCGACCGGTCCCGAACAGCATCTGCCGAACGGCATACCGTGCCGTTGCGTCGTCATCGATGTGCAGAACGTCGAGCGCGGGCTTCCGGTTCAGGAGCCGCAGCAAGGAGCGGACGAGGCTCCGACGATCGACAGGCTTTCTGACAAATGCGTGAGCACCGAGCTCCAGCGCCCGATCCTCCTCATCGGTCGCGGTCATCACCAGCACCGGGATCTCAGCGGATTCGGGCGACGACTTGATCTCCTTGAGGAAGTTCCAGGCATCCCCTTCGTCGAAGCGGATGTCGAGAACGATGGCGGCCGGCCGTTCGGCGGCGAGTGCCGCCCTGGCCTCGTCCAAGGTGCGCGCCTGGCGGCTGCGGATCGAGGCGGCATCCAGCAGGCTGACCGCAACCAGCAGGTCCGCCTGCTCGTCCTCGACCACAAGAACCGGCGATTGCCGGGTCAGCTCGGCCGCCCGCTCGGCAGTGGTCTCCGGCATCTCGGTGAGGCCGTCCGGCAGGATCAGCGAGAAGGTCGATCCCTTGCCGACCTCGCTGGCGACCTCGATCCGCCCGCCGATCAGCTCGGCGAGGCGCTTCGACAGAGGCAAGCCGAGGCCGGTCCCGCGCACGTGCCGCTGCCGGGGCCCGTCGACCTGGACGAAGTCGTCGAAAATGCGCTCGAAGTCCTGCTCGGCGATGCCGATGCCGGTGTCGCGGACATCGAAGCGAACCATCATCCCCTCGCGGACGACGCTGAGGCGAATCTCGCCCTGCTCGGTGAACTTGACCGCGTTCGACAGGAAGTTGCGGAGGATCTGCGAGAGCTTGCCCTCGTCCGAAACGATGCTGAGGCCTTCGGGATCCTCGATCGCCAGCGAGACGTCGCCCATCACCAGTGGACGGAACATGCCGCGGAGCGCACTGGTCAGATCGGAGGCGTCGAACTGGGCCCGGTGGACCTCGATCTTGCCCGACTCGACCTTGGCGAGATCGAGCAGGTCGTTGACGAGGCCGCTCAACGACTCCGCCGCCCGGCGGACATAGACGACCTGACGGCGCTGCTCGGTCGAGAGCTTGCCGTCGGTCTCGTCGAGAAGCAGGCTCGAGAGCGCCAGGATCGCGTTCAGCGGCGTCCGAAACTCGTGGCTCATGTCGGAGAGGAACCGCGACTTGAGCTCGTCCGCCCGCTTGAGGCTCGCTGCCTTCTCGTCGA
>JAEULB010000222.1 GCA_016792585.1 Rhodospirillaceae bacterium
GCAGGACGGGATCGACCAGCCGATCGAGGTCATCATCGATCCGGACGAGAAGGACCTCGTCGACATCCGCCAGAAGCGCCTTCGCCACCACTGGTGGGCGGCGCAGCGCGAGCGCGAGGGCCTGCCGATGCGCGCCGACATCAGCGCGTCGTTCCTCGACGACATCGCCGACTTCACCGCGGTCGTGTCCAAGAACGGCAACGCGCTCCGCTACGAAAGCTTCGGCAAGGGTCTCGCCCGCGCCTATGGCCGCAACATGAACGGCGAGTCGGTCGACGCGCTGCCGACCCTGATCGGCCAGCTGTTCCGCTCGGTCTATCTCCTGTGCGAGATGAAGAAGGCGCCGGTCTTCACCCGCCACTCGGCGTCGACGGAGGTCACGGTCGACTACTGGCTTCGCCTGGTCGTGCCGTTCGGCGAGAACAGCCCGCTCGAGGTCAGCCACTACATCGTCTGCAGCATCCCGGTCGCCAAGCCGGAGCCGGCCTCCGCCAAGCGCTAGCGCGGCTGGGTCTTTGCGTCGCGGATCGTCTTCAGCCGCGCTTTCAGCATCGCGATCGACACCGGTTTCGCCATGATCGCGGTCGCGTCCCACTGATGCGCCGCCATCACCACCTCGCGGGTCGCGGTGGTGGTCATGATGATGACCGGGATCTTGCGGATCGTCGCTTCCTTGTGGCTGCGGAGCGCACGCAGGAAGGAGAGCCCGTCGACCGGCTCCATCTTCACGTCGCAGACGATCACGTCGAAGCGATGCGCCAGCGCCATGCGGAAGGCGTGGTCGCCGTCGCTCGCCAGCATGACCTTGGCGTCCCTGTCCTCGGCCAGCGCCTCGGCGATCAGGGTGCGGGTCGTCGCGTGGTCGTCGACGACGAGGATGCTGAGCGGCCGCGCCATTCGCTTCGATACCCCGAACCCGGGGCGAGAGAAAGCCGGGAGAAAATCTTGTTGTTGCGAACCATTCTCAATTATCTCGCCCCCGTCCGACCGCTGCGCTAGGATGGACGCCTCCCCTCCTCCTGGCGGACGCTCCCTATGTACTTCGACCCTCGCCTTTGGCCGTTCACCGAGGGCGTGCGCGCCCGGCTCCTGGCGGTGGCCTGCCTCGGCGTCGTCGCGAGCGCGGCGGGGGTGGCGAGGCTGGCGCTGCTCGGCTGGTTGATCGCCCGGGCGCTGTCCGGCGCCACGGTCGCCGAGCTCGCCTGGCCGGCGGCGCTGACCGGGGCGATGATCGTGATCCGGGCCGGGCTCGAGAACTGGCGCACGCGGGTGGCGCAGCACACGGCCGCGACGGTACTCCAGCACCTCCGCTCGAAGCTTCTCGACCATCTGCTCGGCCTCGGCCCGGCCGCGGTCTCCGGCCTTCGCACCGGCGAGGCGACGCTGGTGCTGAACGAGGCCGTCGAGCAGCTCAACACCTACTTCGGCTCCTATCTGCCGCAGCTGCTGGTGGCGCTGGTGACGCCGGTCGGCATCTTCGTGTTCCTCGCCTGGCTCGACCTGCCGGTCGCGCTCGTGCTTCTGGCCGCGGCCCTCGGCGCGCTGCTCCTGCCCTCGCTGCTGCATCGGCGCGCCGCCCAGGGCGCGGTGGCGCGGGCACGTGCCTACAAGACTTTCGCCGCCGACTTCCTCGACTCCATCCAGGGCCTGCCGACGCTTGCGGCCTTCGGCCAGACCGCCAACCGCGCGCGCCATCTCGGCGAGCGGTCGAGCGATCTCTACCGCGCGACGATGTGGGTGCTCTCGGTCTCCGTCGCGACGCGCGGCGTCACCGACGGCGCGATCGCGCTCGGGGCCGCCGGCGCGCTGGCGCTCGGGGCCTACCGCGTCGTCGACGGCGCGATGCCGCTCGAGTCCCTGGCGATCGTGCTGATGCTCGGCGTCGAGGCCTTTCGCCCGTTCCGCGATCTTCGCGACATGCTGCATGCCGGCATGCTGGGCCAGGCCGCGGCCGAGGCGATCCTGGGCTTCATGGCGCGGACGCCGGCGGTGATCGAGAACGCCAAGCCCGGCGTCGCCGTGCGCGAGCCCAGCCTCGCCTTCGAGGACATCGCCTTCGCCTATCCCGAGGGCACGCGCCCCGCGCTCGACGGCCTCTCCTTCCGCGTCGAGGCCGGGCAGCGCGTCGCCATCGTCGGCCCAAGCGGCGCCGGCAAGTCGACGATCATGCGCCTGCTGCTCCGCTTCCACGACGCCGAGCGCGGCATCGTCCGCGTCGGCGACGTCGACATCCGCGATCTTTCCCTCCTGGATCTCCGCCGCCAGATCGCGGTCGTCGGCCAGGACACGTTCCTGTTCCACGGCACGGTCGAGGAGAACCTCCGCCTCGCCCGTCCCGGCGCCACGCCCGAGCAGATCGAGGGCGCGGCACGCGCCGCCAACGCGCATGGCTTCATCCAGCGCCTGCCGCAGGGCTACAAGACCGTCGTCGGCGAGCGCGGCCTCAAGCTCTCCGGCGGTCAGCGCCAGCGTCTTGCGATCGCCCGCGCGCTGCTCAAGGACGCCCCGATCCTGGTCCTCGACGAGGCGCTGTCCTCGGTCGACGCCGAGAACGAGGCGGCGATCCAGGAGGCGCTGGACCGGCTCATGGCCGGGCGAACGACGCTGGTCTTCGCCCATCGGCTCTCCAGCGTGATCGGCGCCGATCGCATCCTCGTCCTCGACAAGGGCAAGCGGGTCGAAT
>JAEULB010000227.1 GCA_016792585.1 Rhodospirillaceae bacterium
GCGGTCACCAACGGCGTGCGGACGATCGAGCACGGCAACCTGATCGACGCCAAGTCGGCGAAGCTGCTGGCATCGAAGGGCGGCTTCATGATCGCCAACCTGGTGACCTACTTCGAGATGAAGGAACGCGCGGCGTCGTTCGGCATGACCGCCGACATGCTGGCGAAGAACGAGGTCGTCCTCGAAGGCGCGCTCCGCTCGCTCGAGATCTGCAAGAAGGCTGGCGTCGAGGTCGGCTTCGGTTCAGACCTGCTGGGCCAGCTCCAGACCGAGCAGAGCAAGGAGTTCATCCACCGCGCCAAGGTGCTGAAGCCGATCGAGATCATCCGGCAGGCGACGCTGGTCGGCGCCAAGATCCTGCGCCAGGAGGGCAAGCTCGGCGTGGTCGAGCCCGGTGCCTTCGCTGACTTCATCGTCGTCGACGGCAATCCTTTGAAGAAGCTTGAGCTGTTCCTTGATCAGGGCGCCCATCTGCCGGCGATCATGAAGGGCGGCAAATTCCATAAGAACGAGCTCAACTGATGGCCCGCGCCCAAGCCCCCGCCGGAATCCTCTTCCGCAACCTCAACCTCCTCGATCCGCGCTGGAAGGAAGCCCGCGGCGGCTACGAGGTGCTGGTCGAGGGCGACAAGATCAAGGAAGTCTCCGACAAGCCGATCAAGGCGGCGAAGGCCCGGATCGTCGACTGCGGCAAGCGCACTTTGATGCCGGGCCTGATCGACTGCCATGTGCATACGATGCACAGCGAGGTCTATATCAGCCGGCTCGAGACCATGCCGCTGACGCTGATGGCGGCGCGCGCGACCGAACGGCTCAAGGCGTTCCTCGACCGCGGCTTCACCACCGTGCGCGACGCCGGCGGCGCCGACTGGGGGATCAAGACCGCGGTCGAGACCGGCCTCATCAAGGGCCCGCGCATGTTCATCGCAGGCCGCTCGATCGGCCCGACCGGCGGCCACAACGACCGCAACCGCCGCACGGACTCAGGTGGGCTATGCAACTGCGCCAACGCGATGGTCTTCCTTCGCCACCTGGCGGACGGACCGGACGAGGTCAGGAAGGCCGCCCGCGAGCAGATGCGCCAGGGCGCCGACCACATCAAGCTGATGTGCTCGGGCGGTGTCGCCTCGCCTTACGATCCGATCGACTCGCTTCAGTTCACGGTCGAGGAGATCACGGCCGCGGTCGAGGAGGCGCATGCCTTCGGCCGCTATACGCTGGCGCATGCCTATACGCCGGAGGCGATCACCCGCGCGGTCAGCTGCGGGGTGCGCACCATCGAGCACGGCAACCTGATCGACACGGCATCCGCCAAGCTGATGGCCAAGAAGGGCGCCTACATGGTCGCCAACCTGGTCACCTACTTCGCGATGCGCGAGCGCGCCGCCGAGTTCGGCATGACCCGCGACATGCTGGATAAGAACGAGTCGGTGATCGACGGCGGCCTCAAATCGCTCGACATCTGCAAGAAGGCCGGCGTGAAGGTCGGATTCGGCACCGACCTCCTGGGGCAGCTCCACATGGAGCAGAGCAAGGAGTTCGTCTTTCGCCGGGAGGTCCATTCGCCGATCGAGGTCATCCGCCAGGCGACCCTGGTCGGTGCCGAGATCGTACGCATGGAGGGCAAGCTCGGCGTCATCGAGTCGGGTGCGTTCGCCGACCTGATCGTCGTGGACGGCGACCCGGTGAAGAAGCTCGAGCTGTTCCTCGACCAGGGGGCCCATCTCTCTGCAATCGTAAAAGGCGGCGTTTTTCACAAAAATCGCCTTAGCTAGAAGTCTCCCGCCGTCGAGCTGTGATTTTTCCGTGACGAAGCGCGTGATTTCTTAGTGATCACGCGGCGTTGGGCATTTGCGCCCGCGCCGATGCCAAGCCGCCTCGCTACACTCCCCTGCACCCGAGACGGGCGACGCATGCCCGCCGGGAACAGGAAGGTTCGGCCGGGTGACGCAGGGGTGGCGGCCTCACCGCATATCGATCCGAGGTCGCCCCATGGCGCCTCACCTCCCATCACGACCTTCCTTCCCGCCGCTTCGCGGCCGCTGGGCTGTCGTCTGACGTGGCGCCTCGAGAGGCGTCCAAGGAGATAACGATGCAGAAGAGCACCGAAACCGTTCGTATCGACACGCCCCCGCCTGTCCTGCAGGCCCCTGCTCCCGCAGAGCCGAACGGCAACGGCGTGCACGCCAACGGCGCCGGCGCCAGCTCGGCCGAGCTCTACGACCTGCTGCACGCCCTCCAGACGATGGCGGTCGGCGACTTTTCGGTCCGCCTCCCCGGACATCAGGTCGGCCTCGTCGGCAAGATTGCCGACACGTTCAATGCGATCGTCGCGGCCAACCAGCGCATGGCGCAGCAGCTCGAGCGCGTCGGCCAGGTCGTCGGCCGCGAAGGCAAGACCCGCCAGCGCATCCGCATGGGCGTCTCCACCGGTGCCTGGGGGGAGATGGAGAACTCGGTCAACACGCTGATCGACGACCTGCTGCGCCCGACCACCGAGGTGACGCGGGCCATCGCCGCGGTCGCCCAGGGCAACCTGATGCAGACCGTCGCCCTCGACGTCGACGGCCGCCCGCTCCAAGGCGAGTTCCTTCGCTCGGCGACGATCGTCAACACGATGATCAAGCAGCTGAGCGTGTTCACCTCGGAAGTGACGCGCGTCGCGCGCGAGGTCGGCACCGAAGGCAAGCTCGGCGGTCAGGCCCAGGTCAGCGAGGTCACCGGCGTCTGGAAGGACCTGACCGAGAACGTCAACTCGATGGCCAACAACCTGACGGCTCAGGTCCGAAACATCGCCGAGGTGACGATCGCGGTCGCCAGCGGCGACTTGTCCAAGAAGATCACCGTCGACGTGCGTGGCGAGATCCTGCAGCTGAAGGAAGCCATCAACACGATGGTGGACCAGCTCCGATCCTTCGCCTCCGAAGTGACGCGCGTGGCGCGCGAGGTCGGTACCGACGGCAAGCTCGGCGGACAGGCGATCGTCCCCGGCGTCGCCGGCACCTGGAAGGACCTCACCGACTCGGTGAACGCGATGTGCGGCAACCTGACCGACCAGGTGCGCAACATCGCGCAGGTGACGACTGCCGTGGCGCGTGGCGACCTGAGCCGCAAGATCACCGTCGACGTGCGCGGCGAGATCCTCGAGCTCAAGGACACCATCAACACGATGGTGGACCAGCTGAACGGCTTCGCCTCGGAAGTGACGCGTGTGGCACGCGAGGTCGGCACCGAAGGCAAGCTGGGCGGACAGGCGCAGGTGCCCGGCGTCGCCGGCACCTGGAAGGACCTCACCGACAACGTCAACTTCATGGCCGGCAACCTGACGGCCCAGGTCCGAAACATCGCCGAGGTCGCGACCGCGATCGCCGGCGGCGACTTGTCCAAGAAGATCACCGTGAACGTGTCAGGCGAGATCCTGCAGCTGAAGGAAACCATCAACACGATGGTGGACCAGCTGAACGCCTTCGCCGGCGAGGTGACGCGTGTGGCGCGCGAGGTCGGCACCGAAGGCCGCCTCGGCGGACAGGCGAACGTGCTCGGTGTTGCCGGCACCTGGAAGGACCTGACCGACTCGGTCAACTCGATGGCGTCCAACCTGACGGCCCAGGTCCGAAACATCGCCGAGGTGTCGACTGCGATCGCCAACGGCGACTTGTCGAAGAAGATCACCGTCGACGTGAAGGGCGAAATCCTGCAGCTGAAGAACACCATCAACACGATGGTCGATCAGCTGAACGCTTTCGCCTCGGAAGTGACGCGCGTCGCCCGCGAGGTCGGTACCGAAGGCAAGCTCGGCGGCCAGGCACAGGTGCGCGGCGTCGCCGGCACCTGGAAGGATCTCACCGACAACGTCAACTCGATGGCGTCCAACCTGACGGCCCAGGTCCGAAACATCGCCGAGGTCGCGACCGCGGTCGCACAGGGAGACCTGAGCCGCAAGATCACTGTGAACGTGTCAGGCGAGATCCTTCAGCTGAAGGAAACGCTGAACACGATGGTGGACCAGCTGAACGCCTTCTCGTCGGAAGTGACGCGCGTCGCGCGCGAGGTCGGCACCGACGGCAAGCTCGGCGGACAGGCGCAGGTGCCCGGCGTCGCCGGCACCTGGAAGGATCTGACCGACTCGGTCAACTCGATGGCCGGCAACCTGACGGCCCAGGTCCGCAACATCGCCGAGGTCGCGACCGCGATCGCCACTGGCGACTTGTCCCGCAAGATCACGGTCGACGTGCGCGGCGAGATCCTTCAGCTGAAGGAGACGCTGAACACGATGGTGGACCAGCTGAACGCCTTCGCCTCCGAAGTGACGCGCGTGGCGCGCGAGGTCGGCACCGAAGGCCGCCTCGGCGGACAGGCGAACGTGCCCGGCGTCGCCGGCACCTGGGAAGACCTGACCGACTCGGTCAACTCGATGGCCGGCAACCTGACCGCCCAGGTCCGAAACATCGCCGAGGTGACGACGGCCGTGGCGCGCGGCGACTTGTCCCGCAAGATCACCGTCGACGTGAAGGGCGAAATCTCGGAGCTCAAGAACACCATCAACACGATGGTGGACCAGTTGAATGGCTTCGCCTCGGAAGTGACGCGCGTCGCCCGCGAGGTCGGCACCGAAGGCAAGCTGGGCGGCCAGGCGCAGGTGCCCGGCGTCGCCGGCACCTGGAAGGACCTCACCGACAACGTCAACTTCATGGCCGGCAACCTGACGGCCCAGGTCCGAAACATCGCCGAGGTCGCGACCGCGATCGCCGGCGGCGACTTATCCAAGAAGATCACGGTGGACGTGCGCGGCGAGATCCTTCAGCTGAAGGAGACGCTGAACACGATGGTCGAGCAGCTTCGCTCCTTCGCGGCCGAGGTGACGCGCGTCGCGCGCGAGGTCGGCACCGACGGGCGCCTCGGCGGCCAGGCGGTGGTGCCCGGCGTCGGCGGCACCTGGAAGGACCTGACCGACAACGTGAACCTGCTCGCCGCCAATCTGACGACGCAGGTCCGAAACATCGCCGAGGTGACGACGGCCGTGGCCCGCGGGGACTTGTCCCGCAAGATCACCGTGGACGTGCGTGGCGAGATCGCCGAGCTCAAGAACACCATCAACACGATGGTGGACCAGCTCAACTCCTTCGCCTCGGAAGTGACGCGCGTCGCGCGCGAAGTCGGTACCGAAGGCAAGCTCGGCGGCCAGGCGCAGGTGCCCGGCGTCGCCGGCACCTGGAAGGACCTGACCGACAACGTCAACTTCATGGCCGGCAACCTGACGGCCCAGGTCCGCAACATCGCCGAGGTCGCGACCGCCATCGCCGGCGGCGACTTGTCCAAGAAGATCACCGTCGACGTGCGCGGCGAAATCCTTCTGCTGAAAGAGACGCTGAACACGATGGTCGAGCAGCTGCGCTCGTTCGCAGCTGAAGTGACGCGCGTCGCCCGCGAGGTCGGCACCGAAGGCAAGCTGGGCGGCCAGGCGCAGGTGCCCGGCGTCGCCGGCACC
>JAEULB010000020.1 GCA_016792585.1 Rhodospirillaceae bacterium
CGGCTTCTGGTTCGCGATGTTGAGGGTCTGGACCGAGAGCTGCTGCTGCACCTGCAGGGCCTGCAGACGCGAGGACTCCTTCGCCAGGTCCGCATCGACGATCGAGCCGAGACCTTCGCTGACCGCGTCGGAGAGCTTCGAAATGAAGGTCTCCTGGAAGCTCAGCGTGCGGGTATCGGCACCGAGGTTGCCGAGCACGGTGTTGATCGACGCGGTCGCGAGGAACAGGGCCGAGAGGGCCTGCGAGGCGGCAATCGTCGAGGAGATGTTCTGCGCTCCGAGGTTCGAAGAGTGGAACGCGAAGTTGCTGTTCGAACGGATGGTGAGGGTCGTGCCGTCGACGTTGCCGATCACGTTGATCGAGGTCGAAGCGGCCGACAGCAGATTGCGGCCGTTGTAGGTCGAGTTGGTGATGAAGGTGTTGATCTGGCCGATCAGGTTGCGGAAGTCGTTGTTGAGAATCGCCTGCTGCTGGGTCGTGTTGCCGGCGTTCTGACCTTCGGTGATCTTCTTCTGGATATCGCCGAGCAGATCGGAGATCGCGGTGGCGCCCGCCAGAGTCACCGTCGCGACGCCGCGGCCGTTGGCGAGACCCTGGGAGACGGCCTCGAAGGCCTTCAGGTTGCCACGGACGCCCTGGGCGATCGCGAAGCTCGACGCGTCGTCGACGGCGCTGTTGACCTTGAGGCCGGTCGAAACGCGGTTCTGGACGGTGTCCAGGCGCGTGTTAACGGCGTTAAGGTTCTGCAGCGCGACGAACGCGCCGATATTCGTATTGATCGAGTTCTGGATGGGCACCTGGGTCGCCTTTCTTTAGCCGTTCTGGCAAGGCTGCTTCCCGATACTTCTGCTCGGGGGAAAAGCCCGTCGACCCGAAAGATAAAATTGTTTGTATCGGAACAAAATCCCGGACGATGCCTAGAGCATTGATACCTAGGGAGAAGTACCCAGGTATCTCACCTGAGCGCCGACTCAGATGCGCGGGCCCGGCGGAATGCGCTACGCCACTCCTAGGGCGGAGGGGAATGATCGCGCGGCACATCCAGTTTCTTCCGGCGGCGGCCGGCGGCCTGGTCTTTCTCGCGGGCTACGTCCTGCTCGACTGGGTCAGCTTCATCGATCCCTTCATGCGGTCGAGCATCACGCCGTGGAATCCGGCGATCGGATTCGCGTTCGCCTTCGTGCTCGCCTTCGGCCGGCGCTACCTGCCGCTGCTGGTCGTAGCCCCGATCGTCTCCGACCTCGTCATCCGCCACCTGCTGCTGTCGTTCCAGGTCGAGGTCGTCGCCTCTACCGTCGCCGGCATCGGCTACACGGCCGTGCTCGCGATCCTGACGCGGCCGGCTCTCCGTTTCGATCCGGCCCTGACCTCGCTTCGCGACCTGTTCCTGCTGCTGATCTCGGCGGTGATCGGTCCGGCGGTGATCGCGGCGACCGTCGTCGGCGTGATGATCTTCCTCGACGTGCTGCCGGCCACGGCCTTCCTCGCCGCGTCCGCCAGGTATTGGATCGGCGACGCGATCGGCATCGTCGTCGTCGTCCCGTTCGCGCTGGTCGCGATCATGCGGGGACGGGACATCAAGGTGAACCTGGAGACCGCCCTCCAGCTCGCCGCCGTGCTCGCCGCCGTGTTCCTGATTTTCGGACACAGCGCGCAACCCAACTACCTGAACTTCTACCTGCTGTTCATCCCGATCGTCTGGATGGCGGTCCGCGCCGGGCTCGAAGGAGTCGGCGTCGGCATCCTGATCACCCAGATCGCGCTGATCGTCGCCGCCCAGCACATGCCGAGGGAAGCTCTCGAGATCACCGAGCTGCAGACCCGCATGATCGTGCTGGCCGGCACCGGGCTTGTCGCCGGCGCGCTGGTGAACGAGCGCCGGCGGATCGAGGTGCGGCTTCGCATGCACCAGGAATCGCTCGCCAACGTGCAGCGGCTCGGCAGCATGGGTGAGCTCGCGGCCGGGCTCGCGCACGAGATCAACCAGCCGCTGATGGCCGCCGGCACCTATGCACGGCTGGTCTCGAGCGGGCTCCGCTCCGGCGAGACGGGCGACCTCGCCGAGCCGGCGGCGAAGGCGGTCGTCCAGGTCGAGCGCGCGGCCGAGGTCGTCCGCCGCATCCGCGCGCTGGTCAAGCTCGACCATACTGCCCGCGCGCCGAACAGCGTCGAGAGGATCGTCAACGAGGCGATCGACCTCTGCCAGCTCGAGCTCAACCGCAGCATGGTGCGCGTCAGCTTCATCCGGTTGGAGCCCGTCGCCCCCGTGCTGGTCGACCCGCTCCAGATCCAGCAGGTCTTCATCAACCTGTTCCGCAACTCGATCGAGGCGATGGAGAGCACCGCGGACACGCGGCGCGAGATCACGATCAAGGTCAGGCCGATGGAGGATCAGGTCCAGGTCAGGATCCAGGACACCGGCCCCGGCTTCGGCCCCGACGTCCAGGGCGACCAGATCCTGCCGTTCTCCTCGACCAAGATCGACGGGCTCGGCATCGGCCTCTCCTTGAGCAAGTCGATCATCGAGAAGCATGGCGGCCGCTTCTGGGTGGACACGCACACGACCGGCGCGCTGGTATCCTTCACCCTTCCCGTGGCGGCAAAGCCAGCATGAGCGAGCAGATCCACGTCGCCATCGTCGACGACGATGTCGCGGTCCTCGACGCGCTCCGCGCCTACTTCGTCGCCAAGGGCCTCGCGGTGTCGTGCTTCGAGACCGCGGAACGCTTCCTCACCGGCGTCGAGGGCGAGGCGCGGTTCGACTGCGTCGTCTCCGACATCCGCATGCCCGGGATCTCGGGCCTGGATCTCGCCCGCCGGGTCGCCGCCGGCCCCGGAAGCTGTCCCGTGATCCTGATCACCGGGCACGGCGACATCGACATGGCGGTTTCGGCGATCAAGGGCGGCGTCTTCGACTTCCTGGAGAAGCCGTTCGACGAGGGCCGCCTGCTGGAGGCGATCAGGCGCGCCGTCGCCGGGCATCGCAACGACCGCAGCGAGCGCGAGGGGGTCGAGAGGCTGGTGGCACAGTTCAACACGCTGTCGAACCGCCAGCGCCAGGTGATGGAGCACGCTGCGGCCGGGCTCTCGAACAAGGACATCGCCGCCCGGCTCAACATCAGCCCGAAGACCGTCGAGAACCACCGCGCCTGGGTCATGGAGCGCATGGGCGCGAAGAACCTCGCCGAGCTCGTGCACCAGGCGATCCGGATCAAGAGCCGGCTGTAGCCTTCGTCAGTCGCGATACTCGCCGCACCAGTCGGTCGCGAGCGTGACCGGGAACTGCGAGCGGTAGGTCGGTGGATAGCGATGGCAGATGCCGCGCTCGGCTTCCCTTTGTCGCAGGATAATGGCCTTTCCGTAGTCCGACATGGCCTTGTCATCCATGGCGGTCGTCGGCACCGACCAATAGCGGCAGCGGTCGCACCGCTCTTTCCGCCGGAGGGTCGTCTCCTGCGGCGGACGCGTCAGAGTCGTGCTCGCCATCTCAGTTCATCGCGATCCCATCCAGGCGGATGATGCCGTCCGGATAGGGCTTGAAGCCGTTGACCTTGGCGCCGAGGCCCCAGAACCAGCGATAGTGGTAGAGGATCAGGTGCGGGCGGTCGGCGAGAATGATCTCGGCCGCCTGGTTGTAGAGCTTCTGGCGCTCGGGCGTCGCCGTGACCGTGCGCGCCTTGACCAGGAGCTCCTCCAGCTTCGGGTTGCAGTACTTGCCCCAGTTGACGAAGCCGTCGCAGGCGAACCAGATCGAGACGTTGGCGTCGGGATCGGGCCTGCCGCTCCAGATGCCGAAGGCCGCCTGGTAGTCGCCCTTGATGTTGCGCTGGGTGATCGTGGTCGCTTCCTGCACCTCGATCTTGATCTCGATCCCGGCCTCCGCCGCCATCGCCTGCATCACCTGGGCGAGCTGCATCTCGGTCGTCGTGTTCGGCGCGAACAGGGTGAAGCTGAGCTTGTCCACGCCCGCGGCCTTCAAGAGCGCCTTCGCCTTGGCGACGTCGCGCTTCGGCACCGGAAGCGCGCTGTTGTAGTAGGCGCTGCCCGGGGCCCAGGGCTGATTGGAGGCGATGAACTCGCCGTTGTAGACGACCTGGTTGATGATCTCGCGGTCGATCGAGGCCTCCAGCGCCTCGCGCACGCGCGGGTCCTTGCCGAGGGTCGCGGCACGCTCGCCGTGGTTCAGGTTGATCGACATCGTGTAGTAGGCGGTCGCCGGCGATCCCACGACCTTGGTGCGCGCGTCCGACTTGAGCGCGGCAAGATCGGTCGGCAGCACGCGCTCGATGATCTCGAGGCTGCCGGAGCGGAGATTGGCGGTCCGGATGTTGGAATCCGGGATCGGCAGGTACGTGATCTGCTCGACCTTGTAGGCCGCCTGGTTCCAGTGCCCCGGAAACTTCTTCAAGACGATGCGGTCGAGCGCCACGCGGCTCTCGAAGACGTAGGGGCCGGAGCAGACCGGCTTGGTCGCGAAGGTGTTGCCCATCGCCGCCAGCGCCTTCGGCGATGCGACCATGCCGCCGCGGTCGGTGAAGACGCCGATCAGCGGCGCGAAGGGCTGCGAGAGCTTGAAGCGCACCGTCGGCCCGTCGGCCTCCACCTCCTTGATCGCCGCCAGCTCAGCCTTCCGGCGCGACTCCGCCATCGTCTTGGCGCGCTCGATGTTGGCCTTGACCGACGCCCCATCCATCTTCTCGCCGTCATGGAAGGTGACGTCGCGGCGGAGCTTCATGGTCAGGGTCAGCGCATCCGCCGACCACTCCCATTCGGTCGCAAGCTGCGGCACGTAGTTCAGCTTGTCGTCGATGTCGACGAGCTTGTCGCAGAGGCCGGCGAAGACGACGCGGTCGAGGAAGCTGCCGCCGATCGCCGGATCGAGCACGTCCGGATCGCCGCCGAGGCCGACGCGGAGGTTCTGGGACAAGGCGAGCGTGGGCGCGAAGGCGAGAGCGACAGCGGCGGCAAGCAGACGCTTCTTCATCTTGGACCTCCCCGGGTTGGGCAAAACGATGCGCCGACTACCCCGCATTGTCCACAAGCCGGGTGATCCGGCCCGGCCTTGCCTGCGTATCGGAAGTTCCACAGGAGCGCCAAGGAGAGCGGAAATGCGGAATCTCGGACGGATCGCCCTCGCGGCAGCCTTGGCCCTCGGCGCCGCCGCGCCGGCGAGCGCCCTCGACCTGGTCGGGCTTTCGGACCGGAGCCAGCTCGTCCTCTTCTCCGATACCCGGCCCGCGAGCACCCGGGTCATCGACGTGACCGGGCTGTCGGCGCCGCTGATCGGCATCGATTTCCGCCCGGCCAACAAGAAGCTCTACGGCGTCGCCGCCAACGCGACGATCTATACGATCGATCCCGCCACCGGCGCCGCCAGCTTCGTCTCGAACCTGTCGGAACCGTTCGTCGCGGCCAAGGGCGCGGTCGTCGACTTCAACCCGCAGGCCGACCGGCTCCGGCTGATCAGCGACGACGGCAAGCTCAACTACCGGATCAACGTCGACACCGGTGCGGTCATCAAGGACAAGCCGCTCGCCTATGGCGACAAGGACAAGGCTGCCGGCCAGGCGCCGATCGCGCTCGCCGGCGCCTACATCAACTCCTATGCCGGCGCGTCGGCGACCCAGCTCTTCCATATCGACAGCGCGCGCGGCACCTGGATCGTCCAGGATCCGCCGAACGACGGCGTCCTCGGATCGATCGCCGACACCGGCTTGGGAAAACGCGAGATCCGCGGCCTCGACATCCTGACCGACGCCAAGGACGACTACATCGCCTATGCGCTCTCCGGCGCGACGCTGATCGAGGTCTCGGTCGCCAAGGGCACGGCGACGGCGCGGGGCACCATCGGCGACGGCAGGACCCGGCTGATCGACCTGGCGTTCGTGCCGGTGCGCTGAGGCGGACGCGGCGAGACGTCCGCGAGAAGGCTCTCGCGGACGCCCGCCGATCCAACCGGCTTGGGTTACGCCGCCGTCTTCATAAGGCGGTTCACGAACCCCTTGGCGATCTCGATCTTCCGCGGGCGCAGCGCTTCGGGCACCTCGCGCACCAGATCGATCTGCAGAAGGCCCTTGTCCATGCGGGCGTCGGCGACCTTCACATGGTCGGCCAGCTGGAACCGGCGCTCGAACGACCGGCCGGCGATGCCGCGATAGAGGTACTGGCGCGGCTCGGAATCCTTCCTGGCCTCGCCGCTGACGATCAGCTCGTTGCCCTGCTGGACGACGGAGACGTCGTCCTCGCCGAAGCCCGCCAGCGCCATGGTGATCTGATAGCCGTTCTCGCCCGTCGTCTCGATGTTGTACGGCGGGAAGCCGGCGGCTTCGGTGGACAGCGCCGTGTCGAACAGGTTCTCCAGGCGGTCGAAGCCGACGGTCGAACGGTAGAGCGGGGAGAAGTCGAAGGTCATCATGTTCCACATCCTCCAAAGAGCAACATGGTTCCGCGGCCGCCGGGACCACCCCGCCGGCCCGATCGAGGCCGGCCCCCGTGCGTGGGCGACCGGCACGATATCGAGCTAGGAAGGGATTTTTCGGCCTTCAAGAGGCGCGAGAATTTTTTCCCGGGGATCGTCTTGATCGCTTCGCCTTCAGTTCCTTAATCATCGCCACCGGGAAAACCGGGCAGGCATGGAGGGAAGGAGGAATCGACCATGCACGTACATCACGCCGTCTCTTCGTTCGAGATCGATGCCGATCGGCGCGCCGCGCCAAGGCTGGCCCTCGCCGGCGGGTCGGACCAGCCCCCGCCGGGCCAGGACCAGGCGTCCGCCGAGGTCATCCGGTTTCCGCTGGAACGCACCCGTCTGGCTCAGAACGATCCCGGGGAGACCGATGTCGATGACGCATCGACGGACGACACCCCTGAGGCCGGCACCGGCGCCCTGTGGGCGGCATGGCTGACCAGCGTGCTTTCGAGCCCGTCCGCCGGCGTCGCCGGCAGCGAGCGGTAGCCGGTCCGGAAGCGACCGGCCGACGGCTCAGACCGGCCGGTCGCCCTTGACCGTCACGCGGTGGGCGAGCCGCATGTGGGGCCAGTAGTCCCACATCGCGCGGTGCTGGGCACAGCGGTTGTCCCAGAACGCGATCGCGTTCGGCGTCCACTGGAAGCGGCATTGCCAGAGCGGGTTCTCGGCGTGCTCGAACAGGTAGCGCAGCAACGCGTCGCTCTCGTCGCCGGGGATGCCGAGGATGCGGCGGGTGAAGCCGCGATTGACGTAGAGCGACCTGCGGCCGGTGACCGGGTGCGTGCGGATCACCGGATGCTCGGCGCGCGGATAGTCCTTGAGGTCGGACTGCCCCTGCCCGGCATAGGCGCCGCGATAGACCTGCTCGCCGTCGTGCAGCGCCTTCAAGCCTTCGAGATGCGCCTTCATCCGGTCGGAGAGCGACTCGTAGGCCGCGTACATGTTGGCGAACAGCGTGTCGCCGCCCTCGGGCGGGCATTGCCGCATGTAGAGGATGCTGCCCATCGACGGCTCCGCCTCGCAGGAGACGTCGCTGTGCCAGTGCTCGCCGTTCACCCGCGCCGAGCTGGCGTCGGTGTAGACGCGCATCAGCTCAGGCATGCCCGGCTCGTGCGGGGCGATCGGATGGACGTGCAGCTCGCCGAAGCGCCGGCCGAAGTCGAGATGCTGCTCCGGCGTCAGATTCTGGTCGCGGAAGAAGACGACCAGATGCTCCATCAGTGCGCGATGGATCTCGTCGAAAGCCTGGTTGCCGAGCGGCCCCGAAAGATCGACGCCGGAGATCTCGGCACCGATCAGCGGCGTCAGCCGCTTCACGCGGATCGCCTCGTATGGACGCCGCTCGACCTCCTGAAAACCGCGGGTGCGGGAGCCTTCGTCGCGATGGGGAGCGGTCATGCCGGCGATCCTGGCGCAGGAGAAGACTCTAGGCCGCGCGTCTCGGCGAAACCTCGCGGACCACGGTCGCTCCGAATTCCACCTTCGCCTTCGTCAGGTCATGCATTGCCTGCAGGTTCATCCAGAACTCCGGCGTGGTGCCGAAGAATCGCGAAAGCCGAAGCGCGGTATCCGCCGTCACGCCGCGCTCGCCCTTGAGGATCGCACCGATGCGATTGGCCGGCACGCGAAGCGACAAGGAGAGGGCGTGCGCGGACATTCCCAACGGCTTCAGGAACTCCTCGCGAAGGATGTCGCCGGGATGCGAGGTAATGCGGTCTGGCGTCATGATCCTGCCCTCAATGATAATCGACGATCTCGACCGCGGCGGGACCGTCGGCCGTCCACTCGAAGCAGATCCGCCACTGGTCGTTGATGAGGATCGAATGCTGTCCCTTGCGATCGCCTTTTAGAGCTTCAGGGCGGTTCGCGGGCGGTACCCGAAGGTCAGAAATCGTCTTCGCCGCCGCCAGCATGTCGAGCTTCCTGAGTGCCGTCGTCCGGATGCCGCCGAAGCGCTTCACGACCTCGCCGCGATACAGCCGCTCGGTGGCGGCGTCCCGGAAGCTCCGGATCATATGTCAAATATAGTACGCGACCCGTATAACGCAATACATATTACACCGCACGCGAGCTTCACGCCGGCTTCTCGCCCTTCACCGTGACGCGGAAGCCGGAGCGGGTCTTCGGCCAGTAATCCCACATGGCGCGGTGCTGGGCGCAGCGGTTGTCCCAGAAGGCCATCGAGTTCTTCCGCCAGCGGAAGCGGCACTGCCAGAGCGGACTCTCGGCATGGGCGAGGAGGAAGGCGAGCAGCGCATCGCCCTCCTCGCGCGGCAGGCCCAGGATCCGCGTGGTGAAGATGCGGTTGACGTAGAGCGCCTTCCGGCCGGTCACCGGATGGGTGCGGACCACCGGATGCTCGGCCCTCGGATACGCGGCCTTGTCCTGGACGCCGAAATTCGCGTAGGCGCCGCGATAGACGTTCTCGCCGTCATGCACCGCCTGGAGCCCGTCGAGATAGGCCTTCATCCGCTCGGAGAGCGCGTCGTAGGCCGCGTACATGCTGGCGAACAGCGTGTCGCCGCCCTCATCCGGACACTCGTCGATGCGCAGGATGCTGCCCATCGGCGGCTCGGCGTCGCAACTGACGTCGCTGTGCCAGTCCTCGCCGTTGGCGCGCCTGGAATCACGATCGGCACGGATGATCATCAGCTCCGGAAGGCCCTCGACATGCGGAGCCGCCGGATGGAGATGAAGGTCGCCGAACAGCCGGCCGAAGGCGATGTGCTGCGCCGGCGCCAGGTCCTGCTCGCGGAAGAAGATCACCAGATTCTCGGCGAGCGCGCGGCCGATCTCCTCGACCTGCACCGGCGCCAGCGGCCGAGAGAGGTCGACGCCGCCGATCTCGGCGCCGATGATCGGGGTCAGCTTCTCGACCCGGATCGCCCGGTAGGGCGCCCCGGCCTCGGCGACGTGGCGGACCTGAAGCCCGCCGGAGCGGTACGCGGTCATGGGATCAGATGTCGTCCAGAGGCCAGGTCGGGCGCGGGACCTTCCTGTAGGGGAAGCGCTTGATGTCGATCGTGGTGAGGCCGCCGGAATCGACGTCGATCGAGCGGCTGCCGATCGGGTCGAAGGCGGCGTGGTGGCCCTGCATGCACTTCACCACCAGCACCGACTTGTCGGTCGGCTCGATGCCGAAGATGCGGAACTGCTCCAGGTCGTAGATGCCCTTGTTGAGCGTCGAGAGGATGACCTGGATGCCCTTGATGTCGACCGCCGCGCTCTCGCCGAAGCTGCCGCGCGTGCCGGTGCCGTAGGGGCCTTTGTAGACGAAGTTGCCGTCGGAGAGCGCCGTCACCTTGGCCTCGACCTCGATCGGGCCGCCGCCGAAATCCGGATCGTGCTTGCCGCCGAGCGTGAGCTTCACCGTCGATCCGACACCGGCGGCGCGCGCCTTTCGCGTCGAGTCCGGATCGTACATCGCCGCCAGCGCCGCGTTCTTGATGCCGGCATCCATCAGCGCCTTCAGGATCGAGGTCGAGTCGCCATAGGCGCCTCCGCCGGGCGCATCGCCGTAGTCGCCCACGATCAGCGGTTTTTCGCCGACAGTGACTTGGCGTGCGATCGCGATGGCCTCGTCCACCGACATCACCTTCTCGGTCTGGATGTGCCGGTTCTGCCAGCCGAACTCCATCAGCGCCTCGGCCAATGCCTGGTATCGCGGATGGTCGCCGTCGCCGGTGACCGCGACCGAGGGGCCGACCTCGGCGAAGTCCGAGCGCGAAAAACCCGAATGCACGCTGACGCAGAGCACGCCGTTCTCGGTCTTCTCGATCTCGGTCGCGCGCCTCAAGGCCTCGATCATCGGGCCGCGGCCGGTGTAGGTGCGCGCCGAGTCGAAGGCGTTCAGCGCCGCGCGGCGGGCGAGATAGACCCGCGGCTTTACCTCGCCCTTCATCGCGCGGTCGAGGATCGCCGCCGCCCGGAGCGCCGTCTCGTACTGGTCGACATGCGGGCTGGTGCGGAAGGCGGTGATGATGTTGGCGTGCAGCGCCATCGTCCGCGTCACGTTGGAGTGCGGATCGAGGGTGACGGCGACCGGAATCTCCTTGCCGATGATCGCGCGGGTGCGCTTCAGGATCTCGCCCTCGGCGTCGTCGTGCGATTGCGTGACCATCGAGCCGTGGAGTGCCAGCGCCACGCCGTCGAGCCTGCCGGCGCGGCGGAGCCCCTCCTCGAGGTGGCCTAAGAAGAACTCGAAGGCCTCGTCGGTGACCGAGCCGCCAGGCGTGGCGAAGGTGCAGACCGGGTGATGGATCTCCCAGCCGTACTTCTCCGCCGCATCGAGGAAGCCGCCCATCTCGAGGCGCACGCCCTTGTACTTCGCGCGGATCTCGTCGCCGAGAGCGAATTGCTGTGCCTTGAAATGCGCCAGCGTCGTC
The DNA here is from genome assembly GCA_016792585.1 of Rhodospirillaceae bacterium. Classification (GTDB taxonomy): domain Bacteria; phylum Pseudomonadota; class Alphaproteobacteria; order SHVZ01; family SHVZ01; genus SHVZ01. The sequence continues at coordinate 10,856 of JAEULB010000020.1, forward strand.
GGCAGGCGGTTGAAGGCGTGGGTCTCGTGCTTGATCGAGGCGGCAAGGACGCGCTTGGACATCAGGAGTACGTCGCCTCCAGCTTCGCCTTGCCGGCGCTGGTGCGAACCTCGGCGGCGGAGGCCGCGAGATCGCGGAGATAGTCGGGGCGCGCGTCCTTGTGCAGCAGCGACATCATCAGGTGCAGTCCCGGCGGGTCCTTCAGCATGCCGGGAACCCAGCCGCGGTTCGCCATGCCCTCGGCGACGCGGGCCATGTCGAGATCGGCCGCGCCGAAGCCCAGCAGCGTGAGATGCGGCTTGCCGAAGACGCGGAATCCCGGGATCGCCTCGATGCCGGCGATGTAGGCATCGCGCATCGTCATCAGCTCGCGCGCGATCTGGCGATAGCCGTTGCGCCCCAAGGTCTGCATCAGCGCCCAGGCCGCGGCGACAGCGCCGCCGGCGCGCGTGCCGGTCAGGGTTTCGGTGACGAAGCGGCCGTTCGGCCATTCGTCGATCGAGAAGGTCTGGCCCGCCTTCCGTGCCTCGTCGCGATAGAAGACGGTCGAGGCCGGCTTCGGCGCGAAGCCGAACTTGTGCAGGTCGGCGGACAGCGACGACACCGTCTTCACCGCGAAGTCGAAGGTGGGCACCGGCCAACCCTCGTCGCGCACGAACGGCGCCACGTAGCCGCCGACGCAGGCGTCGACATGGAGCCAGAGGTTCTTCGAGCCCGCGACCTCGCCGAGCGCTTCGATCGGGTCGATGGCGCCGTAGGGAAAGCACGGCGCCGAGCCCACGATCATGATCGTGTCCTTGTCGGCCGCAGCCGCCATCGCCTTCGGATCGGCGAGGAAGTCCCTGGTCACGGGCACGCGCCGGACCTCGAGGTCCATCAGCAGCGCCGCCTTGTTGAAGGCCGGATGCGCGCTCGACGGAAGCACGAGGTTGCCGCGATGCGCACTGTCGCCGCGCTGCGCCCTCGCGAAGTCGCGCGCGGCCTTCACCGCCATCAGGATGCTTTCGCTGCCGCCGGTCGTCATGTTGCCGACCGCCCCCTCGGGCGCATGGAAGAGATCGAGCGCCATGCGCGCGACCTCGTCCTCCATCCGCTTCAAGCTGCCGAAGGCCCGCTTGGCGCCCAAGGCGTTCTCGGTGAAGTAGGCGTTGAACGCCTCCTTGCCGACCTCGGCTGCTTCCTCGGTTGCCTTGAACACGTAGAGCGGCACCCGGCCCCGCTTCCAGTCGGCATCGCCGGCAGCGAAGCCCTTGAGCTGGGCCATGACCTCGGCCCGCGGACGACCGGTCTCGGGGAATTTCATCGGAATGCTCCGAAAGGGATCGGGCGACGATAGGCCCGGGCCGGAACGCCTAAAATCCACAATTTAAATGTGAAATATATGACACTGCCATTCTACAGTGTGAATATGGATTGAAGACTCTCAAAGGAACGTTAAATCTCCTGGAAGCACATCCGGGAGCCCCATCGTGGCCAAGATCCATGTCATCCATGAGAACAGCGTCTGGGTCGAGCCGCTGCGCCAGCAGTTCAAGGCGATCGGCGCGCCGTACGAGGAATGGTTCCTCGACCAGGGCACGCTCGACCTGACCGAGCCGCCGCCGGAGGGCGTCTTCTACAACCGGATGAGCGCGTCCTCGCACACGCGCGATCATCGCTATGCCGCCGAATACACCGGCGCGGTTCTCGCCTGGCTCGAACGCCATGGCCGCACCATCGTCAACAACGGCCGCGCGCTGCAGCTCGAGATCAGCAAGGTCGCGCAGTACGAGGCGCTGGCCCGGTTCAACGTGCCGACGCCGGCGACGCTCGCCGTGGCCGGCAAGGATCACCTCCGCGCCGCGGCCGAGAAGCTGGGCTTCCCGGTGATCTTCAAGCACAACCGCGGCGGCAAGGGCCTCGGCGTGCGCCTGTTCCATTCGCTGGCGGCGCTCGACGAATATCTGGCCTCCGGCGAGTACGAGCCGTCGGTCGACGGCATCACGCTGGTTCAGCGCTACATCAAGTCACCCGAGCCCTATATCACCCGCGTCGAGTTCGTCGGCGGCAGGTTCCTCTATGCCGTCCGCGTCGACACCTCCGAGGGCTTCCAGCTCTGCCCGGCCGATGCGTGCCAGGTCGGCGACACGGCGTGCCCGGCGGTGGCGCCGTCGGAGAAGTTCAAGGTGATCGACGGATTCACGCATCCGCTGATCCCCAAGTGGGAGGCGTTCCTTGCGGCCAACGGCATCGGCATCGCCGGAATCGAGTTCGCGAAGGACGAGCAGGGCCTGAGCTGGACCTACGACGTCAACACCAACACCAACTACAACCCGGATGCCGAGGCCAAGGCCGGCGTCTCGGGCATGGGCGCCATCGCCCGCCATCTGAATTCGCTGCTGGCCAGGGAAGTCGCCGCCGCGGCGGACTGACGCCGCCAGGAACCGCCTTTCGCCGGCGCATGTTTAACCGGGCATGCGCAGGTTCCTTAGGGACAACGGCCTGTCGCTGGCGTTGCTGGCGTTCTTCCTCGCCTTCTGGGTCGGACAGGCGATCGCCGGCTGGCAGGTCTTCAACGACGAGCAGGCGGTTCACGGCAACGCGCCGGTGAGCCTGCTCGCCTATCTCGGCACCTCCCACTTCCTCGAAGCCACGGCCGAGAACTGGGAGAGCGAGTTCCTGCAGATGAGCGCCTATGTCGCGTTCACCGCCTTCCTGTTCCAGCGCGGATCGGCGGAGTCGAAATCGCCCGACCGGGCGGAGGACGTCGACAAGGAAGGCCCCGCGACCTCCGATGCGCCCTGGCCGGTGCGGAAAGGCGGGTTGGCGCTCGCCCTCTATCGCTACTCGCTGAGCCTCGCCTTCGCGCTGCTGTTCTTAGGATCCTTCGCGATCCATGCCGCGAGCGGCCACAGGCTCGAGAACATCCGCCGCGCCGCGCACGGGCAGGATCCGCAACCGGCGATCGCCTATGTGTCCAGCAGCCAGTTCTGGTTCGAGGCGATGCAGAACTGGCAGAGCGAGTTCCTCGCCGTGCTCAGCATCGTCGTGCTGTC
>JAEULB010000035.1 GCA_016792585.1 Rhodospirillaceae bacterium
GCTGTTCGGCGACGCCAAGAAGATGACCGAAGAGATCGTCAAGGCGCTGGGCTCCGGCCACTGACGGCCGGCCTGCGTTTCAGGGTCGCGGGGCTTCGCCTCGGCAGAGTGCACGGAGTTTGGCCGGATCGGCGACGACGATGGTTCGCCCGCTTCCGGTGACGCCGATCCGCCTGAGCTGGCACAGAGCACGTGAAAGGCTCTCCGGTGACATGCCGAGCCTGCTTGCCACTGTGCGGCGATCCTCCTCGAGACGGATCGTCTGCGGCCCCTGGTGCGCGGGCAGCAGCCCGAGCAGGTACGATCCGATGCGCTCGGTCGCGGACTTGAGCTTGAGCTCCTTGATCTGCGTGACGAGGCCCCGCCAATGGCGCGCCAAAGTCTCCGTCATCGCATAAGCGAGAGCGATCTCCTCGGCCAGGGCCGCGCGGAAGGCGGGCGCCGGGATCAGAGCGACGCGGGCGGACTCGGCGACGCGCGCCGTCATCAGATAGGGAAGGTCAAGGATCACCGCTGGCGCGATCATCACTTCGCCAGAGGCGAAGATCTCGACGATCGCCTCTCGCTGCTCGCCCCGGGTCGACAGCATGGCGACACGGCCGCTGAGGACGACGTGCAGGAATTCCGGCCTATCTCCCTCCTCGAACAGGACCGCGTCGGGCGGCAGGCGCTGCACGAGTCCGCCGTTGGCAAGACCGCGAAACGATGCATCGCTCATCCGAGAAAAGAGATCGATTCTCCTTAACGCACTAACGTCCGCGGGTTGCATCCCGGCACGCTCCGATTTTAGCAAATATCAAGTATGTGCAGTTCATTCTACATATCTCTGCCTGTAATACTACTCGCTTGGCGCGGAATTCTTCTAAGTACCGCCGACCTGAAGCCTCTCTTTGACTTGCATCAAGGCGACAGGAGCGCTCGGCGCTGACCCTTCACCCGCACGCGAGCTGCGCTCGCCTCGAGGGTCGAAGGGAAGCAATGACCGCAATGGAGATTTCCTCAAAGGGCCAAGCTGATCGCGCGCTCGCTCTCAGCACGGTTGCCTTCACCGTCTGCTTCGCCGTCTGGACGATCTTTTCGATCATCGGCGTGCAAATAAAGAAGGACCTCGGGCTCACCGACACCCAGTTCGGTCTGCTGGTCGGGACTCCGATCCTGACCGGCTCGCTCATACGCCTCGTGCTCGGCATCTGGACCGACCAGTACGGCGGTCGGATCGTCTATGTGGGCGTGATGCTGGCCGCGGCGCTCGCGACCTGGCTCCTGACTTTCGCCTACGACTACCCGACCTTCCTTCTGGCCGCGCTCGGCGTCGGCATCGCCGGCGGCTCCTTCGCGGTCGGCATCGCCTATGTCTCGCGCTGGTATCCCAAGGAGAAGCAGGGTACCGCCCTCGGCATCTTCGGCATGGGCAATGTCGGCTCGGCGGTCACCAAGTTCCTGGCGCCGATGGTCATGGTCGCCTATGGCTGGACTACGGTCGCCCAAATCTGGGCCGTGGCGCTGGTCGTGATGGCGGCCGCGTTCTGGTTCCTGACCAGCGACGACCCAGCCCTGGCCGAGCGCCGCCGTAAGGGCGTGAAGCCGGAGCCGATGCGCGACCAGCTGGCGCCGCTGAAGAACCTCCAGGTCTGGCGCTTCTCGCTCTACTACTTCTTCGTCTTCGGCGCCTTCGTCGCGCTGGCGCTCTGGCTGCCCCGCTACTACGTCGGCGTCTACGGGCTCGATATCATCACCGCCGGCATGCTCGGGGCTGCGTATTCGATCCCGGGAAGCGTGTTCCGCGCCCTCGGCGGCGTGCTGTCGGACAGGTACGGCGCGCGCCGCGTCATGTACTGGACCTTCATCGCGTCGGTCGTCTGCACCTTCCTTCTGTCGTACCCGGCGACCGACTACGTCGTGCATGGGATCAAGGGCGACATCTCCTTCACGATCGCGATCGGCTTCGTGCCGTTCACGGTGCTGACCTTCATCCTCGGCTTCTTCATGTCGCTGGGTAAGGCCGCGGTCTACAAGCACATCCCGGTCTACTACCCCGATCGCGTCGGTGCCGTCGGCGGAATCGTCGGCCTTGTCGGCGGACTCGGCGGCTTCATCCTGCCGATCGCCTTCGGTGCGATGAACGACCTGATCGGCGTGTGGACGAGCTGCTTCATGCTGCTGTTCCTCGTCGTCTCGGTGTCGCTCATCTGGATGCATCTCTCGATCATCTACATGGAAAAGCGGCGAGTCCCCGAGCTCGCCGGGCCCAAGTACCTGCCCGAGATCGACATCCTCGGCCCCGTGCTGCCGCCGCGCGGCGACACGTCGGCGATGCCGGCTTCCCGGCGTCCCGCCGCCTGAAAGGAGACATCCGTCATGGCCACCGACATGCCCGCTTCCGCCCCGGTCTCGCCGAGCCGCACCTGGCTCAACCGGTGGGAGCCCGAGAACGAGACCTTCTGGAAGACCGAGGGTAGCCGGTTCGCATGGCGGACCCTCTGGATCACCACGGCCAACCTGATCATGGCCTTCATCGTCTGGTTCGTGGTCAGCGCGCTCGTCGTGCGGTTGCCTGGCATCGGGTTCAAGCTGACGAGCAACCAGCTCTTCTGGCTGGCGGCGATGCCGGGACTCGCCGGCGGCACGCTGCGCATCATCCACACGTTCCTGATCCCGATCTACGGCACGCGCCATGTCGTGGCGATCTCGACTCTGTTGCTGCTCATCCCTGCCGTCGGCTGGTTCTACGCTGTGCAGGATCCGACGACGCCCTATTGGATCCTGATGACGCTGGCCTTCCTGGCCGGCCTCGGTGGCGGCAACTTCTCCTCGTTCATGCCCTCGACGAGCCTGTTCTTTCCGAAGCGGCTGCAGGGCACCGCGCTCGCGATCCAGGCCGGCGTCGGAAACTTCGGCGTCAGCGTCGTCCAGTTCGTGACGCCCTGGATCATCGGCTTCGTCCTGGTCGGCACCCTGGCCGGCGAGCCGCAGACCTTCACGCGCGCCAACGTGCAGAGCTCGATCTGGCTGCAGAACGCGACGCTGATCTACATCCCCTTCATCCTCGTGTTCGGCGTCCTCGCCTGGTTCATGCTGCGAAGCGTGCCGGTGCGTGCCAACTTCCGCGAGCAGGTCGACATCTTCAAGATGAAGCACGCGTTCTTCATGACGCTGCTCTACATCATGACTTTCGGTTCGTTCTCTGGGCTCTCGGCGACCTTCCCGCTCCTCATCCGCCAGATCTATGGCGGGCTGCCGGGAGCGCCCGATCCGCTGGCGTTCGCCTTCCTCGGTCCGCTGGTCGGCTCGATCGTGCGCATCCTCGCCGGTCCGGTGAGCGACAAGCTCGGCGGCGCCAGGGTCACGCACTGGTCCGGTATCGGCCTCGTCGCCTGCGCCATCGCGGTCACGTTCTTCACCTCGCCCACCTCGATGGCCGACTTCCCTTACTTCGTCGCTGCCATGCTCGGGCTCTTCCTGTTCGCCGGCATCGGCAACGCCTCGACGTTCAAGCAGATGCCGATGCTGTTCCCGCCGCGCCAGGCCGGCGGCGTCATCGGCTGGACCGGCGCGATGGCGGCCTACGGCCCCTTCGCCTGCGGCCTGATGCTCGGCTACTCGTTCGACTGGTTCGGGACGTTCAACGCCTTCTTCTATTGGGCGGCCGTCTTCTACGCCGCCTGCACAGCCATCAACTGGTGGTTCTACGCCCGCAAAGGCGCCGAAGCGCCGTGCTGAGCGACATGAACCAAGGAGCCTGCTCATGAGCCATTTCCTCGACCGCCTGCTCTTCTTCCGGAAGAACGTCGATACCTTCTCGTCGGACCACGGTGTGGTCACGAACGAGGATCGCACCTGGGAGAAGGCCTACCGCGGCCGCTGGTCGCACGATCGGGTGGTACGCTCGACCCACGGCGCCAACTGCACCGGCTCGTGCAGCTGGAAGATCTACGTCAAGGGCGGGATCGTCACCTGGGAGACCCAGCAGACCGACTATCCGCGCACGCGGCCGGATCTGCCCAACCACGAGCCCCGCGGCTGCTCTCGGGGCGCCAGCTACTCCTGGTATCTCTACAGCGGCAATCGCGTGAAGTACCCGATGGTGCGCGGCAGGCTGCTCCGGCTGTGGCGCGAGGCGAAGGCCCGCCACACGGACCCGGTGCTCGCCTGGAAGTCGATCGTCGACGATCCCAAGGCGTCGGCGTCCTACAAGAGCGTGCGCGGACTCGGCGGGTTCGTGCGTTCGACCTGGGACGAGGTCGAGGAGATCGTCGCGGCCGCCAACGTCCACACCGTCAAGACGCATGGCCCGGATCGCGTCATCGGCTTCTCGCCGATTCCTGCCATGTCGATGGTCTCCTATGCCGCCGGCTCGCGCTACCTGTCCCTGATCGGCGGCGTCTGCATGAGCTTCTACGACTGGTACTGCGATCTGCCGCCGTCGTCGCCGCAGACCTGGGGCGAGCAGACCGACGTTCCGGAGAGCGCCGACTGGTACAATTCCAGCTTCCTGATCCTGTGGGGCTCGAACGTGCCGCAGACGCGCACGCCCGACGCCCACTTCTTCACCGAGGTCCGCTACAAGGGGGCCAAGGCGGTCGTGGTGACGCCGGACTACAGCGAGGCATCGAAGTTCGCGGATGCCTGGCTGCCGGCAAAGCAGGGAACGGATGCGGCGCTGGCGATGGCGATGGGCCACGTCATCCTGCGCGAGTTCTACCTGGACAAGCCGCGCCCGTACTTCACCGGCTACGCCAAGAAATTCACCGACCTTCCCTTCTTGGTCCGCCTGGTCGAGCGCGACGGCCGCTATGTCGCCGACCGCCTCGTGCGCGCTTCCGACTTCGCCGACGCGCTCGGCGAGGTCAACAACCCCGACTGGAAGACCGTTGCCATCGACGAGGCCAGCGGCAGCGTCGTCGCACCGGCGGGATCCGTCGGCTTCCGCTGGGGCGAGAAGGGCCGATGGAACCTCGAGGAGAAGGACGGCAAGGGCAAGGCCGTCGACCTCCGGCTGTCCACGCTCGGCATCCATGACGATGTCGTCGGTGTCGGCTTCCCCTATTTCGGCGGCCAGAAGCACCCGCACTTCACGGAAAGCGCCCACGACGACGTGCTGGAGCGCCGGGTTCCGGCCAGGCGCCTTAGGCTCAAGGACGGGGAGGCGCTGGTCGCGACGGTCTACGACCTGCTGCTCGCCAACTACGGCCTCGATCGCGGGCTGGGCGGCGACAACGTCGCCAAGTCCTACGATGACGACGTGCCCTACACGCCGGCTTGGCAGGAGAAGATCACGGGAGTCGATCGCCGGCTTGCGATCCAGACCGCGCGGGAGTTCGCCGACAACGCCGAGAAGACCGAAGGCAAGTCGATGGTGATCATCGGCGCCGCGATGAATCACTGGTATCACAGCGACATGAACTACCGCAGCGTGATCAACATGCTGGTTCTCTGCGGTTGCGTCGGAAAGTCGGGTGGCGGCTGGTCGCACTATGTCGGTCAGGAAAAGCTCAGGCCGCAGCCGGGCTGGACCGCGCTCGCCTTCGCGCTCGACTGGAACCGCCCGCCGCGGCAGATGAATTCGACGTCGTTCTTCTACAACCACACCAGCCAGTGGCGGCACGAGCGACTGGCGGTCTCGGAGATCCTCTCGCCGCTGGCCGACAAGGCGAAGTACGGCGGCAGCCTGATCGACTTCAACGTCCGGTCAGAGCGCATGGGGTGGCTGCCTTCGGCTCCTCAGCTCGAGACGAATCCGATCGAGCTGACCAAGCAGGCCGCCGCCGCCGGCCAGGAGCCGGCTCCCTACGCGATCGGCCGGCTCAAGGACGGCACGCTCCGCTTCTCGGCGGAGTCGCCCGACGACCCGCGCAACTTCCCGCGCAACCTGTTCGTCTGGCGATCGAACCTGCTCGGCTCCAGCGGCAAGGGGCACGAGTATTTTCTCAAGTACCTGCTCGGAACCTCGCACGGCGTCCAGGGCAAGGATCTCGGCGCCGAGGGTGGCGAGAAGCCGCTCGAGGTCGAGTGGAAGGAGAAGGGAGCGCAGGGGAAGCTCGACCTTCTGGTCACGCTCGACTTCCGCATGTCCACGACCTGCCTCTACTCGGACATCGTGCTGCCGACGGCCACCTGGTACGAGAAGCACGATCTCAACACCTCCGACATGCATCCCTTCATCCACCCGCTGTCGGCGGCGGTGAACCCGGTGTGGCAGTCACGCAGCGACTGGGACATCTTCAAGGGCGTCGCGCGCAAGTTCTCGGAGGTCGCCAAAGGCCATCTCGGCGTCGAGAAGGACCTGGTGCTGACACCCATCATGCACGACAGCCCCGGAGAGATCGCCCAGCCCTTCGAGCCGAAGGACTGGAAGCGCGGGGAATGCGATCCGGTGCCGGGCAAGACCATGCCGTCGATGACGGTGGTCGAGCGCGACTACCCTGCGACCTATGCCAAGTTCACGGCACTCGGGCCGCTGATGAGCAAGATCGGCAACGGCGGTAAGGGTATCGCCTGGAACACCCAGCACGAGGTCGAGGCGCTGGCGAAGCTGAACGGCGTCGTCTCGGCGCCCGGCGTCGCCCAGGGGCAGCCTCGGATCGAGACCGATATCGATGCCGCCGAGACGATCCTGATGCTGGCGCCGGAGACGAACGGCGAGGTCGCGGTCAAGGCCTGGGCCGCACTCGGCCAGGCCACGGGGCGCGAGCACACGCACCTCGCCCGCACGCGCGAGGACGAGAAGCTGCGCTTCCGCGACCTTCAGGCGCAGCCGCGCAAGATCATCTCGTCGCCGACCTGGAGCGGGATCGAGTCCGAGCACGTCACCTACAATGCCGGCTACACCAACGTGCATGAGCTGATTCCCTGGCGCACGCTGACCGGTCGTCAGCAGCTCTACCAGGATCATCCGTGGATGCGCGACTTCGGCGAGGCGCTTTGCCTCTACAAGCCCCCGATCGATACGCGGACGACGGCTTCGCTCTACGGCAGCCGTTCGAACGGGAACAAGGAACTGGTCCTGAACTTCATCACGCCGCACCAGAAGTGGGGAATCCACTCCACCTATACCGACAACCTGCTGATGCTGACGTTGTCCCGCGGCGGCCCGATCGTCTGGATCAGCGAGGTGGACGCGAAGGATGCCGGGATCGTCGACAACGATTGGATCGAGGCCTTCAACATCAATGGCGCTCTGGTCGCCCGCGCCGTGGTCAGCCAGCGCGTCCCGAAAGGGATGGTCCTGATGTATCACGCGCAGGAGAAGATCGTGAACGTCCCGGGATCGGAGATCACCGGGGCCCGCGGCGGCATTCACAACTCGGTAACCCGCGCATGTCCGAAGCCGACTCATATGATCGGCGGCTACGCGCAACTCAGCTACGGCTTCAACTACCACGGCACCATCGGCACGAACCGCGACGAATTCGTCATCGTCCGCAAGATGAGCAATGTCGACTGGCTGGAGAAGCCGCTGGCCCAGGCTGAAAAGGTGGGAGCATAGCGCCATGAAGGTCCGTGCCCAGATCGCAATGGTCCTCAACCTGGACAAGTGCATCGGCTGTCATACCTGCTCGGTCACCTGCAAGAACGTCTGGACCAGTCGGCAAGGCGTCGAGTACGCGTGGTTCAACAACGTCGAGACCAAGCCCGGCATCGGCTATCCCAAGGATTGGGAGAACCAGGAGCGCTGGAAAGGCGGCTGGCGCCGGAAGTCCAGCGGCAAGATTGAGCCCAGAATCGGCGGCCGCTGGCGGGTCCTGGCCAACATCTTCGCCAACCCGGACTTGCCGGAAATCGACGACTACTACGAGCCGTTCACCTTCGACTACGAGCACCTGCACACCTCCGAGGAGAAGCAGGCCTCGCCGGTCGCACGCCCCGTGTCGCTGCTCACCGGCCAGCGCATGGAGAAGATCGAGTGGGGCCCGAACTGGGAGGAGATCCTCGGCGGCGAGTTCGCCAAGCGCTCGAAGGACGCGAACTTCGAGGGGATCCAGAAGGACATCTACGGTCAGTTCGAGAAGACCTTCATGTTCTATCTGCCGAGGCTGTGCGAGCACTGCCTCAATCCGGCCTGCGTCGCCTCCTGTCCGTCGGGCTCGATCTACAAGCGCGAAGAAGACGGCATCGTCCTGATTGACCAGGACAAGTGCCGCGGCTGGCGCATGTGCGTCAGCGGCTGCCCGTACAAGAAGATCTACTACAACTGGGAATCCGGTAAGGCCGAGAAGTGCACCTTCTGCTATCCGCGCATCGAGGTCGGTGAGCCGACCGTCTGCTCAGAGACCTGCGTCGGCCGCATCCGTTACCTCGGCGTGCTCCTCTGTGACGCCGACCGGATCGAGGAAGCCGCCTCGGTGCCGGACGAAAAGGATCTCTACGAGGCGCAGCTCTCGCTGTTCCTCGATCCCGAAGACCCGGAGGTGATCGCCCAGGCGCGCCGCGACGGCGTTCCCGAGAACTGGCTCGAAGCCGCGCGCCGCTCGCCGACCTACAAGATGGCGATCGACTGGAAGGTCGCGATGCCGCTGCACCCGGAGTACCGGACGCTGCCCATGGTGTGGTACGTGCCGCCGCTTTCACCGATCCAGGCGGCGGCGGAAGCCGGCCACATCGGGTTCTCGGGGGAAATCCCGGACGTGCGCTCGCTGAAGATCCCGGTGCGCTACCTCGCCAACCTGCTTACGGCCGGCGACGAGTTCCCGGTCGTTCGTGCGCTCGAGCGCATGCTCGCCATGCGCATCCACATGCGCGCACGCCATGTCGACGGCGTCGTCGAGACCAAGGCCCTGAACCAGGCGGGCATCACCCGCGAGCAGGTCGAGGAGATGTACCGGTATCTCGCGATCGCCAACTACGAGGACCGCTTCGTGATCCCGACGTCGCATCGCGAGTACGCGGAGGACGCCTTCGATCTGAAAGGCAGCTGCGGCTTCAGCTTCGGCAACGGCTGTTCCGACGGCACGTCCACCGCGAACCTGTTCGGGAAGCACAAAGTCAAGGTTCCGGCCAAGGAGAACGGACGATGAGGCTGAGCCTGAAGGCGCTGTCGGCGCTCCTGACCTATCCCACCGCCGACCTGGCGATGGCGATCCCCGAGATCCGCGACGCGCTCGCTGACGATGCGGCATTGTCCGGACGGCGCATCGCGGCGCTATCGCCGCTGCTGAACCGCCTCGGCAACCGCGAGACGATGCCGGCCGAGGAAGCCTATGTCGGCCTCTTCGACCGCAGCCGGATGCTCTCGCTGCACCTGTTCGAGCACGTGCATGGCGAAAGCCGGGACCGCGGCCAGGCTATGGTCGACCTGCTCGGGCTCTACGAGTCGGGCGGCTACTTCGTCGAGGCCGACGAGCTGCCCGATTATCTGCCGCTGTTCGTCGAGTTCCTGTCGACGAGGCCGGAGGCGGAAGCGCGGGAGTCCCTCGGCGACGTCGCTCACATCCTGAACGCCATGCATGTCCGCTTGAAGGGACGCGATCCCGCCTATGCGGCGGTTCTCGGAGCATTGCTCGAGCTCGCCGGCGAGCCGGTCGAGGCGGAGGCTGCCGAGGCGGTCGATGACGGCCCCGACGCGCTCGATCGTGCGTGGGAGGAGATCGCGGTGACCTTCGGACCCGAGGGGAACCGCGAGCAGGCGGGCTGTGGCAAGGTCGCCGGCATGCTTGAACGCATGCGTGCGCAGTAGCGGAGGACTGAGATGAGACCCTTCATCGAGCAGGCCGTGTTCGGCATCTTCCCTTATGTCGCGCTGACCGTGTTCCTGGTCGGCAGTCTGATCCGCTTCGACCGCGAGCAGTACGGCTGGCGCAGCGGTTCCAGCCAGATGCTCCGCGCCCGGCAGTTGCGGTGGGGCTCCAACTTGTTCCACGTCGGCATCCTGTTCCTGCTGTTCGGCCACTTCTTCGGCCTGCTGACGCCGCATGCGGTCTACACCGCGCTCGGCCTGAGCGTGCCGGACAAGCAGATGCTGGCCATCGTCAGCGGCGGGTTCTTCGGCGTTCTCTGCTTCATCGGTCTCAGCATGCTGCTGCACCGAAGGCTGTTCGACCCTCGCATCCGCAAGACATCGTCCGCCATGGACATCGCGATCCTGGCGCTGCTGTGGCTGCAGCTTGTGCTCGGTCTGGTGACGGTGCCGTACTCGCTTGGACATCCCGATGGCGAGGTGATGCTGAAGCTCGCGGACTGGGCCCAGCACATCGTCACCTTCCGGTCGGGTGCCGCGGGCTTCCTGGAGGGCGTGGCTTGGCCGTACCGGGCGCATCTGGTGCTCGGCATGGTGATCTTCCTGGCGTTCCCGTTCTCGCGCCTGGTCCATATATGGAGCGCACCTATCTGGTACGTGTTCCGGCGCTATCAGATCGTCCGCCGCCGCGGCGCCGCCTGAGGAGAAGGACATGACTGTTCGCGTCAACGGCGCGGAGATCGACGAAGCGACGATCGCCGCGGAGATGCAGTACCACCCGGCCGGTTCGGCCGAGGGAGCCTGGGAGCGCGCCGCGCAGGCCCTGGTCGTCCGCGAGGTACTTCGGCAGGAGGCAGCACGGGCCGGCGTTGCCGAGGTGCTCGGAGACGAGCCTTCAGCGGACGACGGCGCGATCGAGGCCCTGCTCGCACGTGAGGTCTCGGTGCCGGTCGCCGACGAGGAGACGTGCCGACGCTACTACGAGGCCAACCGGAAGCGTTTCCGCACGCCGGACACCTATCTCGCCGACCATGTCCTGCTCGCGGTGCCGCCCGAGGACCGCGCAGGCCGAGACGCGGCGAAAGCCAGGGCGGCGGCATGGATTCCCCAGATCATGGCTGATCCGTCGGCGATGGCCGAACTCGCGGGACGCTTCTCTGACTGTCCGTCGAAGACCAGCGGGGGAAGCCTGGGCTGGGTCGAGCGCGGGCAGACGGTGCCCGAGTTCGAGACATTCCTGTTCAGCCTGGAGCCGGGGGAGGTCTGCGGCCTGCCGATCGAGACCCGCTACGGCGTCCACGTCGTCCGCCTCATCGATCGGAAGGCAGGTGTCGACCTGCCGCTCGACGCCGTGCGGTCTCGGATCGCCGACTACCTGGCCGACTCGGTCAGGCGGCGCGCGATCCACCAGTACATTTCCGTGCTGCTCGGGCAGGCGCGCATCGAAGGCGTCAACCTGGGGTCGCTGCCCGACACGCCGTTGGTGCAGTAGGCGTTCAGACCGTCAGGCACCTGAAAGCCACTCCTCCTTGAGGATGGCGTAGAGGTAGTGGTCGCGCCGCTCGCCCTCGATGATCGCATGGCGGCGGAGCAGGCCTTCGCGGCGGAAGCCCAGGCCCTCGACCAACCGCACCGAGGCGTCGTTGTCGGTGCAGATGAAGGCCATGATCCGTTCGAGGCCGCTGGCGAAACCCAGGTCGAGCCCGGCCGCGACCATGGGCCGCCCATGGCCTTTACGCCGCATCTCGGGCGCGATCACGTAGCCCACTTCGCAGAAGCGCTGGATCCAGTCGACATAGGAGAGCGACAGGCTGCCGACCGGCTGGCCGTCGACCTCGGCGATCCAGCGGTAGAGTTCGCCTGTCTTGTCTGCGAGGTCGGACTTGGCCTCGGCCAGTTTGGCCGCCCATTCGTCGAGACCGCCGGCCGGCAGGTACATGAAGCGGCGAGAATCCGGGTCGGTGCGCCAGCGCCGCCACTCGGCAACATGGCGGGGCTCGGGCTTCACCAGGCGGAGGGACATGAGGGACTCTCCAGAAACGAAAAGGCCGCCGGCGTTCCCGCGGGCGGCCCCATTCCAACGGCTGGACGCGGGTGGGCTAGTAGCCCTCGCGCTCCATGCGCTTCCTGAGCAGCTTGCGGTAGCGGCGCACCGACTCGGCGCGCTCGCGGGCCCGCTTCTCAGAGGGCTTCTCGAAGTTCCGGCGGAGCTTCATCTCGCGGAAGACTCCCTCGCGCTGCATCTTCTTCTTGAGAACGCGAAGGGCCTGATCGACGTTGTTGTCGCGGACGAGGACTTGCACGGACTTCAGCTCTCCAAGTGGAAACCGTTGGGAGGCGGGCTTCTACCATAGGTCCCGGGGCTTGTGAAGGGCCGGAAACCACAGGAAAACAGGGATATTTCGGCTTTGTCCTTGAGGCAACACAGGCCGATTGCGATAGTTCCCCCATGGCCATCCTCCCCATAGCCCGCATGGGCCAGCCCGTGCTCAAGCGCCGCGCCGACGAGGTTCCGGACCCGACCGCGCCCGAGATCCGGACCCTGGTCGCCGACATGTTCGAGACCATGCTGGCCGTGAACGGGGCCGGAATCGCGGCCCCTCAAGTTTTCGTGCCTAAACGAGTTGTCATTTTCACCGTGCCGGCGAGCCGGTCGACCGGGGACGAGTACGACCAGCCGCAGGAGGTCATGGCCATCGTCAACCCGGTGATCGAGCCTCTGACCGAGGAGACCGAGCCGGGCTGGGAAGGGTGCCTCTCGGTCCCCGGTCTCCGCGGCACGGTTCCCCGGTTCAAGAAGGTCCGCTATCGGGGCTACGGCCTGGATGGCGAGCTGATCGAGCGGGTCGCGTCCGGCTGGCACGCCCGGGTCGTGCAGCACGAGTTCGACCACCTGGACGGTATCCTCTACCCCCAGCGCATGACGGATCTGACGTCGCTTGGCTACGTTGAGGAGCTGGAGGCGGCCGCGCGAGGCACGCCCGAGGCCGCGATCCTGGCGGCGGAGGACTGACCATGGACTGGGACGAGAAGCGCAGGCGTCTGATGGAGGCCACGCTCGGTCACGTGCCTTTCGACGGCTGGACCGACGCGAGCCTCAGGCGTGCTGCCGAGGATATCGGCCTCACGGTCGCTGACGTGCTCGATGCCTTCCCCGGCGGCGCGATCGAGACGCTCGAGCTGTTCCTCGCCGAGGCCGACCGCAGGATGATCGCCGACCTCGAAGGCGCCGATCTCGCCTCGCTCAAGGTGCGCGAGAAGGTCCTGCTCGCGGTCCGCCGCCGGCTCGAACGCGTGCTGCCGCATCGGGAAGCGGTGCGGCGCGGCCTGGCGACGCTGGCCCTGCCGCAGAATGCCCCACTCGCACTCAGGTCGCTCTACCGCACCGTCGATGCGGTGTGGTTCGGCATCGGCGACACCTCGACCGATTGGAACTTCTATTCCAAGCGCGCGATCCTCGCCGGCGTCTATGGCGCGACCGTCCTCTACTGGCTCGACGACCGCTCGGAAGGCCAGGTGAAGACCTGGGACTTCCTCGCCCGCCGCCTCGATGACGCGATCAAGGTGCCGCGCGCAATCGGCCAGGGCTTCGATCGGCTCCGCCGGCTCGCCACCGATTTCCCGAACCCGCTCCGCCGCTTCGACCGCGCCTTTCGCGGCTAGGCGATCTCTCGCGCCAGGAACTTGCCCAGCATCGGGTTCGACGCGTGATAGGCGTTGAACCTGAGATGCTGCGAGTGACGGCCGGACGGCGAGAACAGCGCGCCCTTCGCCAGCAGGATTCCCGCCTCGCGTCCGCGCCGGACCAGGGCGTCGACATCGACCTCGTCGGGAACCCTGGTCCAAAGGAACAGGCCTTCGCTGCGGTCGCCGTCGATGCGGATGCCGGTGGCGGCGAGCGCCTTCCGTGCCTGGGCATGGGCCTTGTCGATCCGTCGGCGGAGCTGGGCGATATGGCGGCGGAAGCGGCCCGTGGCCAGCACCTCGGCGACGATCGCCTCGGGCAGCGCCGGCGCGCTCAACACCGACAATAGCTTCTCCTCGATCAGCCGTGGCACGAGGCCGAGCGGGGCTGCGACGAAGCCGACGCGGAAGCCGGGGCTCAAGGTCTTGGTGAAGCTGCCGACATGCAGCACGCGCTCCAGCCCGCCGATCTGCGCGAGACGGATGGCACCGGCCTCCGCGAGGTCGCCGTAGGCATCGTCCTCGACGATCAGCGCATCGTGCTTCTCGGCCAGCGTCAGCAGGCGATGGCACTTGGCGGGCGAGATCGACGTGCCGGTCGGGTTGTGCAGAAGCGTCTGCACGAAGATCGCGCGCGGACGGTGCAGACGGCAGATCTCCTCGAGCGCCTCCATGTCGGGCCCGTCCGCCTCGCGCGGCACCGCGAGCAGCTTGAGGCCGGCCCGGGCGAGCTGGGCGAAGAGCACGAAGTAGCCGGGATCCTCGACCACGACCGTATCGCCCGGCGCGAGCAGCGAGCGGATGATCACGTCGAAGGCCTGCGTCGCGCCGAGCGTGACGACGACGTTGCCGATCTTCGCCGGCACGCCGTTCTGCTGGAGGCGCTGCACCAGCTGCTCGCGCAAGGCCGGCAGGCCGGGCGCGGGGCAGGGCGAGAGGATGCCGCCCTCTCGGCGCGCGACCTTCGCGACCACCGAGGCCGGCAAGCCGTCGGCCATCCATTCGGGCGGCAGGTAGCCAGCGCCCGCCGGCACCGCGATCGGCGCCAGGTCGAGCGCGGCGCGTGCCAGGCTGAGCGCGGTGTCGGGCGTCTCCGGCGGAGCCTCGATGCTGGCGAGCCCGGGATCGGCGGCGCGCCTTGCGACGAAGAAGCCGGTGCCGGCGCGCGGCTCGATCGTGCCCGAGGCGGCGAGCCGGTCATAGGCGGTGACGACGGTGAAGGCGCTGACGCCGAGCTGTCGGGAGAGCCGGCGGACCGATGGCAGCCGCGTGCCCTCGGCGAGCTGGCCGCGCCCGATCATCGCGGCGAGGCCGTCGACGATCTGGTCGGTCAGCGGGATCTTGGAGGTACGGACGAGGTCGAGCATCACTCCCACAGCATAGCAGCGCCGGTCAGGACCAGCGCCACCGCAAGCCCGATCGAGAAGGTCTGGCGCAGCCGGTCGCTGCCGAGCAGGCGCCGCATCGCGGTGCCGAACAGCGTCCAGACGCTGATGCTGGGGTAGTTCACGATCGCCAGAACGAGTGCCATGTAGAGGCTCCCGAGCAGCGGGTTCAGGTCCTTCGGCAGGAACACGGTTGCGGTGGTGACCGCGATCATCCAGGCCTTGGGATTGAGGAACTGGAACGCTGCGGCTTCGAGGAAGGTCAGCGGCCGGGCGCGGCCTTCGGCCTCGCCGACGACGAGGCCGGCACGCAGCAGGCGCCAGGCGAGATAGGCGAGATAGGCGGCCCCGGCCCAGCGCAGGATGTCCTGCAGCCACGGCCAGAGCTCGAACACGGTTCCCATGCCGAGCGCCACCAGCACGATCTGGAAGCCGCAGCCCAGGCTGATGCCGAGCATGTGCGGGATCGTGCGGCGGTAGCCGAAGGTCACACCCGAGGCCGTCACCATGACGTTGTTGGGGCCGGGCGTGATCGACATGACGAAGCAGTAGGTGGCGAGCGGGATGACGTCGAGCATGCGAGCAGGGTAGCGACGGGCACGGATGCCGCCAGAGACGGCCGCGACGGACTGTACTGCCGCCTCGACCGATACGCGCTTCAGCGCTTGAGGCGGGTCACGTGCCCCATCTTGCGGCCTGGGCGCGCCTCGGCCTTGCCGTAGAGATGAAGATGCGCCGAGGGATCGGCGGCGAGTTTCGGCCAGTCGTTGGCCGCGTCGCCGATCAGGTTCCGCATCTCGGCCGGAACGAACGGCTCGACGGCACCGAGCGGCAGGCCGGCGCAGGCGCGGACCAGCTGGGCGAACTGGCTGGTCGGGCAGCCCTCGATGGTCCAATGCCCGGAATTGTGCGGGCGCGGCGCCAGCTCGTTGACCAGCACCTTGTCGTCCCTGGTCACGAACATCTCGACCGCGAGCAGGCCGACGACATCGAGCGCGCCGACGAGCGTCTCGGCGATGCGGCGCGCCTCCGCGGCGACCGCTGGCGAGACCGACGCCGGCGCGATGGTGGTGGCGAGGATATGGTTCTCGTGCCGGTTCTCGACGACGGGGTATGACACGACCTTGCCGTCGATCCCGCGCGCGGCGATCACCGAGACCTCGAGCCTGAAGTCGACGAAACCCTCCAGGATCGCAGCCGCGCCCTTGAACGAGTGCAGCGCCGCGCCGGGATCGGTGCTGGCGGCGATCTTCACCTGGCCCTTGCCGTCGTAGCCGAGACGACGCGTCTTCAGCACCGACGGCCGGCCGAGATCGGCCACCGCGCGCTCGAGCTCGGCCGGCGTGTCCACGTGCCGATAGGGCGCGGTGCCGATGCCGAGCTTCCGGCAGAATTCCTTTTCCAGGAGCCGGTCCTGCGCGACGCGCAGGACCGATGCCGACGGCCGGACCGGCTTCGACATGGCAAGCCGATCAAGCGCTTCGGCCGGCAGGTTCTCGAATTCGAGCGTGACGACGTCGACTGCTTTGGCGAAGGCGTCGAGCGCGGTCGTATCGTTGTAGTCGGCGACCGTCGCCCTGTCCGTGACCTGCTGGCAGGGCGAGTCCTTCTCCGGCGTGAAGACGTGGACGCGGTAGCCCAGCTCGGCTGCGGCGAGCGCGGTCATGCGGCCGAGCTGGCCGCCGCCCATCATGCCGATGGTCGATCCCGGCGGGAGAGCCGTCATCCCGCCACCCCTATCCGCTGGGGGCTTCGGCGACCGACGCGGTCTGGCGCTTGCGCCAGTCGGCGAGCCGGCCGGCGAGCTTCTTGTCCGAAAGGGCCAGGATCGAGGATGCCAGCAGCGCGGCATTGATCGCGCCGGCCTTGCCGATCGCAAGCGTGCCGACAGGGACTCCGCCCGGCATCTGGACGATTGAGAGCAGGCTGTCCATGCCCTTGAGCGCGTGGCTCTCGACCGGCACGCCGAGCACCGGCAGCGCCGTCATCGAGGCACACATGCCCGGCAGGTGCGCGGCACCGCCGGCGCCGGCGATGATCACCTTGAGCCCGCGACCCGCTGCACCCTCGGCATAGGCCACGAGGCGCTTGGGGGTGCGGTGGGCGGAGACGATCCTGGTCTCGAAGGCCACGGAAAGCGCCTTCAGCACATCGGCGGCATGGGCCATCGTCGCCCAGTCCGACTGGCTTCCCATGATGATTCCGACGAGGGGTGCCTTGGCCATGTGCCGATCCTAGCGGAGAACGAAGCCGGGGATCATAGGGAGCGCGCGGCCCGAGGCAAGGCTCACGCGGTGATGTCCGGGAGCAGCTGGCTCCGAAGCTTCTCGATCATGTCTTTCAGTTGAAGCTTTCGTTTCTTGAGCCGCTGCAGGCGCAGACGGTCGAACGGCATCGCGTCGCTGATCCGCGAGATGACGTCGTCCAGGTCGCGGTGCTCGCTTTCCAGTTCGGCGAGCTTGCGGCGAAGCGGTTCTAGATCGTCCATGCGAGCTTCATTTTAGGGGCCCTGCTTGCCAAAGCCACCGCCCCTCGCCAGTCTCCTAGCGCAACTGGGTGGCCGGAGCAAACCGGGTCTTTAAGGATGCCGACGACCGACTTTCCAAGCTTCGCCGAGGCGCTGTATGCCCGACCGGGGGTCGCCGCCGCCTGCCTCGACCTGCAGGACCGGCGGAGCTTCGACGTGGCGCTCCTTCTTCATGCGTGCTGGCTCGGCGTCCGCTCGCTCGAATTGACGCGCGAGCAGGGGGCCGCCCTGATCACCGCGACCCAGTCCTGGCGTTTCGAGGTGGTGCGGCCGCTCCGCCGGCTCCGCCGCCGGCTCAGGGCTGGGCACGAGGGCATGCCCAGGGAGCGCTCCGATCCGGTCCGGTCCCTGGTCAAGCGAGCCGAGCTCGAGGCCGAGCGCGCCTTGCTCGTGGTCCTGGCGACCGCGGTCGATGCCAGGCCCGGCGGCTCGGTCGCCGGCAATCTCGCGACCTGCGTCGCCGTCGCCAGCATCGTCGTCGACGGCGAGGACCGGGCCTCGCTCGACGTCCTCGAGCGCGAGGCGGTCGGCCTGGCCGCCGACTCGTGACCGCGGTTCCTCCCGGCACGCGTGTGTATGCCATCGGCGATGTGCATGGCCGCCTCGACCTGCTGATGCGGCTCGAAGCAATGATCGAGGCCGATCTCGCCCGCGCGCGGCCGGCGCGGACCGTCGCGGTATATCTCGGCGACTACGTCGATCGTGGGCCCGAGTCGCGCGAAGTGCTCGATCACCTGCTCGACCGCCCGCTGCCGGCCGACGAGACCGTGCATCTGCTCGGCAACCACGAGGATGCGATGTGCCGCTTTCTCGTCGACCGCTGGGTCGGCGAGAGCTGGATGGGCTTCGGCGGCATGGAGACGCTCAAGAGCTATGGCGCCGCCCCCGATCCGGCGCTGCCGCCCGAGGAATGGATGGCGCAGGCGCAGGACGCCTTCAATCGCGCGGTCCCGGAACGGCATCTTGCCTTTCTGGAGGGATTGCCGCTCCGCCATGCGGAGGGCGACTACCTCTTCGTCCATGCCGGCATCCGCCCGCGGATTCCGCTCGCACGACAGCGTCGCGATGACCTGCTCTGGATCCGCCACGAGTTCCTGGACTCCGAGGTCGACCACGGCCAGGTCGTCGTCCACGGCCACTCGATCGCCTGGGAACCGGAGATCCGTCCGAACCGCATCGGCATCGACACCGGCGCCTATGTGAGCGGCCGGCTGACGGCGCTGGTGCTGGAAGGCGAAAAGCGGCGGTTCCTGTCGACTTAGGTCTGGGCCAGGTCGGGGAAGCGGAACGCGCGCGCCGGCAATGGCGGCAGGTTGCGAACGAAGAATGGCGAGTCCGGCTCGTCGGCGGGCGACGCGGTGGCCGAGGGCCACCAGTTCTCCGGTGCGAACCCGAATTCCAGCGCCGACACGCGGCTCGGCGTCAGCCGCGGCAAGATCCGGCTCAGGTCGAAGGGCCGAGGCGCGATAAGGTCGTGAAGGACGAGGCGCTCCCCCTCGACACTCGCCACGACCGCGGCATCGACCTCGTCGAGCCGGAAGACGGGCCTCGGCTTGTGCGTCAGATGCCAGAGTAGGGTGGGGTAGTAGTCGTGCGCCGAGAAGGCGGTGTCGGGCGAGCGAGCACGGGCACACAGCGCGGCGAGCCAAGCGCGATCCTCGGGAGTTTCCAGGTCGAGCGTCGGTGCTGCACGCGCTGGCTCGACGGCGACCGGCGCCATGAAGCTGCTTTGCGCGATCCGCGTGAAACCGAAGCGCGGATAGAAGTCGACGACGCGCACATTGCCGAAAAGGATGACCGGGCGCCCGGAGATATCGTCCAGGACCCGGGAAAGAAGTCGCCGCGACAGTCCCTGGCCGCGACGATCGGGATGGGTCGCGACGGCACCGAGCTGGTAGCCGTCATGCTCCTTGCCGTCGATGACGAAGCGCATCCGCTCGCGCCCGACCGTGGCGAGGACGTCGCCGTCCAGCTCGATGGTGAACACCTCGTAGCCCGGATGCCAGCCGCCACGCTCGTTCCAGGGCCGGAAATTGCTCCCGGATGTCCGGAACACCGTCTCGACGAGTGCGAAGAAGCGCTCGTGCCAGTCGGTGTCCCGGTGCGTGATGCGCCGGAGGTTCATCCAGCGATGCGGGCGATGTCGTCGGCACCGTATCCCAGCTCGGCCAGGATCTCTGCGGTGTGCTCGCCGAGCTTGGGCACGTCATGGCGGAGCGGCAGCCTGGCGCCGTCCATCTCGATCGGCAGCCCGGGAAGACGCGCGCGGGCGCCGTTCTCGGGATTGGTCAGCTCGACCATCGCGCCGGAAGCATTCAGGTGCGGATCCTCGAACAGGTCCGCCGGCTTGGTGATCGGCGCGAAGGGCAGCCCGATCCGCTCGAAGATCGCCATCAGCTCGGATCGTGAGTAGGCGCCGACCATCTTCTGGATCTCGGGGATCATCGTCGCGCGTGCATGGACGCGCTGGCTGTTGTTCGCGAGGTTGGGATCGTTCTGCAGGTCAGGGCGCCTGAACTCCTCGCAGAACAGCTTCCATTGCGCGTCGGTGACGACGCCGATGAACAGCTTCTCGCCGTCTTTGGTCTCGAAGAGATCGTAGATCGCCCAGGGCGAGATCCGGTTCGGCATCGGGTTCGGCGCCTTGCCGGTCACCGCCTGCTGCGCCATGTGCTGGCCGACCAGGAGCGCGCAATTCTCGAACAGCGCCGACTTCACGTACTGGCCCTTGCCGGTGTCGCGCCGCTGGTTGAGCGCGGCAAGGATCGCGATCGCCGCGAACATGCCTCCCATGATGTCGTTGACCGAGGAGCCGGCGCGGAGCGGGCGGCCCTCCGGCCCGGTCATATAGGCGAGACCGCCCATCATCTGCACGATCTCGTCGAGCGCGGCGCGATGCTCGTAGGGTCCGGCGAGGAAGCCCTTGAGGGAGGCGTAGATCGCCTTGGGATTCAGCTTTGCCACATCCTCGTAGCCGAGACCGAGGCCTTCCATCGCGCCGGGGCGGAAGTTCTCGGTCACCACGTCGGCGGTCGAGATCAGCTTCGTGATTACTTCCTTGCCCGCGGGCGATTTGAGATCGAGGGCGACCGAGCGCTTGTTGCGGTTGAAGTTCATGAAGAAGCCGGCACCGGCGCCGACCAGCCGGCGGGTGTTGTCGCCATTGGGCGTCGGCTCGACCTTGATCACGTCGGCGCCGAGATCGCCCAGCACCATGCCGCAGGTCGGGCCCATCACCATGTGGGTGAACTCGACGACGCGGATGCCGTCGAGCGGAAGTGTCGAGGTCATGTCAGGCGGCCGGGCGGTAGTTCTTGGGCAGGCCGATTGCCGGCACGTAGCCGTAGAGCGGCTCGTTCGGGAAGGCTTCCGCGAGAATGCGGCGGCCCTCCATCAGCTTCTCGAGATCGATGCCGGTGCGCACACCCATGCTCTCGAACATGTAGACCAGGTCCTCGGTGACGACGTTGCCGGTGGCACCCGGCGCATAGGGGCATCCGCCTAAGCCTGCCTGAGAGGCGTCGAAGGTCCGAAGGCCTGCCTCGTAGGCCGCGAGCGCGTTGGCAAGGCCGAGGCCGAAGGTGTTGTGGAGATGAACGCCGGTCAGCCTGTCGCCGATCTCGCGGCGGACGTTGGCGATCACCTGCTTGATTTTCTGCGGGTTGGCCATGCCGGTGGTGTCGGCGAGCCCCACCTCGTCGGCGCCGGCCGCGATCGCAGCGACGGCGAGCCGAACGACCTCGCTCTCGGCGACCGTACCCTCGATCGTGCAGCCGAAGGCGGTGGATAGGCCTGCCTCGATGCCAGGCTTCGACGGCGAGGCGTCGCGGAGCTTCGCCGACTCCCTGATCTCCTCGACCATCTCGTTCGGCGTCTTCCGCACATTGGCGAGCGAGTGCGAGTGGCTGACCGAGAGCGGCAGGGTGATCTTGTGCGCGCCGGCCTCGATCGCCCGCGCCGTCCCCTTGGCATTGGGCGCGAGCGCGGCGACATGCAGGGTGGGCAGGGTGCGGGCGTAGGCGACGACCTCGGCGGCATCCGCCATCTGCGGCAGCAGTTTAGGCGGGACGAAGGAGCAGACTTCGATTTCGGGGAGGCCGGCGGCTGCCAGCGCCGCGATCCAGGCCTTCTTGGCGGAGGTCGGCATGATGCCCTTGAGCATCTGCAGCCCGTCGCGCGGGCCGACCTCGCTGATCTCGACGTCGCGGTTCATGCCGGCCACGCTAGCGCGGCCGGCATGAACCGCGCAAACCCTAGAACAGGCCGACGATCTTGCCCTGGGCGTTCACTTCGATCGAGTTCGCCGCCGGCACCTTGGGCAGTCCCGGCATCGTCATGATCTCGCCGCAGATGAAGACCAGGAACTCGGCTCCGGCCGAGACCCGGACCTCGCGGATCGGGATCGTGTGGCCCGAGGGCGCGCCCTTGGCGTTGGCGTCGGTCGAGAAGCTGTACTGGGTCTTGGCGACGCATATCGGGAAGTGGCCGAAGCCGTCCTTCTGCAGGCCCGCGATCTGGTCGCGCACACTCTTCTCGGCGGTGATGTCGGCGGCACCGTAGATCTGCTGGGCGATGGTCTTCATCTTGTCCCAGAGCGGCATGTCATCCGGGTAGAGAACCTTGAAGCCGGCCTTGCCGCTCTCGCAGAGCTTGACCACCGCGTGCGCCACCTCGGCAGCGCCGGCGCCGCCGCCGGCCCAGTGGTCGGCCATGAACGCCTCGACGCCGAGCGCGCCGCAGGCTGACTTGACCAGGTCGATCTCAGCCTGGGTGTCGGCGGAGAAGCGGTTGATCGAGACGACCACCGGCACGCCGTACTTCTGCACGTTGGTGACGTGGCGCTGCAGGTTCGAGAGGCCCTTCTTCAGCGCGTCCAGGTTCTCCTTCTTGAGGTCGTCCTTGGCGACGCCGCCGTGCATCTTGAGGGCGCGGATGGTCGCGACCAGCACCGCGCAGTCGGGCTTGAGGCCCGCCTTCCGGCACTTGATGTCGAAGAACTTCTCGGCGCCCAGGTCGGCGCCGAAGCCGGCCTCGGTCACCACGTAGTCGCCGAGCTTGAGCGCCGTGGTGGTGGCGAGCACCGTGTTGCAGCCATGGGCGATGTTGGCGAACGGGCCGCCATGGATGAAGGCCGGGTTGTTCTCCAGCGTCTGCACCAGGTTCGGCGCCAGCGCGTCCTTGAGCAGCGCCGTCATCGGGCCGGCGGCCTTCAGCTGGTGCGCGCGGATCGGCTTACGATCGCGGGTATATCCCACGATGATGTTGCCGAGGCGCTTCTGCAGGTCGTCGAGCGATGTGGCGAGGCAGAAGATCGCCATGACCTCGGATGCCACGACGATGTCGAAGCCGTCGACGCGGGGGAAGCCGTTGGCGACGCCGCCGAGCGAGGAGGTGATCTCGCGGAGCGCACGGTCGTTCATGTCGAGCACGCGGCGCCAGGTCACGCGGCGGGAGTCGAAGCCCAGCTCGTTGCCCCAGTAGATGTGGTTGTCGACCAGCGCGGCCAGCAGGTTGTTGGCGGCGCCGATCGCGTGGAAGTCACCGGTGAAGTGGAGGTTGATGTCCTCCATCGGCACCACCTGGGCATATCCGCCGCCGGCCGCACCGCCTTTGACGCCGAAGCAGGGGCCGAGGCTCGGCTCGCGCAGGCAGATGATCGCCTTCTTGCCGATGTGGTTGAGCGCGTCGCCGAGGCCGACCGTGGTCGTGGTCTTGCCCTCGCCGGCCGGCGTCGGGGTGATGGCGCTGACCAGGATCAGCTTGCCGTCCTTCTTGCCTTTCAGCGAGTTGACGTAGTCGAGGGACACCTTGGCCTTGTAGTGGCCGTAGGGCTCGAGGTTCTTCGAGTCGATGCCGAGCTTCTCGCGCGCCACGTCGACGACGGGGCGCATGGTCGCGGCTTGCGAGATCTCGATGTCGGACTTCGGCTTGGCGTGCTGCTCAGCGGGATTACGCATGACCCATCCCCCAACTTCGCTTTTGGATGTGGCGCCCGGCGGATCGCGTCGGGCGTAGAAGGAAAAGAGACTGGGGGGCGTCAGCCCCCCAGAATGTCACCGACCTTGATGCCGCCGGATGCGGCGAACTCGGCACCCGTCACCTTGCCGGCGTCGCCGCGTACGCGGAGGACGTGGATGCGGCCGTCGGCGCAGCAGACCGTGAAGCCTTTGTCGTCGACTTCCATCACCTGGCCCATCTTGCCGCCGATCCCCTTCGGGTCGATCGCCGGGATCTTTTTGGTCTCGAAGATCTGGATCTTCCTGCCGGCGAGGGTCGTCCACGCGCCTGGCGCCGGGTTGCAGCCGCGAACCAGGTTGTGGATGTGGAAGCCCTGGCGGCCCCAGTCGATGCGCGCGTTCTCGGGCGTGCACCAGCCTTCGTAGGTCGCCTTTGAATGATCCTGCTCGATGCGCGGCGCCTTGCCTGATTTCACCAGGTCGACGCCTTCGAGCATCGCTTCCACGCCCATCGGGAACAGGCGGTCGAAGTAGACGGAGCCGAGCGAGTCGTCGTCGGAGATCGGCGTCTTCTTCTGGATCAGGATCGGGCCGGTATCGAGCCCGTCATCCGGCCAGAAGATCGAGAGCCCGGTCTCCTGGCGCCCCTGGATGATCGGCCAGTTGATCGAGGACGGGCCCCGATGCAGCGGCAGCAGCGAGGGGTGGTACTGGATCGAGCCGTGGGTCGGGATGTTGAGGAATCCCGACGGCACGAACAGGGTGACGAAGGCCATGACCTGCAGGTCTGGCTTCAATGCCTTGAACTCGTCCCAGACCGGACCCGGCTGCCGGTACGACTTCGGCTGGAACACCGGCAGCCTGGCGGCGAGCGCGGCTTCCTTGAGAGGATCCGCCTTCTGTCCCTCCTTCTCCGGCGCCACATAGACGCCGACGACGTTCTCGCCGCGCTTCAGCAGCGCCTCGAGGACGGCCTTTCCGAAGGCCTGCTGGCCATGAACTACGATGCGCATCTTAAGATTCCCCCGGGCTTCAGGCGGCCTTCGCTTCTTCCTTCTTCGGCGGCGGCGTCAGAGCGCCCGAGCCCTTGATCTCGGCGATCTCGCTGTCCTTGAACTTCAGCACGTCCTTCAGGATCTCATCGGTGTGCTCGCCCAGAAGCGGCGAACGCGTCACTTCCGAGATCGAATCCGACAGCTTGATCGGGTTGCCGACGGTCAGGTACTTGCCGCGGGTCGGGTGGTCGACCTCGACCACGGTGCCGGTCTTGCGCAGCGACTGGTCCTCGGCGATCTCCTTCAGGGACAGGATCGGACCGCAGGGGATGTCGTACTTGTTGAGGATGTCCATGGCCTCGAACTTGGTCTTGGTCATGGTCCACTGCTCGATGCGCTCGAAGATCGACTTGAGGCGCGGGAGCCGGGCCGGCGGCGTCGCGTAGTCGGGATGGGTCTTCCATTCCGGCTCGCCGATCACGTCGCAGATCGCCTGCCACACCGGCGCCTGCGTGATGAAGTAGATGTAGGCGTTGGGATCGGTCTCCCAGCCCTTGCACTTGATGATCCAGC